>DAOTTL010000229.1:0-9110 GCA_034438135.1 Ktedonobacteraceae bacterium | reverse complement strand
CGCAGTTCTATGTGCGAACCACGGATGTCACCGGAGCGATCAAGCTGCCGGAGGGCGTGGAGATGGTCATGCCGGGAGACAACATCGAGATGACCGTCGAGTTGATCCAGCCGGTGGCCATGGAAGAGGGCGTGAAATTCGCCATTCGTGAAGGTGGACGCACCGTTGGTGCTGGCATCTGCACCAAGATCGAAAAGTAACCCGTTCTCTCTCTTTTTCGTTGCTCGCTCCTCTGGGAGTGAGCAACGAAAAAAAAGGAAGCCCTTGTGAGAAAACGGAAAAACCTATATAATGCCATAGGCTTGATATACTATTCACAAGAACATTTTGAACATTTATCAAAGCCATCGTCAAAAAGAAACTTATGTGTTCAAAGGGAACACATCGTGGTGTAGCTCAACCACGGATAGCAGGCTGACCGTGCAACCCCAATCCCTACCGCGTATAAAACTCGCGGCAAGAGCAGATCACGGTAATTTGAATACACTTGAAGAAGGCAGAACAAACATGGCCAGTAAAGGTAAAGAGAATCGCATCGTAGCAGTGCTAGCCTGTCCTGAGTGCAAGCAGCGTAACTATGCGAGTTCGAAAAACAAAAGAAATAACCCAGAACGACTCGAACTGAGAAAATTCTGCCCAACCTGTCGCGTACAGACACTCCATCGCGAAACCAAATAGGAAGTAGCGCGATCACAGCTACACTGATCGAGAAAGGTTGAACGTGGCAAACAAAATGTCCGAGAAGAAGAAAAGCGCCAGACAGAGTGAGATAGCCGAACCAAAGGCGAGGACCAGCGCAAAAGAGCCACAAAGCGAAAAAAGCGCCAAAGCCCCCGCTCGCGAAGAACGCACCACCAAACCGGTGCGGCGCGATACGAAAGCTTCGTCCGCACCCGCAAAGAAGCCGGGAGGTATTCGTAACAGTACCCTCGTACGCTTTATACGCGACGCCTATCGAGAGTTGCGCTATAAAGTCACCTGGCCGACCTTCGTTGAAGCGCGTAATATGACTCTGGTAGTAATTGCCCTTTCAACGGTAATCGGTCTGGTACTGGGACTTGTAGACGAAGGACTTTTCCAACTCTTTCGTCTGATCGCTAATAAGTAGTCTTGCGACTCTGGAATGTAATGAGGGGAATTGCTGTGGTTACTGAATATCCTAACCAATCTGAACAGCCAGAGCCGCAAAAAAGCTCAGAGGCAGGAGACCCTGCCTGGTTTGCGATCCATACGTATTCGGGCTATGAAAATAAGGTCAAAAGCCACCTTGAAGCGCGTATCGCCTCCATGGATATGCGTAACAAGATCTTCCGCATCATCGTTCCAATGGAAGAAGAGGTTGAGATCAAACAAGGCCAGAGACGCACTGTACAGCGAAAAGTTTTCCCAGGCTATGTACTGGTAGAGATGATCATGAGCGACGAGGCCTGGTATGTTGTACGCAACACACCTGGCGTCACCAGCTTCGTTGGTTCCGGCAACCGTCCGGTTCCACTGCACGAGAGCGAGATCCGGGCGATCTTGAAGCAGGTTACGAAAGAGACAGAAAAGCCCAAAGCCAAGATCAGTTTCTCAAAAGGTCAGAGTGTGCGTGTGATCGATGGACCGTTCACCGAATTTATCGGCACGGTCAGCGAGATTAACCAGGATCGAAACAAAGTTACTGTACTCGTTTCCTTCTTTGGTCGAGAAACGCCGGTCATCCTGGACTTCCTCCAGGTTGAAAAAATCTAATGCGAGTTAAGTACATTGTGAAAGGCATTGTGAAATACAATGGCAAAGCGTGTTAAAGCTGTAGTAAAGCTACAGATACCCGCGGGAAAGGCGAATCCCGCACCTCCTATTGGTACTGCACTCGGTCCTCAGGGCGTCAATATTATGGCCTTCTGTAAGGAATATAATGAGCGCACTGCCAACCAGGTAGGCCTGGTGATCCCTGCCGAGATCACTATCTTTGAAGATCGCTCTTTTACGTTTATCACCAAAACTCCTCCTGTGCCAGATCTGCTGAAGAAAGCCGCTGGTGTCGATAAGGGTTCGGCGACAACAAATAAGAGCAAAATTGGTTCTATCGACCGCACAAAACTGCGTGAGATCGCTGAACTCAAAATGAAAGATCTCAACTCTATCAATAGCGAAGGTGCTGAGAGCATGGTCATTGGTACCGCTCGTAGCATGGGTATCACTGTTAACGACTAGATTTCGCCCGAAAGTCACTGCGGTTTACCTGCCACAAGGAGGGCACAAAATAACATGACAAAACATGGCAAAAAATATACTGAGGCACTCAAGCTTGTCGAAGCCGAGAAGCTCTATCAACCTCAGGAAGCAATCTCTCTGCTCAGAAAGATGAATTATGTAAAGTTCGATCCAACCATGGAAGTGCATACGAAGCTGGGCGTTGACCCCCGTCATGCCGACCAGATGGTGCGCGGCGTTGCGATGCTGCCTGCTGGAACCGGTAAAGAGATGAAGGTACTGGTATTCGCCCAGGGTGAGAAGGTCAATGAGGCTGTGGCCGCCGGTGCGGACTTCGTTGGGTTGGACGATTTGATCAAGCAAATTGAGGAAGACTGGTTCGGTTTTGATGTGGCTATCGCCACTCCCGACGTTATGGGCAAGGTTGGTCGGCTTGGTAAAAAGCTGGGACCTCGCGGCCTGATGCCCAGTCCAAAGGCAGGAACCATTACATTCGATATCACCAGGACAGTTCAGGATGTCAAGGCTGGTCGCGTCGAGTTTCGCGTCGATCGCACAGCGCTATTGCATATCCCGGCGGGCAAGCTCTCCTTTAGCGAGGAAGCGTTGCTCTCGAATCTGACCTCGGTGATGGATGCAGTAGTGCGGGCCAGACCATCCGGTGCAAAGGGGACTTATGTGAAGAGCATTGTGCTCTCGTCCACAATGTCACCGAGTATACATCTGGATGTAGCCACGGCCACGGCTCTTAAGCCCTCGTAAAAAAGAAAATCACTCGTTCGCTCTCCCCACAGGAGAGGGAGCGTTCTCTCTTATCGACTCTTTCTACTCCTGGCCTGGTGCCAGGAGACCGAAGATAGCAAGTATGCCTATGGGCATGTAAATGGCACCCATTACAAATGGTGCCGGCTTGCCGAGGTCAGATGAAACTTACTGGCAGTCGAGTTTAGACATGCAATGGTCTTGGAGGTGATACCCTCCAAACCATCAAACGTCTAGCAAAAATGCCAGACAGCGACAAATGAACTCGCATGGTCTTCGGTTCTCTACCGAAGACCATTTTGGTTGTACAGAACATATGACTCATCTACCATTTCGGAAAGGAGGAATTAAGATGCCTACACAGGCCAAGGCAGAAAAAATTACCGAACTGACCGACAAGCTAAGTCGTTCCGTAGTCGCTATCCTGGTCCAGACCCAGGGTCTAAACGTCAAGGATATGACCGATCTGCGTACCAAATTACGCGCGGCCAGCATCGAGTTTCTGATCGCCAAAAACACCTTGCTGCGTATTGCTTCAGAGCGAAGCGAGATGACCGAGCTGGACACGAGCATTTTCCACGGTCAAACAGCAGTAGCGTTCGGTTACGAGGATGAAGTAGCAACCGCGAAGGTAATCAATGACTACGTTCAGACCTCGAAAATCGTCGTGCTTAAATCTGGCATACTTGGAGGCCGAGCGCTTTCGGCTGAGCAAGTAGAGAGCCTGGCAAAAATGCCTGGCGGCAAGAACTACGTCAAGGCCCAGGTAGTTGGTACCATCCAGGGTCCAGCGGCCAGTCTTGTTGGATTGTTTAATGCGCCTTTGCGCGACCTTTGTTATGTTCTTCAAGCGCACTCCGAGCAGTTGCAAAACGGAGACGCCCAATAATACACTCAGTCAGAAGGAGAAAAACCCATGTCCGTACAGACAATTATTGATGAAATCGAAAAACTGAATGTGCTCGATCTTGTCGAGCTTTCTAAAACCTTGCAAGAGAAATGGGGAGTAAGTGCTGCTCCCGTAGCCGCAGCCGGTGCACCTGTTGCCGTAGCTGATGCGGGTCCTGCCCCTGTTGTTGAAGAACAGACAGAGTTCGATGCCATCCTCACTGAGATTGGTCCAAACAAGATCAACGTCATCAAGGTTGTACGCGAACTGACCGGTCTGGGTCTGAAAGAGGCCAAAGCGGTCGTCGATGAGGCACCTAAAGCAGTTAAAGAGGCTGTTTCTAAGGAAGAAGCCGACAAAATTGCTGAGAAGCTGTCTGAGGTCGGTGCCAAAGTTACTATTAAGTAACGCTGGTAACCTCTACCATCTACTCTATCCTCCTCCTCAGAAAATAGCTCTCTGAGGAGGAGGCGAGCATATCGTTTTTCCATAGCCACGAGTAGAGATTCACAAGGACTTGCATCTCGCTGATAGTTGAACTATAATGCGAACATAGCGTTTCCCTTGCTGCTCGTTGTGGCACAACAGGAGGTATAAAAGACCGTGCCGTTCACTGTAGAAGAAAAAGCGGAGATTATAACAAACTCCCACATCCACGAAACCGACTCCGGCTCCACCGAAGTTCAGGTTTCATTGCTAACTTACCGTATTAATCAGCTCACCGAGCACCTCAAAGTGCATAAACATGATCTACATTCAAAGCGGGGGTTGTTGATGATGGTCGGTCGGCGTCGGCGTCTGCTTGCCTATTTGGGGAAGAAAAGCCCGGCGCGTTATCGTGCTTTGATTGCGAAACTCGGCTTACGCCACTAATTGAGATGGTTGTGTTGGGTGCGGTCGGCGCGATTTTGGCCAGCGCCGCGTTATTTGCGCGACCGCGGCTCCATTTTTCTCCCACCGTAGCAGACGCATTTGCTGTGTTGAAGAAAGATAGCAACAATTACCAGGAAAGACCTACGTGTTCCCCACAAGCTCGTTGTATGGAAGACTAACGAGTGTAACCACATTGAGGCTTTGCGACACCAGGACAGTTAGAGCAGAAATGAAGAACGAATAGGGTAGAAGCAGAAAACCGGAGATAGATATATCCAGAGATGTACCAGGAAGGTTTGAAACAGACTGGATACACTTAAATTAAGCAGGGGAGACTAGTTGTTAAAAAAATAAGCCCCTTGAGACAATGGCTGGTCCAGCAATTTGCCTGGCACGTAGTCAGGTGCAAGACGCAGGGTGCAGGGGGTATTTAGTAGTCGGAGGACTTATGATTCACCGTCAAGAAGCTGTTATTGGTGGCCGCGTAATGAGTATTGAGACAGGCCGGGTGGCAGAACAAGCCAGCGGTGCTGTACTGGTGCGCTATGGCGATACTGTCATCCTGGCCACGGTTGTTGGCAACAATGAACCACGCGAAGGTATTGATTTCTTTCCGTTAACTGTAGATGTTGAAGAACGCATGTATGCCGCAGGTAAAATCCCTGGCGGTTTTATTAAACGCGAGGGTCGTGCAAGCGAACACGCTATTCTGGCCTGCCGCCTGGCCGATCGTCCTCTCCGTCCTCTCTTCCCCAAAGGGTACCGCAACGATGTCCAGGTCGTGATCACAGTGATCTCCGTTGACCAGGAAAACGATTCCGATATTCTGGGTATTGTCGGAGCCTCTGCAGCCCTGAGTATCTCTGATATTCCTTTTGCTGGACCCGTAGGTGCGGTTCGCGTTGGCTACATAGATGGCCAACTGGTGATCAATCCTGTGGAATCTACCATGAATGAGTCCAGGCTGGACCTGGCCATTGCTGGCACCTCTGATGCTGTAATGATGGTTGAGGCTGGTGCGAAAGAACTTCCTGAGGACCTGATGCTTGAGGCCGTGCGCTTCGGTCAGGAAGCACTGCAAGATATTATTAAGATGCAGGATAAGCTGGTTCAGCTTGTTAACGTAGCAAAACGTCCCTTTACGCCCGCTCCGGTGGATGAAGCTTTGAAGGCCCGAGTTGCCGCCTTTGTTCTCCCTCGTTTCGAGGCTGCTGTCAGTAGCCCTGATAAGGCCGCTCGCTCAAGCGCATTGAACCTGGTGCAGGGTGCATTGGTGGAGACCCTCGGCGGAGAATTCCCTGATCGCTTGAAAGAGATCATTGCTTTCTACGAGAAGGAACTCAAGTCATATGTACGCAGCAATATTCTTGATAACGGCATACGCGTTGATGGACGCGATCTTAAGACAATCCGCCCCATCTCATGTGAGGTGGGTTTGCTGCCGCGTACCCATGGTTCAGCTATCTTTACACGCGGACAGACACAGGTGCTCAGCGTGATAACGCTTGGCTCACCTGGCGATGAGCAGATCCTCGACGGTCTGGGAGTCAGCGAGAGCAAACGTTTTATGCACCATTACAATTTCCCTCCTTATTCAACTGGCGAGAGCAAACCGATGCGAGGCCCTGGACGCCGCGAGATCGGACATGGTGCACTGGCTGAACGCGCTATCGCAGCGGTTCTTCCCTCACAGGATGAGTTCCCCTATACGATCCGCGCTGTCTCTGATGTGCTCTCTTCAAATGGCTCAACCTCCATGGGATCGGTCTGCGGAACCACTCTCTCGATGATGGATGCAGGTGTACCTATTCACGCACCAGTCGCTGGTGTAGCGATGGGCCTGATCACTGGTGAGGGTGAGCGCTCCGGCAAATGGGCTGTCATGAGTGACATCCAGGGAATTGAGGATGCACTTGGAGATATGGACTTTAAGGTCGCTGGAACCGCCGATGGAGTGACAGCCTTACAAATGGATATCAAGGTCAAAGGCATCACTTACGAGATTATGACAAAGGCCCTGGAGCAGGCACGTGAGGGCCGCATGTACATTATGGAGAAGATGCTCGATACCATCGACGCACCACGTGAAGAACTCTCCGAGTACGCACCTCGCATTCAGACGGTGAAGATCAATCCTGATAAAATCGGGGCCGTCATCGGACCAGGCGGAAAGACGATCCGCAAGATCCAGGAAGAGAGCGGAGCCAAGATTGATATCGAGGACGACGGCTCTGTGCACGTCTCCGCAACTTCTGGTGAAGCGATGCAGATCGCGATTGATGCTGTACGTGCTCTGACCGAGGAGGTAGAGGTTGGCCGTATCTACACCGGTACGGTGCGTCGTCTGGTGGACTTCGGAGCCTTTGTGGAGATTCTACCTGGCAAGGAGGGTCTGGTGCGCACGTCGCAACTGGCCGATTACCAGGTCATGCGACCAGAAGATGTCGTTTCGATCGGAGACGAGATCACAGTCATGGTTATAGAGGTAGATCAGCAAGGTCGGGTCAATCTGTCACGACGTGCAGCGCTGAGCGGCGAATTGCCAAGTGCCGCTGAAATGGAGAGCGAGCGCGGCGGTCGCGGCGGCGGCGGCGGTGGCCGACCCGGCGGTATGGGTGGTGGCCGACCCGGCGGCGGCTACGGTGGTGGTCGTCCTCGTGAAAGCTCGATGCCTGGCCGTGGTCCCGGCGGATATAACGACCGTGGCGGTGATCGTGGTGGTGACCGTGGCGGTGATCGTGGCGGTTATGGAGATCGTGGCCGCTCATCTGGTTCGGGTTCTGGTTCTGGTTCGAGTTCGGGCGGCGGCTACGGAGATCGTAGCGGTGGCAGCGGCGGTAACTTCGGTGGCCAGCGTCGCCCCATGGGTCCTAGTAGCCCTGGCGGCACTAGCGGCCCCAACCGAACACCTGGTCCACGTCGCGACTCCGGCTTTGGTCGCCCACCTGACCGTCGCTGGTAGGCTCAACTCGGTCTATTACCTGACCGCCAGTTATATGCGGTTGAGATGAGAAAAGAATCACAGGGCAGGGAAGGGGCGCTCCTCACGGGCGTCCCTTTCTGCTCTTGTAACGGATCACCGGTATCCCACAATTGAGGGAGTGCAGAGGATTCTCCTTCACTATGTTGATGTCTATCTATAGGGATATCAGGACACTTTCGCCTTCTTTCTCTTGAGGATCAGGGGTTCGCAGAAGTCACGGCTCAGGAGTGGCCAGGCCTCTCCCCAGGAGAAAAAGATGGACGAAAAGAGTTCTATTTGTAGTAAAGTAGAGGCAGTAGATAATAGAAGTGGCTGCTGCGCTGAAATGAGGAGAGTATGGCCCAAGAGGAGGTCTTGAAAGAGATCGCAGGTGAGGTCTCTATATGCGATAAGTGCCGTCTTTGTAAGGGACGCAACAAGGCTGTACCCGGCGAAGGAAATCCACAGGCCAGAATCATGTTTATTGGAGAGGGACCTGGCTACAACGAAGATCAGCAGGGTCGTCCCTTTGTGGGACCAGCGGGACGCTTGCTGGAGGAGGCCCTGACTGGCATTCAACTGAAACGCTCGGATGTCTTTATTACGAACGTTGTCAAATGCCGTCCCCCGGAAAACCGCGACCCCAACCCCGATGAGATCCTGGCCTGCAATGCCTATCTTGACCGACAGATAGAGGCTTTGAACCCACAGGCAATTGTCACTCTGGGACGCTTCTCTATGGCTAAATTTTTTACCAAAGGGGAAAAAATTAGTCTTATTCATGGCAAGGCCAGACGAGGACGTGAGCGTATCTATATCGCTATGTATCATCCAGCCGCCGCGCTGCGGAGTGATAAGACGATGACGGAGTTTCGCGCCGATTTTGCGAAAATTCCAATGATTATCGCCGAGGCCGAACGCTTACGTAAAGAAGGCAAACTTCCAGCACTTACACCGGAAGTGCCAAAAGAGGAGCCACCAGAGCAACTCTCACTCTTTTAGACACTCAGAGAGATGCGCATAGAATGGATAAGATATACTACTCTCCAGTCTGTCCGCATCTCCGCTACTATTCGCCCGCCGCAGCCCCAATGACAAACGCATCTATATCACTAAGCTTTCCACGCCAATAAGGTACTTTAACCTTATGACCACCACTTATTATAGTAACATCACGCATATGAGCCACCCGAAAAACCACGGGCAGACCCTCTGGTCCGATCTCCGGCTGGTCTGATGGCGGCACAAGGGCTGAGTAGTACTCTTTCAACACCTCTGCGGTCTCTGGCTCACTCGAACGATGAAGTTCCTCATTGAGTTCTATATAAAACTGTGAGTAGTGCAAAGTACTGACCATTACGCCAAAAACCAGCAGGCCGCTCATCTGAAACATCATCTCAATCTCAAGATCTTGCTTCTCTACCA
>DAOTTL010000228.1:0-3584 GCA_034438135.1 Ktedonobacteraceae bacterium | reverse complement strand
AGCGACCGAAATACCTCAAAAAGAATGGGGCGTGGGCGGGTGAGGAGAAAACGGCTTTATAAAGCAAATTCTTCTTGGAGCTTCAGCATCTCGACCTGAAAGGTTGTTTCAAGCGCCTGTTTCTCTGATTGAGGGAGACAACTGAAGCGTATGCCATTGAGCAGGATCTCATTGATCTGGTGAAGATCAAGCTTAAACACCTCTGTGAGCAGGAAGATTTCTTGCGTGAGGGTTGTATTGAAAAGAGGAGGATCGTCAGAATTGACCGTCACTGGAACTCCGGCTCTATAGAAGCGGGCCAGGGGATGGTCGGAGAAATGATTATAGATACCCAATTTGATGTTGCTCGTGGGACAGAGTTCTACTGGCAAGTTGTGCTCAGCGAGATAGTAGATCAGTTCTAGATCTTCGATCGCTCGAACACCATGTCCAATGCGTTCAGCCCTCAGGTGCTTTACTGCTCCCCAGACGCTCTCTGGTCCCACCGTTTCGCCCGCATGAGGGATACAGTGGAGTCCAGCAGCTCGCGCCTGATCGAACTGACGAGAAAAGAGTTCAGGAGGATAGCCTACCTCAGCACCGCCAAGACCCAATGCCACAACGCCGTGCTCCTGGCCCTCGATAGCTACAGCAGTTACATAATCAGCGAACAGACGGTTTTTGGCTGGATCCTCGATGCTGCGAACAATATCAAAGATCCAGCGAAACTCAACTCCAAAGTCCCTGTTTGCCCGCTTTCGTCCACGTTCGAGACCGTTAAAATAGATATCGTGAGGGATACCCAGCGCAAAATGGTGCGTGCTTGGTGAGAACGTCACCTCGGCATAACGTATCTGTTGACGAGCCATCGCTGCGCCAAACTCATAAGCGATAAGTTCGTAATCTTCCGCTGTTTTCAGACATCGAGTAATTGTAAAGTATATGTCCATGAAATGATTAAAATCGTGAAATTTGAACCATTCTTTGACCTGCTGGAGCGTTTGAATGGGCAGTGTGACTTTGTTGCGCTCTGCGAGTGCAAGCAGGGTTGCAGGCTGAATGGATCCCTCAAGATGAACATGTAGTTCCGCTTTAGGAACGGCAGTGATGTAGTGTTTCAGCAGTTGCGTTTCCATCGTGGCTCACATCCTTACTTTATGATACTTGCTTAGATTGAAAAAATGCTACCCAGATCTTAACAAAAGAGGCTCAACTGAATGTGTTTACTAACGGTATACTTTTGTAGCAATGTCACGTGTATAGCATAGCATAGAACGTGACATATCTGCGATTGTTAGACCACTTAAAGAAGAAGTCTGATAATTGCGGTATCTGCGATTTGAAACTAGTGATGATTCGATTACGTTTCAAATGTAGATAAAAATCAACATTAAGCTTAACGATCAAATAATGATATAATCGACAGAAGATGTTTTTTGTCGATGGATGACTATCACAAGGAAGATTTTTTCATAAAAATAACTATGAGCATCCCTCACTTTTCTGCGGCTTGCAAAGCTGCCCCTCCCCCAAAAGATAGAAGAAAAGGCTGAGATTGTCAGCAGCGAAGTTGCTGACAATCTCAGCCTTTTCTTCTGAAAATATGGCGGCGTAGCCGCCAGCAAGAGCATGTGCTCATTTTGCCAAAATGATGCATGACTCATAAGTTGTTATTTGCTCGAAAGAGAGAAAGAATCAGGCATAGCACTGCTCGCATCAGGGGATGGTGGTTGGTGGGCTTTGATATGGCAGGGAGGGCAGAGAGCGATATAATTGTCAGGGTTGTATTTGTCTAGAATGCCTTGAGGTGTGTGAAGCGTGTGAAGTTGAAGCTCCATTTTGCCCTTTGGTTGACCACACTGCTGACAGGTATACCCGGCCAATGTGACTATTGTGCGATAGAGCGAATGCATCTGTGCCTGGTGATAGCGGTCCAGACAGACATGGAAAGCCATGCCTGCTACTATCAGAGCAAGCAGTCGAGAGCGAATGAGGACTGCCACGAACAGGAGGAGGCCAAGGACCGCTGGTTGATGTAAGATCCGTACCTGTGAGCCGCGGGGGGCTTTATTGTTTCTAAAAAAGTGGAGCGCCTGACGCAGATTGAGCGAGCGTTGGGTGAGCGCGTACCAGGCGTAATGATCGATATCGATAAGTATGCTCGATGTATAAGGAATCCAGACATCTTTCTTTAACCATGGTAGCGTAACGGCTGCCGCGATGGCTGATATTTTTGCGTGTTCTTGCGGACGCATGAAATGACTCCTAAATGTATATACAATTACATGACCGGAACGTGCCATGTATATTCAATCAAGCGTGTAGTGCGAGTATGGTAGGAAAGCGACCCGCCAGGCCCTTTTCGCCACGATGGGAGAAAAAGAGTTCACGGGCGCAACTGGTACAGATGTCAGATAGTTCGATCTGATCGGGGAGCAGACCTGCGAATAGAAGCTGCCTGCGGTTCGTTTCCCAGAGGTTCAGGCGTAGACTCTCTTTTTCTGGTAACTGTACAGTTTCAAAGGATGCGGATTCACTAATGAGTTCACGATAGCGCTCATCTGTTGGCATCTCTTCGAAGGCGCGACGACCCAGGAAAAGCTCTTGTACATCCGTTGAAACTTCGTAACAACATGAGCCGATGGAGGGACCGACTCCGGCATAGATATCGGAGGGGCGACTTCCAAATTGTTCGCACATAGCTGCGACTGTGATGGCAGCTATGCCACGAGCGGTTCCGCGCCAGCCTGCGTGCGCAATGCCTATGGCTTCTTGTACTGGATCATAGAAAAGTAGCGGGACGCAGTCAGCGGTGGAGAAGGCCAGAGCTACGCCGCGTTTACGGGTGATAAGGGCATCGGCTTTGTTGCGGGCTTTAAAGGTCCACTGCACAGTTGTATTTGTTGGATACTCTGGTCCATCCAGAGTATAGCTGCGATGAGGCCAATCTGAACGCCAGTCCGGCCAGTCATCTCCTTCGAGAGTCAGCACATTCGCGCTATGGATCATCCACATGGTTGCGCAGGGATAGTCTACGATATCCAGACAATTAAGGGCCAGGAAGCGGTTTCGTAGAGCGTCCTCATACTTTTCGTTGCCAGAACTAAGTGAGACGTTTAGTCCTGTGTAGGGGGCCTGGCTATAGCCTCCCTGGCGAGTGAAAATGCCATGTATCAGTTCGGGGAACCGGTTATACTGACTAAATTGCATGTACCGTACACGATCGCACTGTGTTTCGATCAAAATGTGCTAACCTTTCTTTGTTGGATCGCAGCCTGTTGGTTTTATTTTAGCATATTCAGCCGTACAAAATCGCAGCTGGGATATCGCTGCTCTCAATGTTCAGAATGGAGCAGGTTCTATTTATTGTGCAAGAGTCATCATCTTTTCGATACTGCTGGCAAACGCTCTTTGTGGACGCAAGCCCCCTTACACATAGAGGTTTTTTCTCGCTTTTCCCTCTGTCGCCGCAGGCGACAGAGAACAAAAAGAGCAACTGGTGTGTTTGGTGGCGCATTCATGCCACCAAACACACCAGTTGCTCTTTTCAAATGGGGTGGAGTGGCCTACCAGGCCGATGCAGAAAATCAGCAAGAAACCTGTAC
>DAOTTL010000227.1:0-6076 GCA_034438135.1 Ktedonobacteraceae bacterium | reverse complement strand
TCCTCATTGGCCAGCATTTCCGGCAGGACTGCCTGGAACACCTCCACATTGGGCCACAACAGGGCCATGCGCTGGCGCAGGTACGAGGTGAAAAAGGAACGCATATCCTGCTCGCCCCCCGGTGTGAGTTGCTGCTCACGTTCCGTTGACTCATTGAGGCGATGGAGAATGCCTAACAACACCTCTGTTTTGCTGGCAAAGTAGGTGTAGATCGTGCCATCGGCGATCCCAGCCACGCGGGCGATGTCTTTGACCGTGGCGCGATGAAAGCCTTTTTCGGCAAACACCTGGGTAGCTGCATCCAGGATCTGCTTGCGCCGGGCCGCCGCCACCAGTTCTTGAATGGGATCAGGTGTCTTGTCCATAGTTGCATGCTCCTTTTGGAATACCTGGCCGTCATGAATGAGCGTCTGAGCAAGCTCTGACGTAGTTTTTTTCAATCGTGCTTTTCATCGCATCAAGAGTGTCTTGAGCGTCTCGTGCAATCTTCCTTTTTGCGATGATATTGAATAAAATCGCTTTGAGAGACTTTGTTGAATAATAATGACTGAATTCCACTTTTGTCTTATCCTCAGCAAGAGGCGTCAATCTCGCTTCAACAAGATAATCTGGGAGCATTTTTGTAATCCCCATGGTGTCTTCGGGTAAAGCTGTGACGATCCTTTCCATGGGAACCACTTCGATATCTTTCTCCACACACGTATTTTTCCCATCTTTGAGGTGGCACCGATAGGCGACCCCATTCCCTCTCTGACTTTTCCCTGAAATGAGGTCTACCTTCTTGACCCTGGGATGATAGACAGCTATGTTCGTCAAGTCTTGATTAAATTTCCAGACGACCTGGAGAGGTGCATGAATGACAACCTCTTGTCTTGACTGAAAAGGAGGAAATGTCATGTGTTGTTCCCTTCTCAAGAGAGATGCCATGGGCAGGCGTGTTGATGGCCAGATCCTTCAGAAGCAGAGGCTCTCTTATCTTGCGTGTTTCGATCGAATAGCCAATCATATAATTGAACGTTCATTCATTACAATGATAGGTCATTCAATTGGCTGTGTCAAGCCTGAGGGATGAGATGGGCAGGGCTTCGCAAAAGTCGCTACTCAGCCATGGCCAGACCCCTCCTCAGGAAAAAAGAGGCTCTGAGGCAGCTCGGTCGCGCTGCCTCAGAGCCTCTCAAAAGGGTGAGTGGGTGGGGAAAGAAAAGACTTTTGCGAAGCCCTGATGAGATGGGGCTTCATCATCGATGGGAGCCAGCTGTTGTGGCAGGCTGAGAAAATCAGGGGTATCATCGCACTCAACAAAACGGACAGAGATTGACCGCAGAAGAAGCCTGGGAAGATCAGCATCTCCTCAGAGAAGAAACTTGCTCAGACGTGGTTAAACGAAGCGTCAATTCGGAATCATGAGGTGATCTTTTTGCAGTGATCCTGGCGTACCTCTGTGAGAGGTAGCGTCATAAAAAAATTATCCGATCCCCTCAGCAATCGCTTTTCCCACGGGGTTTACCATGTCCCATTCTGTGGCAATCACGCGACGACCGGTTATCCCTTCTGAAGCATCTGAAGCGAGAAACACCGCAGGAGCCTTCATGATTTCTGGCTGGAGCAAGCGTTCTCGCATGTCTTCAGGAGCGCCAGAAGGGAGCATGCCGGTGTTGGTTGCTCCCCCTGGTAGCAGAATATTCACACGAATACCAGAAGCGGCGAGATCCTGAGCCCAGATGGCAGAGGCAGCTTCTAGCGCCGCCTTCGAGGGTCCGTACGGAGAAAAACCGCGCCGCTTCATCGTCTCGTAGTTCACGCCAATATTGAGAATACTTCCTGTGCGCTGCTGTTCTAGCATGCGCGCCACGACGGCGCGGGTCATGTAGAACGGCCCGTTGACATTGGTGTCAATGATCATATGCCATGTCGAAGGTTCTACTTCCCAAAAGTGCGAAGGTTCTGTGAGAAAAGATGCATTGACGTACTTCATCCCTCGACCGGCATTATTTACCAGGATATCAATCTGCCCAAAGCGTTGGATCGTCTGATCGACGACCTGTTCGCAAGCTTGTGGGTCAGTCACATCGGCGAGCAATGGGAGCAGGTGTTCAGACCACCCTTGTTGTGTGAGGTGATCGAGTTCAGCTTGTTCCCGTGCCGCTGTCACTGGCACTGATGCCCCTTCTTGAAGATACGCTTCTGCAATGGCTCGTCCTAATCCTCGTCCAGCCCCGGTGACGATCGCGATTTTGCCATCTAACATTCCCATGTTCGTTTTCATTTCATTCTCTCTCTGCAGGAGTCAATCATTGTATTTGATGGGTCTGACATACTTCTGGTGATGTGTTCAACGCAGAGCTATGAAGAGGTCTTTTTTCGATCAGCTTTGCTTCTATTCAGAAGCGATGACCTTGATTGTATATGGGTAATTAGAGATAGTATGGGATTGTTCGCTCGTTCCCTGTATCGTCGCCTGCACTGGTGCAATCACAGCTTCTTCTGTCGTGGTGGGTCTCCACGGACGCCCTTTCTTCACAAGAATGAAGAGTCCATAGGCATCTCCTACTGCGGTAAAATCATCAGAGCTCCCACGGTATGGCCTGATGTTCAGCGTGTCTTTGATATCGGTCACCTGCGCCGTTACGTCATTAACCACCAGGCCAATCTCGCTTATGCGTAGAATGTCCCAAGAGCCAAACGTCTCATGATGATCATCTGGAAGCTCATTATGTACGATAAACTCTGCTATATTATTCGCACCATCATGAAAGTAGATTGAATTAGCGTTCCATGTCTCGCTGGCAAACTCTTCCTGCTCTCCATCCCTCATGAGTGCTATTCCACGTGTGCGCAACCAGTCTTTCGCTGAGGCGAGCGTGTTGTGCGCGATGGTAAAGGCATAGTGATAGGTCATGTCAGTCTGTTCTGTCTTGTGGAAGGTGAACTTCGTTGTGCCAGCCTGGACCATGAACGCATTTGTGCTGGTTTCTATCATCTGTAGTTCGAGAATCTGTTCAAAAAAGGTTCGCTGTTCATCAATACATGTTGTGTGCAGGTGAAGTTCTGTTATGTGCATATGTATCCCCTTCCCTACGTGGAAAGCTCTTGCCCATTCAGTGTCCGTAGCAAAGATAACTTCGCATGTGGTGGCCTATCTTGTCAAGTTGCTTGCATGCAATATCCAGGGTTTCTCAAAAGGCGCATTTCAGCCGTTGCCAAACCCCTCCCCAGAAAAAAGAGCATGGGAGGCAGCGCGACTGCGCTGCCTCCCATGCTCCAAAACGGGTGGGTGGGCGGGGAAAGAACGACGGTTGAGAAACCATGATGCAACATCCTCAAGCGGATGAGCTTGATTCACTTTTGTGGAGAGGAGAAGCAGGAGATGACATCATCAGAGCTTTAATTACTGGCTCTCGTAAAGTTATGGATAGGAAGCGATTGAGAAAAGAATATCTAAGGCTTTTGTATCTTTGCATTACTGGCTCTCGTATTTCTATGAGAGGCATTTCGACTGGTACAAGAGGAACATATCAAAAGGGCCGTTTTCTATAAATGAATTACTTGTACCTCTCTCAGCAGAGATTGAAACTTCTCATAAAACGGGTGCAAACGAGACAGATAGCTGTCGCAGAGGGTGAACTATCTCGGCAGAGACTGAAACACCAAACTTTCTTTGGCATGCTGACCAATATGCACTGTCGCAGAGGGTGAACTATCTCGGCAGAGACTGAAACCTTTTTCCGGTCCCAAACAACGGACGGGTCAAGTGGAGTCGCAGAGGGTGGTGTTTTCGTGTCTGAATAAGATGTCAGTAGACATCCAGTTCTTGAAAAAATGGCTTGCAAGGTGCTCTTTTTATGGGGCAAGCTTTCGGGCCTTTTTGGCTTTTCGTGCGGGCTGAGAGGGTAGTATATGGAGAAGTGCACCCAGAGGGATTTGAACCCCCAACACGCGGTTCCGAAGACCGGTCCCTACCGTCTCTGGTGGCCCATGGAGGTCCGTCCTGAGCACAAAAGCGGGATCGTGAATCCATCGAAATCGTGCAACATCCAGGGTTGACCGTGGGATAAGATGTCAATTAAGATGTCAAAATGTGAGGGTGTAGTGCGAGGAGGGGGCGTATCGGAAGTCTCTTTTTTCTGCCAGGTACGAGACGGAGGTATTAGAACCCTGCTTCCTGGAATGCTCGTGTTAATAGATCTGCGACGCCAATCTCAGTGGCCCAACGAGAAAGATAGCCTCTATCCAAAGCCAGCTTCTGTACTTTGAGCACCCCTAGAATATCGCCCCACTGCCGATCGGAGACCTGGCCACCCATCTGATACCACTCCAGTTTGGTAAGAATGACATCTTCTGGTGACTCTATATTAAAGATGGATGGATCGTTCAAGACTTGTAATGCGCTTTTTTGCACGCGCTGGCGGATTGAGTGGTCAAACGGGCGTCCCTTTGGCAGAAAGATGTCCACTTTGAACATCGTATGAAGATGAATGACATTGAACTCGGAGCGATGTCTGAGAGCATCCTTGATCATATCAGCATCCACATAGTACGTGTTTTCCAGGCTCTGGACAAAGGGCCGAACGTGTTTTATCAGCATCTCAGCAATAATATCTACGTCGGCTGTCGCACGATAGATACCATGAGCCAGGCTGGCAACAGCGCCACCCACATAGTAATCAATGTGCAGGCGATCAAGTGTCTCGACAACTGGAATCATGGCGGCCAGAACTGGTGGTTGTTGGCTCATGTTTGTCTCCTGGTAAGATAAGCTCTGACTCGATCCGCCAGGTCTTTTCCGTAGGTCACTTCGACAAACAAAAGCTTTTGCTCCTCTTCGCTAAGATGTGGATGTGCTCTGGCAATGCCCTGACGGGCAATTGCCATGGCCTCTTGAGAAAAGGCAATTCCCAGCTCTAGCCGTCGTTGTGGGCCAGCTTTGCGAAGTAGTTCAATCTGGATGCGTTCGGCCTCAGGGTGCGTATCACGT
Organism: Ktedonobacteraceae bacterium; assembly: GCA_034438135.1. Classification (GTDB taxonomy): domain Bacteria; phylum Chloroflexota; class Ktedonobacteria; order Ktedonobacterales; family Ktedonobacteraceae; genus Paraktedonobacter. Next base: position 1,101 of record DAOTTL010000227.1, on the reverse strand, counting down.
GATTGCGTCGCCATAGGAACTCCCTCTTTTCACTTTCTAGGAGGAGATAATCGTGCTTTTATGGGCCTGAAGATCGTTTGTGTGCCTATTATACTCTTCTTTCGAGTGCTGAGCAAAGTAGTCTTCTGACGGATGGATTGGCAACGCCGTAACATATCTCCGGTAGATGAAACTGATAAGGGAAGCAAGACTCTGCCTGATACTGAAGTTGTCCCAGTTTGAGTAACCTCTCGAAATGCAAAGTTCAACTGCCTGCTTCAAGCCTCGTAGCGAAACGCGTGCGATCCACCCCCCCCTTTGAGCGTCCTGAAAAAGCTTTCCATCGCGGCATTGTCGTATCACTCTCCAACGCGGCTCATGCTTGCCACAATGCCTCGCTCGGCGAGCTTGCTCTGATAGCCCTGGCTGGTGAAGGGACTGTCCTGATCGAAGTATTGAAAAGCACGGTCTGGTAGCTCGTGTCCTTAACGCTGACTACGAGGTCGAGCCGTCCATTCTGCCTGTCTTTCACGACCCGAAGCAGGACAACCGGCGTACAGCATTGCTAAAGATGCCCTGCAAGGCGTACACGTGACTATGGGGAGGGATCGGCAAAGGGTATTTCGACAATGACAATCGTCCCGTCGTAGTACTCAGCGATGGAGTGCTCTTCGCCGCCGTGACCCACGTTGGCATCCATCTGCGTGATCCGGCTGCTGCCGTAGTTCCACTGGTCCTGGTCGTGGTCCACCAAGGCATGACAATAGCGACCCAGCAGATGTAGAGGCTTAATACTAGCAGCGCTATCACTATGATTGAAGGCAAAAGAGATGTACGCCGCTTTCGTACAACCAGCTCGGTCTGCGGCTCATAGGGACGTTGGCTTACCCGCACACCAGGCATGTATGCCGTTCGCCATCATGTCGGGTGCGAGCGAGCGCTGGTATGTTCTCACTGGCTGTTCTCCCCATCCTCCCGTTTGGAGTACCACGCCGCGTGGGTACGCAGGTACCGCCGCAATGTCCTGAAACTGGCCGCAAACATAATGAGAGCTTCGACATAGCCCAGGCGAAAGAACCCATCCAGAACAAAGCCAGGCTCCATGCTAATCCTGACCCATAC
>DAOTTL010000226.1:0-4003 GCA_034438135.1 Ktedonobacteraceae bacterium | reverse complement strand
AAAAACAAGAATACACCCACACCCTCTCCCGAGACGGAAATAATCACTGATGAGGTTGCTCCCAATCCAGCGCTCAAGAACGTCTCGTTCGAGGTTCAACCGGGACAACTGGTGGCGCTGGTGGGTCCCAGCGGAGCAGGAAAAACGACGACAACCTATCTGGTACCCCGTCTCTATGATGTTGACAGCGGGGCAGTCGAGATTGATGGAATAAATGTCAAAGATATCGCCCTGGCCTCACTCGGTGATATCGTCGGCATGGTGACACAGGAGACCTATCTCTTCCATGCTTCGGTACGCGAAAATCTACTCTATGCTCGCGAGGATGCGACGGATGAGGAGATGATTGAGGCGGCAAGAGCTGCGTCTATCCATGAGCGCATTATGGAACTCGATAACGGCTACGATACAGTTGTCGGTGAACGTGGCTATAAACTTTCTGGCGGCGAAAAACAGCGCATAGCTATAGCGCGTGTGATCCTTAAAAATCCACGTATCCTGATCCTGGACGAGGCTACAAGTGCACTGGATACCCACTCTGAACGCCTGATCCAGTCTGCCCTGGAACCGCTGATGAAAGATCGCACAACCCTGGCTATCGCACACCGTCTCTCAACCATCCTGGCCGCAGACCTGATTCTGGTGGTCAACAAAGGTCAGATTGCTGAACGTGGCACTCATGAGGAACTCCTGGAGCTGGATGGACTCTATGCTCAACTCTATAATGAGCAGTTCACGACAAGCGTGCTTGAAGAACTTACAGCTTCCGCCGATTAAAACGACGGGAACACAAAAAGTGGCAGGTGCAGCAAATGCTGCACCTGCCACTTTTTGTGTTCCCGTCGGTTTAATTTGTTAATTCAGTGCGCTGCTCGCGCAACTTGCTTAAACGTTCCTCCAGTTCAACCAGATGAGTCCGCTCTTTCTGAACAACTTCAGGCTTGGCACGGGCAACAAAGGCTTCGTTGGAAAGCTTGGCCTGAGTACGAGCTATGTCCTGCTCAGTTACAGCCAGCTCTTTATCCATACGCGCCAGTTCTTTGGTGATGTCTAACAGGCCAGCCAATGGCAGATAGATCTCGACCGAACCGGCGAGTAAACCCATGGACTGAGCGGGTTTTTCCGCCAGTTGAGTGTGTAACTGTGGGCGTTCGGTACGCGCCAGAAATTCGATCAGCGGGGCCTGAGCCTGCAACATCTCGCTCTGACTTCCCCCAACGAGAATGACTGGTACACGCCTGGCTGGCTCAACCTTCATCTGGTTACGCGCATCACGAATGTGTGTGATGATCTCCTGTAACAGGACGAATTGATCCTCAATTGCAGGATCAAACAACCCGCCTGATTTCTCAGGCCACGTTGCAATGATCAGAGCAGACGCAGGCCAGCGCGTCGAGTCCGGCTCACAGGTTCGATAAAGATGCTGCCAGACCTCTTCGGTGACGAAAGGCATGAAGGGGTGGAGCAGACGCAAACTCTGATCCAGTACGGCACGCAGAATGCCAGATGTGGCAAGCTTTGTCTGTTCGTCGCCCTGCATCTGAACCTTTGCAATCTCTACATACCAGTCACAGTAATCTGACCAGAAGAAATCGTTGATCTGACGACCGGCCTCTCCCAGTTGAAACTCATTAATCAGTTGAGTTACTTCATCGGTCAACCGTGACAGACGCTGGAGAATCCAGCGATCAGCAAGGGTAGTAGGCTGAAGAGCGTCGATAGCCGGTACTCCGCCACTAATCTCGGCTGTGGACATGATCACAAAACGCGAGGCATTCCAGATCTTGTTCGCAAAGTTACGGTTACCAATAATCCGCTCAGGAACGAGCTTGCTATCGTTGCCAGGCGTACTGCTCGTCGCCAGGGTGAAACGTAAGGCATCGGTTCCATACTGATCCATAACCTCCAGCGGATCAATGACGTTTCCCTTGGATTTGCTCATCTTCTCACCATTGGCATCGCGTATCAGACCGTGCAGGTAGATCGTGTGGAATGGAATGGTACCCAGAAAATGAGTACCAGCCATGACCATACGTGCGACCCAGAAAAAGATGATATCATAGCCAGTCTCCAGAACTGAGGTCGGATAATAGCGTTGCAAATCGGGTGTGATGTCCGGCCAACCCAGCGTACTAAATGGCCAGAGCCACGAACTAAACCATGTGTCCAGCACATCCTCATCCTGGCGCAACTGAGCACTTTCACAATGCGGACAGGTTGTGATATCCTCACGACTGACAGTCATCTGGCCACAGTTGTCACAGTACCAGACCGGGATACGATGACCCCACCAGAGTTGGCGCGAGATACACCAGTCGTGGATGTTTTCCAGCCAGTCCATATACGTTTTGTTAAACCGCTCAGGTACAATCTTCAACAAACCGGCCTTAACCGCACCAATGGCTGGTGTGGCCAGAGGTACCATCTTCACAAACCACTGTTTGGAAATCAATGGCTCAATCGGCGTATCACTGCGTTGACAACGTCCCAGAGGAACAATATAGTCCTCAATTTTCACAATAAAGCCCGCGCTCTTCAGATCCTCCACCAGATTTTTACGTGCCTCGTAGCGATCCTGTCCAACGTAAGGACCAGCCTCAGAAGTCATCTTGCCATCAAAACCAATGACCTGGATCCGAGGCAAATCATGGCGCAGCCCAATCTCAAAGTCCACAGGATCGTGTGCAGGCGTAACCTTAACCGCACCAGTTCCGAAACTGGCATCAACAGCCTCATCGGCGATGATAGGTATCTCACGACCGATCACAGGTAGAATAGCCAGCCGTCCGATCATCTTCTCATAACGAGGATCTTTCGGATTAACCGCCACGGCAGTATCACCCAGAATAGTTTCTGGACGCGTAGTCGCGACACTGATGTATTCTGTTGGCTCACTCTCCTGACCCTCCAGCGGTTTAAGTGGATAGCGTACGTAGGTCAGAGTGCCCTGAGTATCGACATGGTTAACCTCCAGATCAGAGATGGCACTCATGCATACCGGACACCAGTTGATGATACGCTCGCCTCGATAAACCAGCCCTTCCTCGTACAGACGGACAAAAACCTCGCGTACAGCTTTCGAGAGTCCCTCATCCAGCGTAAACCGTTCGCGCGACCAATCACAGGAGACCCCCAGACGGCGATGCTGATCCTGGATACGACTCTTATATTGAAAAACCCACTGCCAGACACGCTCAACAAAGGCTTCCCGTCCGATCTCATGCCGATCGGTTCCCTCGGTAGTGAGTTGACGTTCCACAACGGTTTGTGTGGCAATTCCAGCGTGATCTTCGCCTGGAACCCAGAGGGTATCATCACCTCGCATACGATGATAGCGAATCAGGATATCCTCGATTGTCGCCGTAATCGCATGTCCCAGGTGCAGCGCTCCCGTTACATTGGGAGGTGGCATGCTAATCACAAAAGTTGGCTTCCCTTGCCTTTCAGGAACAGGTTTAAAGTACCCCTGCCCTTCCCAAAAACTGTACCATTTTTTCTCAACCGCCTGTGGCTCATATGCCTTGGGCAGCGAGAACTTTTCCTGCTCAATCATTTCCCACTCCTGCCTGATCTCTTGATCGTTTCTTCACGAATATATCTCATCAGATAAAACAAAAAACCCTTCCCTCGTCAAGGACGAGAAAGGGCTGTATATGCTCGTGGTACCACCTTGTTTCGATCGTTACACATGCCAGTATAGCTGGAAACGATCCTCTTCTTATGTTTTAACGGACATCCCGTACAATTGGCTCACAGGCGACCTTCGGCATTTCGATTCCCGGAAAGACTTACAGCCTCCAGATCTTTCCTCTCTGCTGGAATTTATCGCTTACTCTTCCTGTTCAACGCCTACTATGTAGTTTTTCCTGGTAGATTTTCTTGACTCTAAGTGTATAGGGTTAGATCAAAGCTGTCAAGTGGTTAATATATGAGTCATCCCTGATTTTTGCAAAATCAGGTCAAAAGGCTTTCGGCCTGCTATGCAGGCTGCCCCCTTACACGT
>DAOTTL010000225.1:0-9830 GCA_034438135.1 Ktedonobacteraceae bacterium | reverse complement strand
TACCAGGAGGGGAATCTCACGCTTGAGCAGCAAATCCAGCTAGCGGAGGCGATCTATGGGTACAGTCCCGTGGGGTCGGCAGAGAAAGTGGAGGCGGGTCGGCTGCTCCTGGCCCGGTATCAGCAGGGGAACCTCACGCTGGATCAGCAAATCCAGCTCACGGAGGCGATCTATATGTTCAGTCCTGGTGGGTCGGCAGAGAAAGTAGAGGGAAGTCGGCTGCTCTTGACCCTCTATCAGCAGGGGAACCTCACGCTGGATCAGCAAATCCAGCTCACGGAGGCGATCTATAGGTTTAGTCCTGGTGGGTCGGCAGAGAAAGTAGAGGGAAGTCGGCTGCTCAGGGAACTGGTCCAGCATCCCGCTATCGAAGTTAATGTTCGCATCCGGTTAGCGCTTCTTCCCTGCGAAGTATTTACCAGCAACTTTTCTGAGAGGATATGGGCCATAAAAACTCTTTTAGCACTCACGCAGAAAGAAACGGTTCTTACCCTTTTGCAGAATAAATGGAGATTGCCGGGAGTCCAGAGACGTTCTATTGCAGGTAGAGTGACCAGACATTATAGCGCTTCTGTGGCGGATGTACCAGCTATCCTGGAACTGGCGAGGCAGGATGTCATACCTGTATATGGTAGAAATACTCTCTACGAATTATTGTATGAGATGATACCGTTGTTTGATCAGTTGGGGACAAACGCTGAAATGACTGAGCACGAGAGATGAGTGCAAGCTTACAATCTATGTCGTGGTGATCGAACTCATCGTAACTCTGCTTCATTGGCAGAGTGATCCCTGATGGTTTGTTGACAGGGCGACTGCGTTTCTAAGGTGATCTATTCTCTCATTCCTCTTCCATGTCATCGAAGACTAAACTTCGATAGAACTCCTCAATAGGGATGTGAATACCGATGCAGGCGAGTTCTATCAGATCGCCGGGTCTATATTGATGAAGGTACCAGGCTTGTGGATTGTCAGGATCGTGCGCGTTGCGTTGCCAGAGCTCTACATGTTGAGCGAATTGGCTGACCAGCACAATCGTCAGGATGGTAGGACAACGCTGGTACGCGTCAAACTTGACCCCTCGATCTTTGGCTTCGGTTCCTGGCGAGAGCACTTCGATGACGACGCGCGGGGATTCGATCAGCGTATTATCAGGACGTTTATCTTCAGCATTACACGAAATCGTCGCATCAGGATAGACGTAGTGCGGTTTGCCATTGCTTCGCACTCCAATCAAAACCTGTACATCAACCCCAAAAGCCGTGCATGGACCAGTGCTAAGTCGGAGATCAAGCGCGTAGCCAATATTTCGATTGATCCGATCGTGCGCCACGCTGCCACCACTCATCAGATAGGCGACGCCATCAATGTATTCATACTTGCGCTCTGGCGAGAGCCGTTCAAGTTCGTGGTAGGCATCCACCGTCATCGCCTGTCCCTTGCCCGGCCAGCCTGACCGTTCGCGCCGGGGTTCTCGCTTTGGATTGGTTGCCATCCTGTCTTCCTCGTTAAAAAGCTTTTACTATCTTCACGCGGATCGAGTGAAGGAAGTATAGCATATTTCTCGTAGCCCGACGAGTATCAGAACTGAGGATACAAAAAAACCACCTGACGAGACAATCAGAGCGATTGTCTGTGCTTGCGGTTCAGAGTAATGCCCACTCCCAGGCTCTGGCAGAGAAGCACGAGCGCACTTACGAGTAGCAGAAACCCTACGAAGAGCGGACCACGCAAATTTAAATATTGAAAGCCGACCGTATGAGCCACCGCCAGGATTGCCAGCAGGTAGGCCAGACGCTGAACCTGCTTCCAACGTTTTCCCTTCAACAGACGCAGCGTGAGCGTATTCGATAGCACCAGCAAGAGCAACAAGAGCAGAGCAGCCAGCAGTCCGGCATCGTTGCTCAAACCATAGACCGTCAGGAGAGGGACATAGCCACCGTTGATGCGCTTCAGAATGAGCATGCTGATCTGACCATTGAAGAGATAGCCTCGCAGAACCAGTAAACTATGCCAGCAACCCGTAATAGCAGCCCAGATCCCGACATCACGTCGCAAAAAGAGATTGACCGGATTGTGTCGCGCACGCTTCCGCCGCCATAAATTCAGCGGTCCAATCAGCAATGTCACCGCGATCAGCAGCAACGAAAGATATCCCAGCACAATCAGCAACAGCTCACCCTGTTTTCCCGGAGGAGCAAGAACCATGATAATCAGGTACAGCATCAGAGTCAGGCCACCGAGGAAAAGGTGCGTCAATACGCGCCTTCTCTCAGAGAGTTCTTTTGGCATCGAAGATTGTTTACTCAATTTTCACTTGCTCGTCTGGTACATTTTCACTGAAGATGTCAGGCCGCTTTTCCCCTAGTATATCTTCTTTTCACTCAGCCGTGCAGGTTAGGAGCCGTTTTTCGTCCGATAGTTCAAGTACTTGTTTGCTGTCGGAGGAGGAAAAAGGATTTTGTCTCCGCTGTGAATAGTTCATTGTGATGATATTGTGGGTCTATGGTACACTGCACACAGGTGCATGCATCCAGTCAGGTATTTGGATAAAATAGTATGCTCCTGGACTATGTAATCTTACCTCGAAAACAAAGAGCCTGTTGCTGGTGTACGACGCGCGAGGATAGGAGAGAGTTCTATGGCACGCACAGATGGAGCATCGGCCTCGTGCCAGGTATTAGACTGTTGCCAGGAGACATTGAGTAGATTGAATGATTAAAGGTAGCCAGAAAACCGGAATAGCGCCCTTTGAAGGCTTCCCCCCATCTCCGAAACGCGTTCTTCCCACGTTCCGTCCGCGCCAACTGCGGGCGATTGACATTGCCGAGGGAGCACTGTTAGCGGATATCGGGGTGATTCTTCAGTTATTGATCAAATTCTTGCCAGTTGTCGGGACTGCCTTGTCGTTTCTGATTCCGGTGGTTTTCGCGGTGATTGTGCTGCGACGCGGTTTCTATGTGGGCTGTATGAGCCTGTGCGTTGCGCTCTTTGTGGCATGCATTGTGATGGGTCCCGGTGGTCTGCCTTTTTTTCTTTTGGAAGCGGGCGCGGGACTTTTTCTGGGTCTGACGATGCGCTATCGTTTGAGCCATCTCGTGATATGCGTTGTGGGTGTCTTCGGCGGCGCGGCTGTGCTCTGGATGACCCTGCTGTTCTACGCTTTCATCGCTGGTGGTGCGAGCGTGGTGTTGCGTGTCCTGCATCAGGGCTATGCCTCTTTCACTAACCTGGTTGGTGTGTTACTCAGACCGGTGGGACTGGGTGGTTTCTGGCAGGAGAGGCTGTTTCCGGTGCTGGATACTTTCGTGCAATGGGGTTTTCTGCACTGGTTATTCTTCTACTACCTTCTTACCTGTTTCGCCTGTATCCCTCTGGTGCCTGCCGTCTATTTCATCGTCAACTTCTTTCTGCGAGTGCTTGGCTATAACGTCCGCCCGTTTCCCGGCTATCACCTGGAGGGCTGGTTACTCACTATGGCATCCCGGTTGCTCACTTTGGTGAGCGGCTTCCTGGCGTTTGTGGGTTGGGCTCTTCCCATTGTGAAGCGGCTTCTCTGGTCTGCCAGCGGACGCAGATCTTTCAGACAGAAGTCCAACTCTCAGCCTGATCCAGTGAGGTTGCCCAGACTCTATGCCCTCCGATGCGAGGTGCGTCGCCTGAATATAGGCCGTCTGCGTCATCAGCGCTTGGAGCGGGAGGCAAAGAGAAGTAGATGAGTGACAGACCACTGATCGATTTTCAGCAGGTGACCTACACCTATCCTCATGCGGATAGCGGCTCTCAGGTTCGACCAGCTCTTGAGTCGATTGATCTGCAAGTGCAGGCAGGGGAGTATCTGGCTATTCTGGGTCATAATGGGAGTGGTAAATCAACGCTGGCCCGCCATTGCAACGCCTTACTGACACCCGATAGAGGTCAGGTGCTTGTGGCCGGTATAGATACGCGTGAACAGATGTATCAGCGACGTATTCGGGACACCGTGGGCATGATTTTTCAGCAACCTGACAATCAGATTATTGCCACGCTTGTCGAGGACGATGTCGCCTGGGCGCTGACCATGCGCGGTATGCCTATTGAACAGATTACTGAACGGGTTGCCGAGGCGTTGGAGGCCGTGGGTCTCGCGCACCTGCGCAAGCAAGCGCCGCAACGTCTCTCCGGTGGTCAGCGTCAGCGCCTGGCCATCGCGGGTGTCCTGGCCTTGCGTCCACGTTGTATTATCGCCGACGAGGCTACCTCACAACTTGATCCACTCTCTCGTCAGGAGATTGTGCGCTTACTGCACAGTTTACATGACAGGTATGGTCTGACCATTATTCATGTTACCCATTTGCTCGAAGAAGTTATTGAGGCCGAACGCATTCTGGTCATGGAGCAGGGACGCTTTCTGATGGAGGGCAGGCCGACAACCATTTTCGCTGATCTCGCTCGTCTGCGTGCGTTAAAGCTGATCGTGCCTGAACCCCTGGAACTGGCCGCTCGTTTACGTGCCTCGGGTGTCTCTATTTCGCCGACCGCTTTAACGGTAGAGGCAATTGTAGAGGAGTTGGTGTCATGAGTGACGCGATCGTTCAGGTGCGGCATCTGTGCTATACCTATGCTGCGCAGGGGGATGCAGCTCTACGCCGACCGGCGTTGCTCGATATCAATCTGGAGATTGCCCGTGGTAGTTGTGCGGCGATCATTGGCGTAACCGGTTCTGGCAAATCGACGCTTGTGCAGCACTTTAACGGTCTGCTGCTCCCTACCAGTGGCTCTGTAATCGTCGATGGGATTGAGGTGGGTGTGAACAGGTCCGACCTGCCGAAATTGCGTCAGCGGGTAGGGCTTCTATTCCAGTTTCCAGAGGCCCAGCTTTTTGAACGCACCATTTTCGCCGATGTCGCCTTTGGACCCCGTCAACTGCGTCTCTCACGTCATGAGATGCGCACACGCGTCATTGAGGCGTTAGCGTTAGTCGGACTGCCCTACAGAGAGTACGCGCACCGTTCGCCCTTTGAACTCAGCGGTGGACAGCAGAGACGTGTGGCCCTGGCTGCTGTGCTGGCTATGCGACCGACCATTCTCATGCTGGACGAGTCGGGGGTAGGTCTGGACGCCACAGGGAAAGAGGAGTTTTATCGGTGTATTCAGGATCTGCGCCAGCAGGGGATTACCGTGATACTAATCTCCCATGATATGGCCGAAGTTGCCTCACTGGCCGATCAGCTTTTTGTGCTGCACCTTGGCCGTCTGGTACTCCAGGGAAAGCCACGCGAGCTATTTGCTCAGCCCGGGGCCCTGCATGCCTATGGTCTGGCACCGCCGCCGCTCAGTTCGCTGCTGATGCAGTTGCGTCAACGCGGTCTATCCATTCCCAATGATGTCATGACAATTGATGAGGCCTTTGCGTCTATCTCGCGCGAAAAGCGGAGCGGTTCGCTCAGATAAGTATGGGATAACTATCTATGCTCTTCAAAAATGTTTCGTTTGGTATTTATTATCCAGGGACGAGCCTGCTGCATCGTTTGCAAGCCAGGACCAAGTTGCTCGTCTTACTGATGTGTCTTGTTGCGCTGGTGATAGACCAGGTTTTCTTCAAGGGAAACTTCGTGCCTTATCTAATGGCGTTGTTGCTGGTTATGTGTGGCGTGACCGTATCTGGCATCTCGTTCGGTGAGATTGGACGCCGTATGTGGCTGCTGACGCTGATTGTGCTCTCTGGCGCGTTGCTGGCTCTGTTTGTGCCTGCGGGTGTAACCTATGCCAGAGGAACGGTTCTCACTACCTTGCCGATCCTGCTGTTCACGCCAACGTTGCTGAGGGGTGTTGTTCTTGTGCTGATGGGACTTGTAGTCTGTTATCTCTTACTGACGCGGTTACCGCTGGCAGCTCTGCGCAATCCCAGGTTTCGGCGTGTGCTCATCAGGGTGTGGGTTGCGATTATTCGGCTGGGGGTATTTCTGGGGATCGCGGTGCTCTTTGCCTACCTTGCCCAGCCTGCCTACCCTACGCCGCGTCTAGCCTATATAGTCACACAGGATACATTCTGGACCTCCAGCATCTTCTTCCTGTTATTTCTGGTGCTTTATCCCTGCTCGCTGCTATTGACTATGACTACGTCGCCCATTGCGCTGATCGAGGGCTTGACTCTGCTAATGACGCCGTTGCGCTGGCTGCGTTTGCCTGTGGACGATTTTGCTCTGATGACGTTGATCGCTCTGCGCTTTATTCCTACGCTCTTTGAGGAGATTGAGCAATTGATCAAGGCTCAGTCTGCACGGGGAGCCAGCTTTACCACTGGTTCGCCGCGTGATCGCGTTCGAGGTATTCTCTCGCTCCTGGTGATTTTTCTGCGCACCACTCTGCGACGAGCCTCTGATCTCTCGATCGCGCTCGAAGCTCGTGGCTACCAGGTTGACGGACGGCAGACGCGCTTATATGAAAAAAGCTTTGCGTCCATCGATTATCTGGTACTGGGTGTTGTTGGAGGTTTGTTAGTGATTGCGTTTTTCATTTAGTTAAAATGGTACACAGATGTGGTGCGGTTTTTAGCATGCTGGCGCTAGCGTAGCTTATAAAGAGTTATGCCCAACTCTCGCTGTATACGTGAGCCGCGAGATTGGGTTGAGCCATCGGGTTCTGTCAAAACTCTTTTGCTGACTGACAGAACCCGTTCGACTCCTCGCTTGCTCAGGAGGAGGGCGGAAAATCTAAAGAGATGCCCTCTTACGCATCAACTCCTGAGAAGATAGCGAGAGACTGCGTTATGGTACGACGGCCAGCGACGCTTTACGAGGATTGGACGCCGCCGTGACCGGTATCTCCCATTTGTTGGCTTTCCTGCCAGTCGCTGCCAGAGTCCTGCCCTAGAGGGGGAGAGTATTCCCCAGGCTTACGGCCCGATGTTTTGACTTGCGATGGCGACCTGTCAGCCTGGCGTGGATGGGCTGGCGCGGTGGCACCCGTCTGCTCTTGCTTCTGATCCGTCTGTTCAAGCTTCGTCTTACCCGCGCTGGCCGCTTGCTCGCCCTCGTTAGGAGTTAGAGGATGTTTATCGTTATGCTGGCCATGGACCGGGCTATTATTTCCACTGTTTGTACTCATCGGCGTTCTTCCTTTCTGACTACGCTTCTCACGAATAGCTCTTTCCTCTAGCACGTATCAGTCTCTCAAAGGGTGTCTGAACCGCATAATCCCTTAGAAGGACCGTGGCATGCCTAAGACGTGCTCTCCCAGATAGGAGAGGATGAGATTGGTTGAGATGGGCGCGACCTGATAGAGACGCGTCTCCCGGAATTTCCGTTCGATATCGTATTCCGTAGAGAAGCCGTAGCCCCCATGCGTTTGCAGACACGCGTTGGCCGCTTGCCAGGATGCATCTGCCGCCAGGAGTTTTGCCATGTTTGCCTCAGCACCGCAGGGTTGCTGCTCATCAAAGAGGCGTGCAGCTTCGTAGCGCATCAGATCGGCTGCCCGTATATTGGCGTAGGCCTGGGCGATGGGAAACTGCACGCCCTGGTTCTGTCCAATCGGACGATCAAACACGATGCGTTCGCTCGCGTACTGACGGGCGCGGTCGATAAACCAGTAGCCATCCCCAATACATTCAGCCGCGATCAGAATCCGCTCGGCATTCATGCCATCCAGAACGTATGAGAAACCCTTGCCCTCTTCGCCAATGATATTTTCCGCAGGCACTGCAAGGTTATCGAAAAAGACCTCATTTGTGTCGTGACTGACCATGTTGCGGATGGCCTGGACCGTCAGTCCCTTCCCCAGACTCTCGCGCACGTCCACCAGGAAAAGGGATAGACCCGCTGTTTTCTTTTGAACCTGCGAGAGCGGTGTCGTGCGAGCCAGGAGGATCATCAGGTCCGTATGCTGGACGCGTGAGATCCAGACCTTCTGACCATTGATGATGTATTTGTCGCCTCGCTTTTCGGCAAAGGTTTTGATCTTTGTGGTATCCGTACCCGTGGTTGGCTCGGTGATCGCGAAGGATTGGAGACGCAGCTCGCCTGCCGCAATCTGTGGCAGGTAGCGGCTTTGCTGTTCCGCCGAGCCATGCCGGAGTAACGCGCCCATAATGTACATTTGAGCGTGACAGGCCCCAGAATTCGCGCCAGATCGATTGATCTCTTCGAGGATAACCGTGGCCTCGGTCAGACTGATGCCGCCACCACCAAACTCTTCGGGAATAAGCGCTGCCAGCCATCCCGCCTGCGTCAGAGCTTGAACAAACTCCTCAGGATAGGCCGCTGCCTGATCGATGCTCTGCCAGTAGCCACTGTCAAAGGTTCGGCATACATCGCGAATGGCCTGCCGAATATCGGCGTGGCGAGTTGTCAAAGGGTTGATGTCACTCAAGATTTGAACCTGCCCTTTCTTCTCTGGCTCACACTTCGTCAGTCTCTTGCAGGGTCTGGTACGCCCGGCGAACCACCGGAGGATCAATGAACATACCGTCGAGCTGGACCACCGTATGGCTGGTGCGGGCGGCCTCCTCGGCGGCCTGGATAATCAACCTCGCTCGTTTGATCTCCTCCTCGGTCGGGCGGAAAACGTCGCGCACGACTGCGAGCTGTTTCGGATGGAGGAGCATTTTTCCCTCACAGCCCAGGATACGAGCCAGTTCCGTCTCCTTGCGCAGACCCGCCAGATCGGCCAGATTGGGGTAAATCCCGTCGATCATGCCGAGCAAGCCGCCCGCTCGCGCAGCTATAACCAGACGAGCACGGGCATAGGAGAGTGCTTCACCCCCAGGAGTCCAGTGTGCTCCCAGATCGGCCAGCAGGTCCAGAGGTCCAAATGCCAGCCGCTCAACCAGTGGATGCGCCTGCGCAAGCACAAATGCCAATTCCACCCCAAGGCCACTTTCAATGAGTGGAATGAGAGGGACATTTGCTGTGGCCAGGTCGCGGATCTCAGTTGGATCGTCTGCCTTCGGCACCATCAGGGCCGAAACCTTCAGTGCCTTGAGGAATGGCAGATCCTCAGCAAACCAGGCACTCTTTGGACTATTCACACGAATAACAACATAGCTGGACGTCTCGGCTTGGGCGAGTTCGGTTTGAGTTGTCGTTCGGGCTTGCTCTTTCTGGTCCTGTGGAACGGCATCTTCCCAATCAATGATCACCGCATCCGCGCCACTGGCCAGGGCCTTGCGTATTTTATACGGCTCATGGCCAGGCACAAAGAGCCATGTTCTGATCATCTTACTCTTCCAATGTCTCAAGGTGGGCCTGCAAGGCTAATTTAGCATGCTGGATGTGTCTACGCGTCAATTCCTCAACAAGGGGCTGTTGTCGTGTCTGCAAAGCCTGAAGCAAGGATCGGTGCTCGATCATCGAGCGTTCAAGCTGTCCAGCGACCGCAATGGGCGTCAGGGGAGCGAGTCCCGACCAGAGACTCCTGATCATCGCAGTCAGGCGGTGTTGCTGGCTGAATTCGTAGAATGTCATGTGGAATAGCTGATTGAGTTCAACGTAGCGCTCGATATCTTGCTGATCCGCTATTTTTCTCAACTCTTGCTCGATGGCAGCCAGTTCTTTAATGTCGCTTTCTCCCATGCGTGCCATCGCTTTACTCGCGGCATATGGTTCCAGAACCATGCGCAGGCCGTAGACCTCTTCAATGTCTGCATTCCCAAAGGCGTGTACTACATAGCTGCCACGTTCATCTAACGTGACCAGCCCCTCTGTCTCAAGACGTTTGAGGGCATCGCGCACGGGAATACGACTGGTTCCGAACTGCATCGCAAGCACATCTTGAATAAGCCGTTCCCCATGGGCGAGGTGACGCTTGACGATGGCTGTCCTCAGTTCGTTGTACACTCGCGCTTCAAG
>DAOTTL010000224.1:0-15654 GCA_034438135.1 Ktedonobacteraceae bacterium | reverse complement strand
TTGGCTTAATAGCACCCCTGTCGTTCAGCTTTTCGGATCGGCCAGGATTGCGTAAAAGTCATGGCTCAGGAGTTGCCAGACCCCTCTCCAGGAGCACAAGATGGATGGGGGGCAGCGCGAACGCGCCGTCCCCCACCTAAAAGGGATGGGTGGGTGGGAAAGAAGCACCTTTTGCGAAGCCCTGGTCGGACCTTCCGTTGAGGGGTTCTCTCAAGATAGATAAAATGCTATACTTGGGAAAAACCGAAAGGCAACATTCATGCAGTTTGGCATTGATATCCCTCACTTTGGTCCCTTCAGCGATCCCTATCTGGTCGCGGAATTGGCACATGAGGCTGAGGAGGCGGGCTGGGATGGGTTCTTCCTCTGGGACCACGTTAACTATAAGCTCGCGGAATTGCCTGGACCCATGGCGATTGCTGACCCCTGGATTGAGCTGGCCGCCATTGCCCTGCGCACCAGACAGATCAAGCTTGGCACCATGGTCACCCCCTTGCCACGTCGGCGTCCCTGGAAACTCGCACGCGAGACGGTCACGCTCGACCATCTCTCAGCCGGGCGGCTGATCCTTGGCGTTGGTCAGGGAAGCGATCGACGGGGAGAATATCATGATTTTGGCGAGACGAGCGATGTCAAAACCCGTGGCGAGATACTTGATGAAGGTCTTGCGGTCCTGGGGAAGCTCTGGAGTGGCGAGGAATTTAGCTACGAGGGCCAGTATTATCAGCTCTCAGAGGTCCAATTTCTGCCTCAACCGCTTCAGCAGCCGCGTATCCCTATCTGGGTTGCGGGCTATTGGCCCGCTAAAAAGCCCTTTCGACGCGCCGCTCAGTGGGATGGCGTCTTCCCCCTGATGCTCGAACGCGCCCTGACGCCAGAGGACTTCCGCGAGATCCTTGCCTATACCCACGCCCAGCGTACCCAGACGTCCCCCTTCGATGTCATCGCTAGCGGTCAGACTAACGACACCGACCAGGCGCAGGACGCGGCTCGGGTCGCTTCATTTGCTGAGGCAGGGGCGACCTGGTGGCTGGAGAGCTTTTATCCCCACAATACGCTTGAGCAAGTCCGTCAACGTATCCACCAGGGACCCCCACAACGCAGATGAAAGGATTTCTGTCGATCTGCCTCAGGAAGCCCTGGACGCGTTCTCAGGTTGGGCAACGACAACATTCCGGGAAGAGATAATGATACCAACAATATCAACCAGCAGGGCCGCAACCACTAGAATACCAAACAATAGCGCCTCTGGCAGAACAATCCCAAAGAGGGCATCCAGAGCGTACTGACCGGGTCCGATGAGACCGATGGTGAGGCCGTCGGAAGAGAGCAGCAATTGCGAGGGTCGAGACAATGATGACAAAAGGAGACTGCGCTAACTGCCCTGGGAAGAGGTGCAGAAGCAACTTAAAGCTGAGCACAAGGCTAGCGTAAACCAGTGCCAGACAAGCTGTCAGCGTACCATAGACCAGGGCACGGTTCACAATGGTATCGAGGCTTATAGCGTGAGGGTATCGGACCTTATTGAACCGTAATGCCTACGCGTTCAAAGAGACCCCGACACAGTTCCGCGCGATGCTTCATTGGCAGGCGTCCGGGAGGGCCATGCGAGTCCGAGCCAGCGCTCATCAGGAGATCGTGCTGCTGTATGTAGTCCAGGTAGGCTTCAACGTGTTCGGGCGTATGGGTGGGATGATAGACCTCAATGCCATCCAGGGGGATTTCAGCACGCACCTGGTCAAGCAGTTCAGTCGTATAAAGGGTGAAATCCTGTGGCTCACTTTCCCCACGACCAGGGTGTGCGATAAGTGCCACGCCCCCACTGCGGTGAACAATCTCAACCGTCTCTGCCATATCAACTTTGGTTGGATGATAGCCTGCTTCATGAAGCTTCTCCAGAGCTGCCCGCCAGTTCGTTACATAGCCGTGAGCCATGAGTAAGCTGACGCAATCATTGATCCTGCGCAGTTCTCCTCCCTTTGACGCCAAAACTTCCTCGCGCCGCGGGAAGCTATAGCCCTGGCGCAGCAGCTCCTCATAGACCTCTTCCGCATTCGCATGCTGTCCCTGACGCACGCGATTGGCCAGTGCTCTCAACTCCTCGTTTTGAGGATCGAACCCATAACAGAGCATATCGCCCATTTTTCCATGCCACGCTGTGCTCATCTCCACCCCTGCCAGAATGGAAAGATGCCTTTGCTCCCCCAGTTGTTGAACAAAGGGCACAGTCTCTATCTGGTCATGATCGGTCACCGCGACCAGGTCAAAGCCTTGCTGCGCAAGATGGTCAAGGAGTTCCTCGGCTGGCCAGCGTCCATCGCTAAATGTAGTATGCATATGTAAATCAATAGATGAATCCAAAGCGAGCTGTGTGCGCAAGAGAAACTCCTTTGTCAAAGTGAAATTGCAAGTGACTCATATAGGAAATCCGTATCTTGTTTATGAATGCATTGTATCATACCGATTGTGGGGAATTCTCGCGCCCCACTCGTGCTGCTGTCCCGATGCGTAGGAAAAGAGCGTGCATTTTCGTCATGCTGGAACCATCTGTGGGTAACTCATGCAAGAATTGAGACGGTATCCAGCAGTTTCTCTCCGAGTGTTTGCTCACCCTCGATAACGGTCCTTGCGCTCGCCTGCCGCCTGGTGATGCCCTTTGTGAATAACCTCCAGCAGGTCTCTTGATCCATCGTCACCACGGAAACTGGTTGAAGTTCGACAGCTTGCAGAAGGGTCCACCTGTTCGCCTCGCCTGACAGATACCACACACCGCCCGCCTCGCCAGTCACAACAAACTTCAGTACCATTGGATCGATCACGGGGATATCTCTATAGGTGTGAGGAAGTGCTCTCACGAAAGTATCAAGAACAGGATAGAACAGGCGTCTCTCTTTACAGCCTGACTTATGAACAGCATCGCGTATCTGCTGTTGATGGAACCAGCGCTCGGTATATTCTCTGGCAATATCCAGCCACACGGGAGCAGGGTCTGGACCAGCCCAACTGACCGCTCCATTGAGCGCCATTAGATCAAGCGTTTGTATATACTCGTAAAACTGCTTGCCAGTCAGCTCTAAGAGGTCAGAAAGCAGTCCTGGACTGATGCGGGCCGTCGCCTCCACCCACAAATTGTTGGCCGCGTTAATGTTTTTTATCAGACTGTCCCATTCGCGTGTATCTTTGTTCCGAAAGAAGGGATTACTGAAACCATCTCTTGCGCCCGAAAGATAGCCCATATCATCGCCCAACAGATGCAGTCCAATATCCTTGACGGTCCAGCCGGGACAAACCGTTGATTGCTCCCAATCTTCGGCTGTTAGCACAGCAAAAAGCTCCAATAGCTGCCTGCGCTCGTCAGGAAAAAGATCGCTAACGTCGATTGGTTGAACCTGTTGCATATCGTTACTACTCCAGTCCCTCTTTCAAAATGCGCTTCTTTCCATTTCTACATCTACCGGTGCCAACATAATTTCATAGACGGCCTGTTTATCACCAGGATGTTGCCAGTCGAAGATAAAACCCCAGAAACGGCCAATCACACCGACACACAGCAGTTCTCGCGCTCTTTTCGCCTCTTCACCAGACAGCCGCCTGACCGTTCCTCCAATGGCAGAACCGAGTACTTTACCTCTGTAAGTACCTGGTGCAAGGGTAACGTGCGGATTGTTTGCCATACGCTTGACCTTCCAGGTGTTTGAGGCGGTCATAAAGTAAAGTTTGTCCCGCGAGGCCACAGTACCAACGGGCGTGGCAACTCCCACGCCATTGCGGCGAAAGCTGGTCAAGATCGTCGTATGACCTTTCCCAGGAGTTGTCAGGAGACTTCGGGTAGTTTCGGTCGTATTGTCGCTCATAATCTCAATGCCTTTCTCTCTTTAGAGAATACCTGAACAGTACCTCCTGTCAGGAAAGCTGAAACCCGGCTATCAGTCCCTGCACCAGTTCTAAGGCAAACTGCTGTTTCGTCTTATTGAAAGGATCGGAACCAAGGAAGCGTCGGTTGAAGGTCCACTGAAAGCAGGGACCCAACAACAGGATTGCAAGGGTCAGGGCAGGGATCTGCGACTCAAAGCGTCCCAGGCGCTGCTCCTCCTCGATATAGGAAGCGACCCGCTCGAAAATGTTTTGAGGTCCCATATTGAACGGCTGGAGCGTTTCGCGGAGCTGAGTCAGCAGTTCCATGTCAGCCAGAAACGAGACACCCATTGGAATAATCTGCTCGTAGTAGTCAATGGTCGCCAGCACAATCACGGCCAGATTCTCGCTCAGCGTTCCCGTACCTGGCGGGTGTTCCTGAAACGTATGCTGGAAAGCAGGCAAGTACCTGGCCATGAGCGAGAAGAAAATCTCTTCTTTATGGTCAAAATGCTTATAGAGCGCCCCCTCGGACAGTCCAACTTCCCGTGCGATCTACCGAGTCGTCACACGGCCCAGGCCCTTCAGAAGGACCAATTTTTCAGTTGCATCGAGAATCCTCTGTCGTGTTTCTCCTACCATGTTCTCTTCCCTTTCAAGGTGAGTGAGCGCTTGCTCACCCTGAAAGTATAGCTAAAGGAGAGTCTTTTGTCAAGTTGTTCTTTGCTTTGAGCAGGGCTTCGCAACATCACTGCTCTGCAATGGTCAGTCCCCTCTCCAGGAGAACAAGATGGATGGGGAAAGAAGCGACTTTTGCGACGGTCTGTGTTTTGAGCAATGCGGACGTATTTTCACCGCTTTTGCTGGTATACTGAGGAAAGAAGAACGAATGTTTAAGATATAAAAGAAAGGGATATTGACATATGAGCATGGACACAGCGTTGGTCGTCATCGATGTCCAGGTCGGGGTTGTGGGAGAAGCCTATCATCGTGACGAGGTGTTAGAGAACATCCAGTTATTGTTGGACCGTGCCCGCAGCAGTGGGATCCCCGTTCTTTATGTGCAGCACAATGAAAAAGGTGGGATGGAACCAGGGATGTCACTGTGGCAGATTGAAGCGGCAGTTACGCCGCACGAGGGTGAACCGGTCATCCAGAAAGAATCTCCTGATGCGTTTTATGAGACGCGTTTGCAGGAAGAGCTGGCAGCACGCGGGATCAAACGCCTGGTCATCACCGGGGGTCAGACCCAGTATTGTGTCGATACAACGGTCCGCAGGGCAGTTGCTCAGGGCTACGACGTATTGCTGGCCAGCGATGCTCACACCACCGATGATAGCGAGACCCTACCAGCGGAAAAAATTATCGCTTTTTATAACGAGACGCTCAATGGCTTCTGGGCAGGGAAGCACAAAGTGCGGGTACAGCCAGCTAGCGAGATCCAACTGACTGAAGACCCGGCGGTAAAATGACGCTCAGACACGGATATCTTTGCGTTTGAGACAAAACGCGACAAAGATGCCCGACAGTACAATCATGCCAACCAGTACCAGCCAGACCAGCAGCAGGTGTTGAATTGCCTGCTGCTGACTGCATGTCGAGAAGAGTGTGCCGCAGTAAGAGAAACTATCGACACCAACCTTATCGCCATGTAGACCCAGGGAAGAGCCGAGTCCGGCGATAGCCCAGCGGGCCGCGAAAAGTGCTCCGATACTCTGAGTTGGAGCGCCATCGAGCGAGAAGATCACGCCTGAAAAGATGACCTGAGGAATTAAGACCAGGGGCACAAAGCTCATAGCCCGGTCATTGTTCGGGACCAGCGCAGAGATCGCCAGCCCCAGCATCAGTCCCGCCAGCGAGGTCAGCGCCAGGGTGATATAGACCTCCAATAGTACTGGCAGAAAGATGCCCTGGTGGAAGGGGGCTTTGAAATTGACCATAACTACCAGGATCGCACTTTGCAGGAGACAGAGCGCACCCAGCACAACACATTTTGAGAGCATATAGGGCAGAATACCCAGGTTAACCGTGCGTTCACGCCGATAGATGGGTCCCTCCTTCACAATCTCACGTGCGGCATTGATGCAACCAAACATCACGGCTGAGAAGGCCATAATAAAGAGAATCTCCTGTGCATCCGAGCCGGAGCCAAAGACGATAGCGCTCTGTAATGCATGGATTTGCGTCTCATGCTCCTGAGCCAGCAAAAGCTTCTCTGGCGGGGTATTTAAAAAATCGAGCACACGTTGACAGTCATTAGAGACTAGCGGGCCTACGTTCTCGGCAATGTCTGACCGGGTTGGACAGGTAGTGATGCGTTGGGCCGTAAAGGTGGTTGGTCCGGCGAGAAAGACCAGCAGCAAGCCGATCACCGGAGCTTGCAACAGCAAAATCAGCAGGTTCACGCGATCGTTTTTCAGGAGTTCCAGAGAGCGCAGGCAGAGCAGAATAAATTGATGCCAGAACCGACCACGTTTGGGCTTCTGAACAGTCTGAATCCGCTCGGTCGGCACCGAGGCTATGACTGCCTCTCGATTGAACTGATGAGCAAGGTAGCGCTGATAATCGGGCGATGCCAGGAAGCGTGCTTCGGCCTGCGCGGGGATATCGGGTCCATCCTCCACTGGCTCCAGAGAAGTATATATCTCAGCAAAGGAAGACTTATCGAAATAGGTCCTGGCCTCGTTGGGGGGTCCAAAGTAGGCCATATGTCCACCCTGAGCGAGAAAACACACATAGTCGCAGACGTTGATATTGCTGGTCGCGTGAGTCACCAGCACAATTGTATGACCTCGGTCCGCCAGGCGTCTCAGAAGCAGCATCATCTTACTATCCAGACCCGGGTCCAGGCCGGAAGTTGGCTCATCCAGAAAGAAGATATTGGGTTTCGCCAGCAGTTCCAGAGCGATAGAGATCCTCTTGCGCTGTCCACCGGAGAGTTTGCTCACCAGGAGTTTACGCCGATGTTTCATCTCAACATCATCCAGAACTTCATCGATGCGTTGTTGAATCTGCGCCCTCGTGAAGTCGCTCGGCAGTCGCAGGCGAGCGGCATAGTAGAGCACGCGTCCAACGCTGAGATCGCGGTGAATGATATCTTCCTGGGGCACATAGCCCAACTGCGTGCTAAAAGCCGCGATATTGTGATAGTAGTCCTGTCCGTTGTAGAGAACCGTACCCTTTTGTGCCGGACGCAGGCCACTCAGCGCATCCAGCAGCGTTGACTTTCCAGCCCCAGAGCCACCGACCAGGGCAACAAACTTGCGGGCAGGAATGACCAGAGAGATATCATTGAGCAAGCTCACATGGCGAGTTCCATAGCGATTGAGGTGTAGAGCATCGACACGGATGCCAGCATCTTCGCTGCTGCGGATAAGCTGTGTTCCAGTATAGATCAGGCGAAATGGACCGATGCGTACCTCGTCGCCAATATTGAGTAGCTGCTCTTTGACCTGCTGTGAGTTGACATAGACATGGTTAGTGCTATTGGTATCGACAATACGATAGGTACCTTGCACGCGTTCCAGGCGAGCATGATACGCTGAGACCTGGGGATGGTTCAGCACCACACTATTGCCTGGGAGCCGTCCCAGGGTCAGAACGGGATTGTCCAGAGGAATGGGATGGATATCAGGGGCAATCTCCTGTTCAGCACCGCTGCCATCGTCGTAGGTCAGAGTGACCAGTGCGCCGTGGACATCTCCAATGCGAAAGATATCGCCGCGTCTGAGTTCCTGGCGAAAATGCTCTGATCCACTGATCTCTCGTCCCTGGTAAATCAGACCGTTGAGCGTCTGCTGACGTGCGGGATGGGGGTGGATGAGTACCAACCGATCGCCCTCGCGCACGATCTGCGCATGAAAGTTGGAGACCGTTTTCTCATTGATGACGATCTCGTTAGAGGGGTCGCGTCCAATGTTGATGACCTGGCGGTCTAAACGGTAGACCTGTTCTCCTGGCCGTGTGTTGGTACTGATCTTCAGAAGAGGGGGTCCGGGCACGTTCCGTTCCTCGGTGGAATGGATGATTTGCGTTCCCTGAAGTCCAACTGACTGTAAATGGCGAGGAAGGGAAACATTTATGGTGGATTCATGCGGT
Source organism: Ktedonobacteraceae bacterium (assembly GCA_034438135.1). Taxonomy (GTDB): domain Bacteria; phylum Chloroflexota; class Ktedonobacteria; order Ktedonobacterales; family Ktedonobacteraceae; genus Paraktedonobacter. Next base: position 7,701 of record DAOTTL010000224.1, on the reverse strand, counting down.
ACAGCAGCAGGGGCCTGATTAAGAAGATTTTCTGGTCCTGGTTGTACAGGGGTGGGAACTCTGGCAGGAGCATCGATGAGAAAGAGAAACACGACATCTGTTCCCAGACCGATCCGATCATGGTCGTGCAGGACAGACTTCCAGGTCTCCTGCTGATTGACGGTTAATGTGTTATTTTGGGTTCGCTTCTCGATATACCAGCCCTGACCAGGCATCCAGACAATGCTTGCGTGCAGCCGCGATACCGTCTGATCGGGCAGCACAATATCACAGTTTGCGTCCCGACCAAGAGTCACTTCAAGCTTCTGTATTTCCAGCATACGTCCCATATGGGAGCCTGCTGCTATCTGAAGGTGTGCGCCCTCTGGCAGATTTCGAGCTTCGTTCATTCATCTGGCTCCTTCAAGTTAGTCCTTAGACTGCCGCGCCTAAAAGTAGCGTAGCACAGGCTCGCGAAGGGATATATCGGCAAGATTACTCATCTTATGCAAATCTATTTTATCTTTTTCTGATGCTCTCATCTATCAAACGAACGAGGAAAACGTTTCTCGCTCTTTAAAATGGGTGCTATTACGCATGTCTTCTTCATCTTTCTTCGACAGGTATAGTTGGTTCAGACAAGAGTATTCCATATTCGTAATTTTATAAATAGGGAGAAAAAAAGACCCACGAAGATTGTATTGCAAAAGAGAGTATTTGTCCTGATGGCGGGAGTATGGCAATCAGATCCTCGACAACAATTATTACCTCTACACATTCTCTGGCGACAGTGCCGCTGGTCAGGCCAATGGTCGGGGCAGCGGCGGAAAGTGGTTCTTTGCAACTCCCGATTTGAAGTAACCTCTCAACAACACCATAAAAGAAGCCAGCATACATAGAACGCTGTGAATCGATATATGCTGGCTTCTTTTATGGTTGAGGCAATTATGTTATAAGTCAGCGGCATCTGTAGCGGGACCAACAGCACGGAGCGCATTGCAAGCCGCCTGCTCATCCCCACAGATCACCAGTTGTCCAAACAGCGTATCCAGCACCTCCACGTGCTCAATACATGCCGTCTGGCTCTCTGCAAACGCGACTAGAGCCGGAAAACGTAGCCTCACCAACTTGGAGAGCATGGCTCTGGTTCTTTTCAGTTCTCCTTGGGTCAAAGATTTCTGTTGCAGTTCCTGGATCCAGGGATCTTCTTCTAACAGTGGATCTAACATACGTATCCTTTCTAACAGATCGAGCGTCTCGTCCTCTGGAATACGGCGGGCACGTCTTAACATCACTTTAAAGCATATCAGCTCATCGCGCAAGCGTGTCTCATCATCCTTATAATACTCAAGCAAGGAGCGCCTTTATCCTCCAGCAAACGGTTGGTATAATGAACCAGATTCCACTGCAAAAGATCTGCCGACGATCTTCTTGCTTCACCTGAATATTTCAGACAATATATTTGCTTCTCTGCTCATAAGTAACAATCCTCATGGTATCCTCTTTATAGAGACTATTTCATAGAAGATAGAAGGGAATGATTGGATGATTGGATACGATAATTTACAAAAAAAGAAGCAACGATGGGCATACCCTGACGAATTCGCTGATGATCTGTCAGGCCAGGGCCTTTCCAGCGAGCAAGTGGCAGAGGTGCTCACTATTTCATGGGAGTACGTACGTTCTGTGGTACCTGTGTACACCAACTGGGAGAAGTACATGGCGCTTGTTCGTCTGACCCAGGTGGGTGTAGTGATAGAGTACAACGGCGACGTAGTAGATATCGCCAGTCTCTCACGCACAGATGGCACGATTCTGGGACATGACATTCATGCGCTGATTGCTACTTTATTCGGTGGGACAGCAGTGCATGAAGATATGACACGTGAATTCACATCAGGCGTACTATTCGCCTCAGAAAAAACGCGCCGCCAACCATCACATTTGCTACCTCTCTATGCTCGCGCACTCGCGACATCGCCAGCGAATTATTTCAGATTGCGTGACTGTGATGGGCTGGTCCGCTTCTTCATCACTGCCGCTCTAGCGTGCAACGATGTGACAGATTGGCTAACAGAAGATGAGCTACAGGCCATGGCAGAGTTGGCGTTAACTATGTATGACAGCATCGCTTTTTACAAGCATCGAGCTGAGAGCGAGATTGCCAATTTGTATGCCTACTGCGGACAAGATCTGGCATTCAGAGTAGAGGCGTACAAAACAGCGCGTGCATTGTTATGGGCTATAGATGAGCAATGGTGTAGAACGGTACGAGGGAGATGCGCAACGAACACGGTGAGACAGGTACCCCTCATACACGTGGGCATGCGTCGCTACCGCTTTGTGGAGGACGGACTGACACTGGGAATGCCTGAGACAGATGAAATGATCGAGAGTGCACATAAGAACGTAAAACTCTGGTACAGAGGTGATACCTGTGCTGAAGAAGCATGGGATGAACGTACGAGAGATGTAGTGACGGAGCAGGGACATCTGCTGTATCGGGGTTTAGCTGAAGTATTGCTAGACGCCGAGCAAAAGATGTGCCCACATTGCACCTGGCATGGCATTCGTAACCCGACGATCGGACAGTTCAGTGGCGTCGAACTCTGTCCCAGGTGTAAAGACATCTGGCAAGCCTACATAAAAGCTGCCTGGACAAGATTTGCAACCTTGCTCACTCTCTAGCTAACGCCAGATAGACGGAGAATACCATCTATGACACAGCAACGCAGGCCCGCCGCCTTTCTCGTCTACATCATACTAAACATCGTCGCCTCGCTGGGAACAGGCATCGTCTGGACGGTCAGCATGGTCTACCAGATCGAGACGGTCAAATTGACTCCCTTTGAGTTAATCCTGGTGGGCACGACGATGGAGATTGTAGCCTTTTTCTGTCAGGTTCCCACGGGCGCACTGGCCGATCTGTATAGTCGCAGACTCGCGGTAATCACTGGCTATCTGCTCACAGGCTTGAGTTACTTGCTCCAGGCGCTCTTTCCTTCATTCGCCATAATGCTCCTCTCCCAGATCCCACTTTCAATGGGTCTGGTCTTTGTCAGCGGCGCGGAAGAGGCATGGATCAGCAGCGAGATCGGCGAGGAGCGCGTGGGCCACGTTTTTCTGCGTGCGACTCAATGGGGAGGAGCCGGTTCGCTGGCCGCCGTTCCCATCAGTCTCTTTCTGGCCAACCGTTTCCAACTGAGCACATCGATCCTGGTGGGTGCAGGCATTCTGCTGGCCCTTAGTCTGGGTCTGGCCTTCTGGATGCCCGAAAACCACTTTCGTCCCGCGCCGAGAGAAGATCGCTCAACCTGGCAGATGTTTGCTCAGCAGATGCGTCTGGGAGGACGGACCGTACTGGCCAGCTCAATGCTGCTCTGTGTGCTGGGGACGACGCTCTTCTGGGGTCTGGCCAGCGAGGGTTTTGACCGTCTCAGTACGGCCCATTTCTTGCAGGACTTCACATTGCCACATTTCTGGGACATGAGTCCGGTCACCGTAATTGGCTTAATTGGCGTGACCAGCACACTTCTCACCCTGGCGGCAACCGAGTTCGTGAAACGCACGTTGGACATCAGTCGGACGCGAGCGGTTCTACGCGTGCTACTGGCGATGCAGCTCCTGCTGATGCCTGGGATTGTACTCTTTGGCCTGGCTGGAAATTTCACTCTGGCCTTGCTCGGCTTTCTGGTCGCAACAGTAGTACGCTCTGTGCGCATCCCGCTCGTCAACACCTGGATAACCCGCATAACCCTTCCCGACCAGCGTGCGACGGTCTTCTCGTTCGATGGGATGGTCGATCCGATCGGTCAGATCGCTGGCGGACCCATTATAGGAGTAGTTGCCGCACGCATCTCACTACGCGCGGCCATGGTAGCCGTTAGCCTGATTATGAGTCCAGCGCTCTTCTTTCTGGGACGTGCGTCCGGTCTGAGCAAACACCTCAACAACGTGCCAATCGCGCCAGACCTTAATCCTGTACTTAAAGATTAGGCCTGTGCTTTTTGAGAGGCATAGAATAATTCTGTATCGGCATATTTAGATAAAAAGCCATAGCGACTGATGAGCAAAAATGAAACGCACTGTTCACGCATGAAAGAAGAAGATAGAGATAAATCATTTCATTGTATAGGCCAACATAGAGAGCAAGAGCAGAGGGAATGTGCAGCACGTGCTGTATGTTCCCTCTGCCCTTTACTGCCTGCTACCTGTGTAAAGTTACGCTCCTACTTCGAGACTGGAAACTGAACCTCCGTGACAAACTTCGATTGGTCGCCACCGCGTTCGTATTCGAGGTTGAGTTCACGGTTGGGACCGCTGATATGGTAGCCGTTTGCCTCAACCCATGTGAGGAGTGCGCCGTATGCATCTTTCAGATTGCTAAAACTGCCGTGATGGATGACGGAAGCCATTGTCTCAACGGCTGGTAGCTCGGTGACTTTGACCTGCTCACTATCGCGCACTGAACCCGTAAAAGGCATACAGGCTCCGACGCTGATATTACGCTCATGAGCCTCCATATCGTAGTAGACAGTGATGGGTGGTTCTATGTTGATTGCCCCTTGCTGCACGATATGGTCCACGACCTGGTCGAAGAGACGGTCAAGGGTTGGACCAATCTGTGACATATCTGGAGTAATCCCACGTACCTGAGCTACTCTGAGCGGTGCGATACTTTTGAGAACGACATCGTATGCTGGCATGGTAACCTCCTGTTCAAATGCGTGCAGCCACGCCTCTATGCGTGTCAGTCGAGCCTGTCCCTCCACGAGTTGTTGTTGCAACTCGACCTGTTTGAGCTTGAGCATCCCACGTATCTGATCGGGTGTCAGATTCTGGTCCATGAGATAGGCGATCTGTTCCAGGGACAGTCCCATCTCTTTCATGGAGAGAATGCGGTTCAAACGAGCTAGCTGACTGGCTGAATAGTAGCGATAGCCTGTACTCTCATCAACCCGCGCAGGTTTGAGCAGCCCGAGTTCGTCGTAATAGCGCAAAGCTTTCACAGATACGAAGCTGAGCTTGGAAAAGTCTCCAATCTTAATCACAACTGCATCTCCTGAACTGGTTGACTCTCGTTCACTGCGTTCACCGTGTTTCGTCTTATTGTCTGTTTCAGAAGGCCTTCTGTCTTACAGTTAGAGAATACTCTATCCTCTAAGGGGAGAGTCAAGCCCTTTTCAGGCTGTTTTTAGCAGAAGTTTATTGCTCCACACCTTGCACTTCTTGCTGTTTTGCCGCCATCCGAGCACGAGCACTCTCTCTTTGTCCGATGGCTGGAACAAGAGGGAAAGCCTTTCCCAGTCCAAACGCAGGCATATTATTGTAAACAGCCTCATAGTGTCCAGCCGGAATGCGGTACGTTTCGTGCCAGATCCCCACATCGCCATTGCTGCCAATCTGCCGATTAAATTCCCGCCAGGCTGGCAGATGAACAGCATTTCTGTTTCCCGCATAGACCGCCAGGTCCTCGAACGAACGCCAGTACTGAACCATGAGGGTCGTGGGAAAGTTCAGCGTTGTTTCTGCACCCAGGAAGCCCATCTCAGGATGCGTGTATAATTCTTTCAGCATACGTGTCATTGCACCTGCCACCGGTGCCCACTTTTGCACCTTCCACACTTTATTCACACGCATTCCAATCAAAAACACCACTAACTCTTGCTCGTTTGCAACTGTCATACGCTCTTTAATAAGCTCTGTCATAGAAGTCTCCTTTTCCTTTTCTGCTCTCTCTTAGATGCTGCTCTCTTTTAGAACATTAAACGTTTTCCGTACAATGTACGGTTGACTCTAAAATTTTTTCACTATTTCAACTGTTCGACAAAAGCCTGGAATGCTCTTTCATGTATGCTATCTATATCTTCCGTAAGCTTGCTCATCAAGGTCAGTCGCAACATTGATAAGCCATGCATGAGCGACCAGCTGGCGTACGCTAGCTCTCGCGCACCTGCTCCACTTGCTAAACGAAACTCTCCCGACAACAGACCAGCCTCAAGAATTTGCAACAATTGATAGTAGGCCGTGTTCTGCTCAACCTCGGTTAACGGAAACGGGGAGAACGGTTTATGATTGAACATCATTAAGTAGATTTGTGGCTCCTGTAAGGCAAACTGCATATACACTGTTCCCGCCTCCTGTAAACGTGACAGCGCTGTCTCTCCCCGAATACCATGTTCCATACGTGCAGACAGGCGTACAAAGCCCTCATTCACTAACTCTTCAATGATTTCCTCTTTGCTAGCAAAGTACTCGTAAAGACCCGATGGACTATAGTCGATGCGTCCAGCTATCTCGCGGATCGATAAAGCTTCGACGCCATTCTCCATCACAATCTGCAACGCCGCTTCCAGAATGGTCTCTCTTGTCCTGGCTCTTCTCTTCTCACGAGGACTCTTCACTTTGACATTCCTGACTATACTATTACCGAACAGCGTACGGTAATAGTATAGCTGTCGGTTATCTGATTGTCAAGGGGGAATGAGGGTTTTTCAAAAGTCTAGGAAGTGCTGTGGCCAGACCTCTTCCCAGGAGAAGAGAGCAACCAGGATCTGCTTTCTCTGCCAGAAGGAATGCGCATCGAGCGGATTCAGATCACTGAACCTGTGTAGAAGAGCAGAAAAACCGTTTTCCACCTTTAATCCAGGCGTAGAAGGAATTCTTCCACTTCCTCACCACGCGCCTCGGAAAATCCTCTGCCTTCGCCGATCCTCGTGAACCCGCATTTTTCCAGGACCCGCAGAGATCCAACGTTGTCTTTAGCGGCGCGGGCGTACAGGGGACGTACCTTGCGGTGTTCTAGAAAGGTTGAGAGTGCGCTGGTAGCAATGCCTTTGCCCCAATAAGGCTTTCCAATCCAGTAACTAACTTCCAGGTGCTCATCTTCATTAATATAGTTTAGGAACGAGCCTGCCACATTTCCATTGAAGAGAATAGTCTGGATGGTGTTAACCTCATCCTCCAAAATCTTTGTCCAGTGGTCCATAAAAGCGTCCCTATCTGCCGGATCTTTCCTCGTGAAGGCGGCCATCCAATTGGCCTCTGCGTCCAATTGCTGGTCGAAGAAAATGGGGAAGTCACTTATTATTACCTCCCGCAAGACAATGCTAGAAGTATTTTCCATCTGGCTCCCTTCTCGCTTCCTTTCACTCGTGTTCGGAGGCTTCTGTTGCCAGTTCGGCAGCATTCTATCTCTGCTTGAGTATACCACCTCATGGCTGGCAGCGTGGCAGATTATTTAAGACATGATATTTTTTTGCTGATAAATGGCAGGAGGGTGAGTAGTTGGATGAAACCTTCCCAAATAGGAACAGTGGGCCGGTCTTAAGGAAAATTTCTCCCCTGTATTCTTACTGCAAGGATACGTTATAATAATTATCGATGATTTATTACATATATTCCGAGGGTAAAGATATATGAAAACGATTGAAGATATTGCCAAAGTTGTGGGTCTTATCGCGGCAGTGATTACCTCTGTCGTGGGAATTATTACGATCTTCGTCTTTTTTACCCAACATGTGTTTATAGGCGATGCTATTAATACCTATACGACACCCGTGGCAACGGTAGTCCCAACGCCCACACCGACGCCTACAGCGGTTCCGACTCCTACACCGACCCCAATTCCTCAATCACAGCCATCTTCCTCCAATACGGCTGTAAGTTCCCCTTTCGACTTTCCCTTTGCCCCCTGGGTATGGTTCTGGTGTGCTATCATCG
>DAOTTL010000223.1:0-3599 GCA_034438135.1 Ktedonobacteraceae bacterium | reverse complement strand
GCTGCTTGCGAAGTCATCCAGTTCTTCTTGCTTTTGGGAGAGCGGGGGGCTTTGCAAGCCGCTTTACCTCCTCTCAGAGAAAAGAAGAAAAAGAGTAGATGGGGCTGGGTGACCCGCCAGGCCGATGCAGACAATCGGCAAACCCCTCCCCAGGAAAAAAGAGCATGGGAGGCAGCGCAGTCGCGCTGCCTCCCATGCTCCAAAACGGGTGGGTGGGCGGGGAAAGAAAGACTTTTGAGAAATCGTGAAGAAATGAGACAAAGTGATTGAAAAATTCTCTCTTTTTTGATACCATGGAGGTATGGAAGCAGGAGAGAAAACTGTCAGTCAGGCCTGGGATATTGTTGGTCACGATCACGCCATTCATATATTGCGGCGTGCTATCAGTTCGCAGCGTGTTCGACACGCCTATTTGTTTACTGGACCTGACCATATCGGTAAGGCACTTCTGGCTCGTCGTTTTGCTCAGACTCTGCTCTGTACGGGCGGTCCAGATCCTCGCCTTTCTCCTCAAAGTCCCTGTGGGACCTGTCTGTCATGCCGCAAAGTATTGCATAACAATCATCCTGATGTGCATTATGTCGCTCGTCCACCCGATAAGCAGTTTATCTTGATTGAGCAGGTACGTGCATTACAGAGCGACTCTGCCCGAAAAACTCTGGAGGGTCGTCGAAACATCTTTCTCATTGAAGGGATGCACGAGATGAACGTGCAGGCGGCGAATTGTCTCCTCAAGACGTTAGAGGAACCCGAGCCTGATGTTGTGCTTCTGCTCACTGTACCTGATCCGGCTCTCTTACTTCCTACAATCCTCTCTCGTGTCCAACAGATTTCTATGCATCTTTTAACTACTTCGCAAATTCGTCAGTCTCTCCAGGATCGCTGGCAGGTTGCTGAGGAGGATGCGGCTCTGATCTCGGCATTGGCCGCAGGACGTATGGGTTGGGCTATTTCGGCTGTTGAAGACGACGATTTGCTGACCGAACGTCAGGCGCACCTGGAGATGTTGGTTCGTATCCCTTCGCTCAGCAGGGTTCAACGCTTTGATATTGCGCAAAAACTTAGCACAGAAGGTGATAAAATAAAGGATATGCTGGAGCTCTGGCTACTCTGGTGGCGTGATCTGCTTTTTGCCACCAATAACTGTCAGGACCTGGTTGTGAATGTCGATATGCGCAGTCTATTGCAGAAACATGCTGCCAGGATCAATTCCAGCGAATCCCTGCGTATGATCCGTACTATCTTGCGCACCCTTGAGTCTCTGGATCAGAATGTCAATGCTCGCCTGGCTCTTGAAGTGCTGATGCTAGATGCACCAGTACTCAAAAGTGAAGAAGCCAGTCGTCATTAGACGTCTGAGAGTCGCCTGTATATTCTGTAACTTCCAGATAAATGGCAACATCCGACCCGGCGTATCTACCGCTTGACCAGGGGCAAAACAGATTATTTTTCTTCTGTTCTGTGTAAGCTCGACCGTCTATTTTTCATTGGCTGCGAAAGATGCTCTCATTGTTGAGAAGAAGAAACGAGGAGTAAACACGATGCGAACCGATTACGAGCATTTGCTTGTCCAGCAAGAGGGAGCCGTGCTCACCATCACTATGAATCGGCCTGAGGTTTTGAACGCGGTGAGCGATCCTATGCTTGACGGACTGGGGGAGATCCTGGAAGAAGCGGCACACGATGCAAGTGTGCGCTGCGTCCTCTTGACTGGTGCAGGACGGGCATTTGGCTCAGGCGCAGATCTGCGCGGATTTTCTACGACCCGGTCCCACGACAGTGATGAGCCAGTAAAGGTCAGCACTCGTCTGCAAAAGTATCATCGTATTGTGCGCTCTATCCGAAAGATGCCTCAGCCCGTCATTGCGGCGGTCCACGGTGTTGCCGCAGGAGCCTCCTGTAATCTGGCCCTGGCCTGTGATATGCGCATTGTCTCGGACGATGCACGCTTTATCGAAGCCTTTGCACGTATTGCGCTGGTGCCTGACGCAGGCGGCGGGTTCTTTCTTCCACGTCTGGTTGGATACGGCAAAGCTCTGGAATTAGCTATGCTGGCTGATGAGGTGCGGGGTCCTGAGGCCGAGCGTCTGGGCCTTGCCAATAAATGTGTACCGGTTGCCGAATTTGCGGATACAGTCAAAAGTTTTGCACAGCGCCTGGCTCAGGGACCTACACGCACATACGGGATGATTAAAGAATTGATGATAACCGCTGTGTCCAGCGATCTGGAGACTACTATGAGTCTGGAAGGCGAACTCCAGGATCAGGCGATTATGTCGGACGATCACCGCGAAGGGGTTACGGCTTTCTTACAAAAGCGGCCTGCACACTTTACTGGAAAATAGGGTTGGGAGGCGAATGTGCGTATTGACACTTTGACGGTCAATAATGTCCAGACTCAGGGCATTCGTCGGCGTGAGACTATGAGCCGTCAGAGTCCTGAACATCTAGAGCAAGCGATTTCTTTGATGACCAGGGCTGTAAGGCAGCGTCCCTATAGTACCTCTCATAGTACGTTAGTCCTGGGGGCCGGTGCCTGTACAGAGGTTCCTCTGGCGGCCCTGGTGCACCAATCGGACGAAGTGGTACTGGCCGACCTGGATCTGGCTTCGATGCAGCAGGCACGTGCTGAACTGTCGTCTTCGACACTGCGTAGATTGGTACGCCTCGTAACTGCTGATCTGAGCGGCGGTGTAAGCGTCAATATAGAACGACTCCTGACGCGTCAGCCCTGGAGTGCTCTGGCCGCAGGGGAGGCAAACCTTCTCTTTGACGCGGCTGCGAACTGCATTGAGGATTGTCCAGTACCCGATCCTCCTCAGATTCCTGGCCTGGGTCCAGGTGAGTTTGGCGTGGTTATCAGTTCGTTGTTGCTTTCGCAACTGTTCAGCTATCCTTTGCTTGATGTACTTGATCGCGTTCAGCGTATTGCTCCCCAAAAAGTCACGGCGCAAGAACAGCACAGGCGCTATCAAGATGCCGCCCAGGCTTTCCGTGTGCGCGTCATCGAAGCTCACCTGCATCTACTACGTGCTCTGCTGGATCACGATGGTCTGGCGGTTCTACTCTGCGATGCAAGAGGATTTGTTTTCGACGCCCCTGACTCTCAAAGCGCTACTGACCACCGCCGCGCTATTCCACTCGTTCCAAGAGTCTTTTTTGAGCTTGTTGAGAGCCAATTCACGGTTCTGGAGAAACGCGAGTGGCAATGGTTAACTGACATGCCTGCTGAAGGTCGCTATGGCCGTGGCTATGAGGTAGTTGGTTATTTATTGCGCTCATAATTCAATATGGGTTATCCCTCACTTTTCTGCGGCTTGCAGAGCCGCCCCCTCCTCCCGAGAAAAGGGAGAAATAGCTGAGGTTGGAAGTAGCAAAGCTGCTTCCAACCTCAGCTATTTCTCCCTGAAAATCTGGCGGTGCAGCCGCCAGCAAGAGCGTTTGCTCATTTTGCCAAAATGAGGGATCAGGGCCATTTCATTCTCGTGCAGAACCACTCCTCGGTTCAAAAAAAGATGAATTGGAAGGGCTGTGGCGGAGGCTACAGCCCTTCCAATTCATCTTAAACCAGGGGGTGGGGCCGAAAGCTTACAAGGAGA
>DAOTTL010000222.1:0-13242 GCA_034438135.1 Ktedonobacteraceae bacterium | reverse complement strand
CCAGGTCTTCTTATACATATGTTAAAGGAGCCTCCGTATGTTTACCCGTTCCTGGCACTGGTTTGCCAATTGGGCGGAGAGTCGCGTAATTTATTGTCCTCGCTGTAATAAAGCAATGCCTTGTCGAAAAATGATGGTAGATGGTGCCTGGGTATGCCAGCGCTGTGGCCGTCGCATTTGAGCATAGGAAGAGATATGAGTCGTCCCTGATGCTTTAGCGGCTTGTAAAGCCGCCCTTTCCCCAAAAGGCAGGAGAAATGGCTGAGATTGCCAGCAGCTTCGTTGTTGGCAATCTCAGCCATTTCTCCTGCAAATGTGGCGGCTTGCAGATGCTCTTGTTGTATAATTGGGACGATACCTTACATTTTTTCAGGTTTCCTGGCAAGAAAAAACATTGGAGTAGAGCGTGTTAGCTGAAGAAATCCGCCTCGTTCTCGATGACGAAGACCCCCTCTGGCGGGTGGCACGTCCTTTATTGGATGAGATTCTCCATCTGGAGGAAAGCAGAGAGTCAGATGTCTGGTATGGCTGGCAGAAAAGTCAGGTCAGCACTTTTCTAGCAAAACTTCTCTCCCCTTGTAGTCTTGTTGTCGGTGTTTGGGATACAATACACGCTATGGACAACCAACCCGCTCAGGACAAGCTTGTTCTGGGAGCTGTATGTGGCGTTGAGAACGGAACCGTGTGCTCGATAGGTTCTTTTGAGACTCTCGTGAGTGCTGGTATGAAGTCTGTTGATAATTTAGAGATCGGTATGGAGGATGCGCTGGAGATCATGCATTATGCACGTAAACAGTTTGCGCCGGTGGCCTGGGCACTTTTTATCGAAAAGTCGGCCTGGGATGAGTGGCTCTTTACCGCGGGTGAAGACGGAGCAGGGGTAGATAAGGGAAAAATGTTAAGACAATTAGTCCATCTTGGGCGGTGTGTTCTGATGGGAAGTCAGGCGGCACTGCGTGAGCGAGAACGAACGATGGAAGAGATATAATGTATGAAACAGTCCACATCGCTTATCTGGAATCCTCTTTTACGCCAACACCAGATCAGTGCGCCACATCGCATGCAGCGTCGAGAGGGCACGACCGCGTGCCCTTTCTGTCAGGATATTACCAGTGGTAAAGTTGCTCCTGACTCACGCGTCTGGCTCCATCCTAACGATTTTCCTCCTTTTCAGCCACCGGTAGGCGAGGCATACGTCGTTATCTATAGTCAGGATCACAATCGTACATTTACACAGTTAACCGTAGATGAAGTGTCTGAAATTGCTCATCTCTGGCGCGACCTCTATCGTGACCTTGCTGAACGCTATGTCAGTGTGATGATTTTTGAGAACAGTGGGACTGCCATTGGACAAACACAGCTACACCCGCATGGTCAGACCTATGGTCTCTCGGTCGTGCCACCTGTTTTGGAGCGTGAGATAGAGACGGTGATACAGGAGCAAGAGGCTGGCAATAGGTGTCCTTTTTGTCGAATTCGCGAAGATTTGACTGGGCAGCCTTTTGAGTTGGCCGCTACGCCTACCTGGCAGGCATTCTTGCCACCTTATGCCCGTTATCCCTATGAGGTACATCTCTATCCAGTGCGGCATCTTGCCAGTCTAAAAACCCTGCGGGATGACGAATTACATGACCTTGCGACGCTTTTGTTGGATGTCATACGTGGTTATAACGCGCTTAACGATGGTGCTATGGCTCCTATGCCTTACCTATTGGGTTTTCATCAGTTCGAGGATGAACGGTTCCATTTGCATGTTGAGATCCTCGCTATTGGTCGAGCGCCTGGAAAATTGAAATATGCTGCATCTTCAGAGGCTCTGTGGGGTATGTGGACAAACGATTCGGACCCTGTTGAGAAGGCACTGGATTTACGTGCAGCGATTGAGAAAGTGAAGATACGTGAGCGAGACTCCTGAAATACCTTCTCTGGCGCATCAAATGCTTACAGAATTTGCAACCGTTTTTAGCGATCCCACCTTGTATCGGGGTCCTGTAGGCGTGGCCTGGGCACCAGGTAGAATCAATTTGATTGGAGAGCATACCGACTATAACGGGGGTTACGTTCTCTTCCTGGCAATCAATCGGATCGTGGCTCTGGCTGGACGGGCACGGCGAGATCGGATTGTGCGCCTGTGGTCTCTCCATTTTCAGGAGATGGCCCAGTTTTCTCTGGATGGATTGCCGGAAACATTTGAGCAGACGCGTATGACGTTGCCTCCCTGGGCGCGTTATATTCTGGCTGTCGCAAGCGAATTGCAGCGTGCAGGGGTTGAGCTGTCCGGTTTTGATGCTCTGTTGCAGGGTGATGTTCCCGTTGGTGGTGGAATGAGTTCCTCGGCTGCCCTGGAGGCTGCAAGCGTTCAGGCGTATCAGCTTTTTTCCCAGGACGCATTTACAATTGGGAGCAGTGGTGCTACCTTTACTCTCACCGAAGTTGCGCAGCTTTGTCAGTACGCCGAATGGGCTGCCTCCAAAGTCCGCTGTGGTATTCTCGACCAGGCGGCTTCCATTCTCGGGCGTGTGGGACAGGCAGTGCTCCTGGATTGTCAGTCAATGGAGTACGACTATGTACCCTTTGACACCCCAGGTGTTTCGCTTGTCGTCGTCAATAGTGGTGTGCAACATGACCTGGCAAACTCGGCGTATAATGAGCGGCGTCAGCAATGTGAGGAGGCGCTGGTACGCCTGAGTGAGCAGATCGCGCTTGACAAGCCGGACGAAATGAGTCATCGAAACCTGCTGAGCCTGAGCGATATCTCCTGGGAAGAATTTTTACGCTATAGAACCGCTTTGCCAGCGCTTTACCAGCGGAGAGCTGGCTATGTGATCGCTGAAAATCAGCGCGTATTGGATTGTGTACAATGTCTGAGAAGTGCCGACCTGGCAGGGGTTGGCAAATTGCTCTGGCAAACACATGAGGGATTACGAGATGAATATGAGGTGAGCTGTATCGAAATGGATACGCTGGTAGAACTGGCTCGATCTGTGCCGGGAGTCCTTGGAGCGCGTATGATGGGTGGAGGCTTTGGTGGTTGTACTATCAATCTGGTACACGATGAGGCAATACCAGAACTCAAGCGTGTTATTGAAGAGCAGTATCAGATACGCACCGGTCTGAAAGCGAACATTGAAGTTTGCCACCCCTCTGGGGGTCCAGGCTCATTCTCGAACCGTGCGTGAGCGGTGAAGGATAGAATATAGGGCCGCATGGCGTAAGCACTCTCGCTATCAGTGCTTACGCGGGCGTCATAACTGCGGCGAAACCTGCCCACCATTGCATAAATTGGTCATGTGAGAGCGTTCGACGGTTCCAGAGAGATGTATCGGCAAGGTAGACGTTATTAGCGTCCCCTCCGATAACAACGACAATATGTCCTCCATCGTAGAGTGATGGTGGCCAGTCAACAATGACGGGGTGACCAGCATTGGCATCGCTGATCACCTGCTCAAGGCTCCAGTTCTCACCCCATTCTGTATGGAAGCCAAACTTTTCTCCTGTTTTGGCAATGCCCGCATCCTCCATTAAACCTGACTGTGGTGTAATCTCACCTGACGCTGCCTCAACTTTCAGTACGTCAGTAATGCGGTAGTGACCTCCATAAGCATTAAATACCTCTACCATCGAAGCCGTCGAGCAGGCAGAGTATGCCCAGGTATCGAACTCGTTCTGTGAGGCATATTCATCTGGCTCAAGCTGTGAGATACGTTTGAGAGCCTTTGAGGCGTTGACCAATGGACCTTGCTGAACAGTAGTGATACTGGAGGAGGCTGCTAGCTGAGGTGCGGTGGAAAAGTTGCTGCTCATCAGTGAGTGGAAAAAGCGTGTAGATAGGCCACTCTGAATCACGAGCGTCGTCAACAGGATCGCTGCGCAGATCAGTGCAATCAAAACAGCTTTTTTGTTGCGTGGAATTTTCTGGATGGTTGCTGGCAGCTTAGAACTATGCGACTGACGCTTTGAGGTCACGGGTTCCTCAATAAAGATAAGCAGCTCCAGGCGCGTTTTGACGACTTTCATGGTTCTGGTAACTGACTCGTGCTCCAGGCGCGTTTTGACGACTTTCATGGCCTGGGTGACTGACTCATGAGGTGGAGGTATGACCTGACAGAAGCGTTGCCAGTATTCCTGAGCCTGAACCTCAATTTCTGCTCGTGATGTGTGGCGTAACTTGTAGCGCAGCGTAAGTAAAAACATCTGTAGATAGTAGCGGACCAGGAAAAGCAGCGCAAAGAGCGTTCGTTTCCATTTTGACCAGGAAAAGCTAGCGAACATTGGAAAAACCTTGCTAGTACGATGAAAAATCATCATAGCTCGATATGACACGTTTTGGTATAGAAAGTATACCGTCTGGACTCTTCTATACCAGCGTAATTCCAATGGAATATAGCCCTATAGTACTAAAACCAGAATGGAAACTATATTTCTGGCGCGGATTCTTCCTGGACTTCCTCGCTGGTCTCGTCGGTGCCAGGGAAAGGAAGTTTATAGATAAAGCCAGGACCTCCCATGAACATTCCACCATCGACATTTACGCATTGTCCACCTGCGTAGATAAAAGGTGTACTGATATCTTTTGGATTATTACGCGTAAAGGCAGTGATGGGAGTATGTCCGTGGACAATTTGTTGTCCACCATAGATTTCCAGGAAACGGCGTGCAAAAGTTTCTCCCGTGTTGCCAGAGATAAAACTGCCACGCCTCGCAAAATCTTCAATGAGTTCTTCCCAGTCCAATATATTGCTTTTTTTCAATATAGCGAGGATAGTCGTATTGACCTCTTCGACGGAGTGGCCATAGTGGAGATAGAGGGGAGAGTCAGCGTGTATGAGCAGTTGTTGTCCGATGGTGGTCATTGCGGGTAGCTGAGCGATCCAATCGAGATGAGGTTTTGTCAGTCTGGCAAGGTCCTTCAGGTCGCCACCATTCTGACGCCATTTTGAGATAAAATTGCTACTCAAGCCAGTCGAGCGCCGACCAAATTGGTATGCGCCGAGCATCAACAGTTCGTGATTGCCCAGAAGACATCCCACGTGTCCGCCGGTGAGTGTGGCCGCAGTTTGTAAACGCATGACCAGATTGAGCACCCCGATACTATCAGGTCCGCGATCAACCAGATCCCCAAGAAACCAGAGAGTAGTATTGCCTCCCTGCCAGGTTGAGTGATCTCCAATCAGGTGAGCTTCCCGCAACAATTTGAGTAGTTTTTTTAACTGGCCATGGACATCGCCAATCACATAGGATGGTTGTGGTGTCTGCATATTGTCAACAACTTCCTGAAGAGTGATTTCTTTAAATGTAACAATACCAGTTAATTACAAATTTGTAAATCTTCGCATTCAGGAAGGTAACGCCTTTAAGTTAATGAATTGTTCTGGCAAGATGTTGTGCCAGTTCAACTGCTTGATCGAACGTTAATGCTCGACCGGTAGCCCAGGCGTGTTGCCAGCTTTGTTCATCTATGCGAGAGCGTATAGCCTGACGTACCAGAGTTGTAAGTGAATGAGTCTTAAGCCAGGGATTGAGTCCGATGGTGGACATCAGACTATCGGCTGCACCTTCTAACTGAGCAGAGTAGATGCTAGCCTGAACTGGATCGGGTTCTTCCAGGAGGCCGAAGGCGAAGCTGAGCCAGCCCATACCAGTGGCCATAAATTGTCGGTGATTCATTTCGTAGCATAAAAGAATACTTTTTAGGAGTGAAGTAATAGCTTCTCTATGTTTGCCCTCGATAATGAGTAATCCGCCCCGGTCTTTCAAAAGGTCAGCGAGAGCGCATTTATCTCCCACCTGCTCAAAGAGTTCCCAACTCTGCATATAGCAACTATGCATTTGTTCAAAGTCAGAGGTAAATCCGCAGATTGCAGCAAGATGAAAGAGTAACTGGGCATAGAACCAGGTATCTTTTTCTGGCGAAAGAACACTTAAGCCGTCCTGATAGGCACGCTTCGCTGTTTCATAGTCTTCTTGAGCGTGAGAGGCCCAGCCTCGATGGAGTTGTGCAAGTGCCAGACCGCGTGGTTCATTTAACTGTTGCCAGATCGAAATACTCTCCGTTGACAGAGTGTGCGATTTGACCTGATCATTTTGGAGGGATGTCAGACGTGCGGCAACGCTCAGGGCCTTGGCGCGTGCAGCCAGCAAGCCGGCTCCTGCTGGCCGTGTGAGTGGAATATCAAGAGCGAGATTTAACCAGTCTCGTCCTTCATTGAGATATCCCTGCCACTCCCAGTATGTGCAGAAGGCCGCAGTCAGGCGCAGGCAGATTTCGAGTGTCGTAGTCTCGTCAGAGGACTCATGTTGGAGGAAAATAGCTTCGTGTAGAGAGGCGTATTGATGGTCCTCGTCTGGATTGAGATCTGAGAAAAAGCGCATTTTCAAGCCTTTACTCGCTTTTTGGAGTGACCATTCTTCCGCCCGGTGAAAATTATCACGATCAGCGATCAAGCGCTCTCGCCAAAGGAGTTGTTGAGGTCCCCGCAGTCCCGCCTCAGCGGTCTCAGCTTCTCGCAGAAAATACCATGTGTGCCAGTCTTGCCATTGTTCAAGTTCGTCATGGTTTTTGAGTTCTTCGCGTGCGTATTCGCGTAACGTTTCCAGCATCATAAAGCGTACCTGTGAGTTTGTATCAGGCAGGCGAACCAGCAGGCTATTATCCACCAGTTGCTCCAGCAAGTCGAGCGGAGTAGAGAAAGGTTCTATTTTGATGTTTCCCTGCATCATTGCCTCAGCGGCCTCCAGTGACCAGCTTCCAGTGAACGTACTCAGTCGGCGGAACCAGGCTTGAGCTGTTGGGGAGAGTTGGTTGTAGCTCCAGGAGATAGTATTGTGTAGCGTCTGGTGTCTATCAGGCTGGTTGCGTACTCCATTTGTCAGGACAGTCAGGCGAGCCTGGGAGAGGCGTTGCAGAAGCAATGTTGGAAGGAGAATTTTCATGCGTGCGGCTGCCAGTTCCAGCGTAAGGGGTAGACCATCGACCCTGGCGCAGATTTTTGCAACGACCGCAGCATTTTCATCTGTCAGTGTAAAGTCGGACCGGACCGCCTGGGCTCGTTCTACAAAGAGCTGAATAGCTCCATATTGGGCGAGCTCTGCTGATGTGAGTTCAAGGTCATCTCGGGGAAGATCGAGAGGTGGAACGCTAACCTCATGTTCGCCATAGATATGGAGCACCGCTCGACTGGTTACCAGCATTTTCAAACCTGGGAGTGCTGTGAGCAGTTCGTTAAGGGTATCTGTGGCGGTGCGTACTTGCTCGAAGTTGTCCAGTACGAGTGTCAGTTGTTTTCCATGCAGATAGGTGATCAGGCTCTGGCGCGGAGAAAGAGTGGGAGAGCTTTTAATGTTGAGTGCCTGAATAATGCTTATGGGCACGAGATCGGGATTATGGACACTGGCCAATGGTACGAAGCAGACAGCCTGAGCGAATTTTTGCACCAGTTCGTGTGCAACATGCAGGGCGAGGCGTGTTTTGCCGCTGCCTCCCGCGCCAACGAGCGTGACAAGACGCACCTCATCGCGTTCCAAAAGTTGGAGTAAATCTGTGACCGCCCTGTCGCGTCCTATCAGCCGTGTGGCTGGCGCAGGCAGGTCAGGGAGTCCGCTGAGAGCAGTAGAAGTGCGTCGGATAGTGAGCTTATTGAGAGGAGCATCCTGCCACTCCTCTGCCGTAAAGATGCTCGACTCGACCTCTACCATGGCTAATAAAGAAATGGCCTGGTCACGCGTAGTAATTGTGCCCCATTTTGCCAGAGTGACGATAATTTGTTTTATTTCGAGATAATTTAAATAGGCATTCCCGGTGCTATTCAATTTGCGGCTAAGGACTTTTGGATGCAGCCCAAGTTCATTTGCTAACTCTCTCTGAGCATATCCGCCTGCACGCAGGTACTTTTGTAGGTTTTCACTAAATGCCCCACCATTCATCATACGACCCCTCTCATATGCTTTGCTCGGTGCAATATTGTCTGCTATGCTACCTTGCTACAGTAGATAGACGATAGATTTTGAGTTGCCTATGGCCATGGTCAAGTAGAACCGTCATAAGTATACTTAAGTCTATGCAGCAATTCAATAGGGCGGCAGGTTAATAGTAAGCGAAGAAAAGGAATTTGCTATGTGCATTCTTCGAGTACACGCACAATGCTTTGACAGATTCTTAGAAGTTCTCCCTGATGAGAGAGAAAATGCCGAGCTTGCAGTTGAGGATGTGATGAGTCATGTTCTGCTGAGGCTTTTCGGAGAGGGGATTGTGGACGATGTATCCATTCATTTCGCTTCTGCTGGGAATATCGGGACGAGATCTTGTTCTATCCAAATATATACCCAATATCCCTGTCAGTGTTTCGCATTTCAACCACGTACTAAGGAGCACATCCGGGTCTTAGTTAAAGAGAGCCTGGGTTTACTTCTTAAAGAATTATTTGGGGCAGTGCAGATAGATAGTGTGGCGTTGAGTCCCTCTTTCTGGGATTGTGAGCAGACTCCAGAACTTCAATGCGTGTGTGCCTGACGGTGTTTTTACATTTACCAGGCTTCGTTTGTTGATATGGAGAGTATTTATGCAGCCTTTTGTAGCTGCCTGGTAGTAGGATATTTCACTTCAAAGGTATGAATAAGCAAGAAGAGGAGGAAGGTGACACATGTGTCATCTTCCTCCTCTTCTTGCTTATTCATACCTTTTAGATTGAGATAAATGGAATTGCCAGTAGTGCAAGCACAATTCCGATGGTTTGAACACGTGTGACACGTTCATGTAGGAACGTGGCAGCCAGGATTACCGTGGCAGCCGGATAGAGAGACGCGAGAATGGCGGCTATATCCAGACGGCCAGTATGTGCAGCCAGTACAAAGAAGGCGTTTCCCAGAGAGTCCAGAATGCCTGCAAGGATGATCGGGAGGAGTGCGCTTTTAGTGGGTATGATAGATTGTTTACGTATACCTGCCATCAGTAACAGAGAGACGATCGAGGTCAGACGAGCAATGGCCAGTGGCCAGTATGTCGCAGTTGGACTGATGCGGCTGATTAAAATAAAAAAGCAACCAAAGCTACCGCCAGCCACAAGCGCCAGAGCAATCCCTTTCGGACGACCAGCCGTTTTCTCTGGACGTGAGATGAGCAGTATAGCGCAGAGCGCCAGCACGAATCCGCAGATTTGTATCCATCCAGGAAGTCCCTGGGTGAGTATGCTGAAGAGTACAGGCAGTGCTGCCGTCAATATAGCAGAAACTGGTGCAACAATACCCATAGATCCGCTGGAGAGAGCCGAATAGAAAGTCACCAATCCTATCCCTCCGGCTATACCGCCAATAGCGCCCCAGAAAATATCTATCAGAGAAGGAAAAGGTTCGTGCCAGATCAGCGCCAGCGCAACGAGTAATACAAAGCCAATGCTATATGCACTTATGACAACGCTAGTAGAATTGGAGCGTCTTGCAGCCAGTCCTCCGTTGAAATCTCCACTGCCCCAACAGAGGGAGGCAGACAGGCCGAAGATAAAGAGAGCAAGGGAACGGTTCATGTTTTAATCCTTTGAAAGACCTGCGATACTTCTATCTGGCAATAGGTCGCTGCCAGAGAAAATAGGCCCTCTTCTCCATCTTCTCAGAAATGTCTAGCTAATGCAAGGAGTGGCTAGATGCCTCCAGGGTTATTTCATTCTCCGAAAGCCAAAGGCTTTCTGCCTCCTTACAAGAAGAGGTTTCTTGCTGATCTACTGCATCGGCCTGGCAGGCCACACCACCCCATTTGAAAAAGAGCAACTGGTGTGTTGTGTGGCGCATTCGTGCCACACAACACACCAGTTGCTCTTTTTGTTCTCTGTCGCCAGAGGCGACAGAGGGAAACGCGAGAA
Source organism: Ktedonobacteraceae bacterium (assembly GCA_034438135.1). Classification (GTDB taxonomy): domain Bacteria; phylum Chloroflexota; class Ktedonobacteria; order Ktedonobacterales; family Ktedonobacteraceae; genus Paraktedonobacter. Next base: position 3,391 of record DAOTTL010000222.1, on the reverse strand, counting down.
AAAACCTCTACGTGTAAGCTTTCGGCCCCACCCCCTGAGTGTAGATGAGACTGGAAGGGCTGTGGCGAAGGCCACAGCCCTTCCAGTCTCATCTTTTTTGCATCGGGGAGGGGTTTCTCACGAGAATTGCAAGCCCTGAGAGGCCTCTCAGGGCTTGCAATTCGCAGAAAAATTGGGGATGACCTGGACCTCAGGGTTGAATTTTTTGTTGAACGCGGATCAGATTTGTCAGGAGTTCGGGACGCTCGGGTGCTGAGCCAAACAGCTTATCGGTACGACGTTCGCGACCAGAGGCGATGCGTGCCAGTGCGTTGGGCGTGGACCAGCCCTGGGATATCAGGTGTGCACCCAGTGCGCTGATAATGGGTGTAGCAAACGAGGTGCCGCTCCAATCGCCCCAGCCATTGGTATTCTGTTCACCGCCTGGGAAGGTAGGTGCAATATAGACTCCGCGTACCGCATCAGGCAATTCATTAGCATCCATGAAGCCATAGCTATCGCCTCCAAAGGTTGCTATACCGGCGTCCAGAGGGGCAATACTGCCAGCGTTGGCGTACTGCGCGGCTTCGTGACGACTATTGAGCGAGGTAACGCCTATGGTTGTCTCGTAGCGAGCGGGTGCACGTGGGGGACGAGGTTTGCGTCCCTGTTTGCGTGCTTCCGCTGAATCATTGCCTGCTGCGGCTACGACCAGTGCTCCATGTGCGTACAGACTTTCAAAAAGCAGGCGCAATCCCTCTTCGATCTGGTTAAGTAGACGCAGGACGCCGTTTAACTGTGAACTGGGCCATGAGCGGTTCGCGAACCAGATAGCGGGCAGTCGGCGGATATCCGGGAGGATTGTCAGGCTGAGATTGATTACCAGATGACGAATAGTCCCTGAGACCAGTTCTTGTTCCAGATCGGTCAGCGCCGCGAAGAGATTGTAGAGATCACAGCAACCGAAGTCATTGAGTATTCTTACCAATCGAATGCGTACCTGGGGTGCAAGATCACGAATGATGCCTGAGACAAATAAACCGTGATCTGGCATAAAGTAATAGCGTGGCTCGTTGTAGAAATCGCGACCTGTGCGGGCGTCGCTGCTGACAGGGTAGCGGTCGTACTCAATCTCGAAAAGGCCATTCTCGTTGCGCAGGTCGCCCGCCAGACGCTGTAAAAGCCAGTTGCGGCGAAACTCTGGCCGGGTGGCCGCACTTCTGATTCGATCTGCGTGATATGCCGTATCCAGTACCGCTATAACGACATCTTCACCACCAGTCAGGCGTGATTGCACTATCTGATCTATAAATGAGAAGTGCCAGCCAAGAGGCACATTCGCTGTCCCCGGTAGTTCGATCGAGGGAGAAGGACGAGGAGGGAGGGCTGGTCCGCTGTCGTTATAAAAGACTGGTGCTGTAGCTACTAACCAGTTGGGCATTGTCGAGACAATTGCTATGCCTTCTTGAGCCAGTTGTTCCAGGTGAAGCTGAAGATAGGAGAGCGCAAGTGGAGTAGGATCGACAATCTCAGGGCTGGTGTGCCGGACGTGAAAGAAAGCCGCTATCAATGGCTGTGGTTTATGCAGTCCAAATATAAAGCCACGTCGGCGCACAGGAGCCATGCCAGGCGTCTCTTGCCAGCGCCCAAACGTGCCATAGGGTTCCAGGGTCATCTGGTACGCAGCCAGCAACGTGTTGAGTGTGGTGCGAATCTGCTCAACTACTGTCTCTTGAATCTCTTCCGCTGGTTTGCGCTTGAGGCGAACCACAATCACGATCTCTCCTGGTATCCAGTGGAAAAGACTATCGGGTGTACCCATCAATTCTGAGGCTGTGCGAGACATGCATGTATTCCCCTCTATCCGCAAAAAATAACAATGTCCCGATGGACATTGTGTATAGGCTTTGCCGGCCAGGCATTGGATAGATAATTGTAAATTTTGTAGATACAACGCATTATAACTGAACCTTCTTTAGAAGACAATCCCCTATTGTTTTCCCACCAGGGCTGTTTCATTCTCAAAAGCCAAAGGCTGTTGGCCCCCTTACACGTAGAGGTTGCTTGCCGATCTGCTGCGTCGGCCTGGCAGGCCACCCCACCCCATGTGAACAAGAGCAACTGGTGTGGAGTGTGGCGCATTCGCGCCACACTCCACACCAGTTGCTCTTGTTGTCCTCTGTCGCCAGAGGCGACAGAGGGAAAAGCGAGAAGAAACCTCTCCTTGTAAGCTGTCGGCCCCACCCCCTGAGTAGTTACGAGGCATGACTCATAAGAATGGAAATAGAGAGCGTTTTTATCGCGTTAGATAATGTGGCATAAAACGGCTCTGCTCTGTGTTCTCATCTATAAGAAGAAAATTACTAAACCCAATTATCAGATAAGGATAGATCTACAATGGCAAAAATATATGATATCGTAATCATCGGCTCTGGACCGTCAGGTTATACAGCCGCCATTTACGCTGCACGCTCCAATTTATCGGTAGCGATGTTTCAGGGGTATACAATTGGGGGACAGTTGATGCAGACCACCGATGTGGAAAACTATCCTGGTTTTGAAGAAGGCATCATGGGTCCCGAAATGATGGAGAAATTTGAAGTACAGGCTCGACGGTTTGGAACAGAGATGTTGACTGAGGATGTAATTGCCGTCGATTTTAGTAAGCGGCCTTTTACAATCACGGGTCATTCTTCTGGCGAGTACAAAGCGCGTGCCGTAATTATCTCAACGGGGGCCAGTGCTCAGTGGTTAGATCTGGAAAGCGAGTCACGGCTGAAGGGTCGAGGCGTCAGCGCCTGTGCGACCTGTGATGGTTTTTTCTTTAAGGGGAAAGATGTCGTGGTTATTGGTGGCGGCGATACGGCGATGGAAGAGGCAAACTTTCTGACCCGCTATGCCAATCATGTCACGGTCATTCACCGTCGGAATAGTCTGCGGGCCAGCAAAATCATGCAGGACCGGGCGTTCAAAAATCCGAAGATTAGTTTCGTCTGGGATAGTGAGGTCAAAGAGGTGTTGGGCGATACGGCGATCAGCGGTCTGCGTGTCCACAATTTGAAAACGAATGAGGATAGTTCTCTGCCAACTCAGGGACTGTTCCTGGCTATTGGCCACAAACCAAACACGAGTTTGTTTCGGGATATGATTAAGACCGATCATGAAGGGTATATCACGCCAGTCGAGTTTACTATGACGAACATTCCTGGTGTCTTTGCCGCTGGTGATGTTACCGATCATCGCTATCGCCAGGCGGTCACTGCTGCTGCTGATGGCTGTCGTGCGGCTATTGACGCGGAGCGTTGGTTGGAAGCTCAGGCTGAGGATCAAGGAGAGACAATTCTCTAGCTGCTCTAAAATAATGAGAAAATTGAACCCCTTTGACGGGGCGTGCGCCCCGTCAAAGGGGTTC
>DAOTTL010000221.1:0-12754 GCA_034438135.1 Ktedonobacteraceae bacterium | reverse complement strand
CTTCCGATCTAGAAATCTCTACTTGTAAGGGGGAGGCAAAACCGTCAAACGAAGTTTGATAGAGCACTATGGGAGGGGCGGCCTTACAAGCCGCTGAAAAATCAAAGATAACTCATGTACTACGAGTTGGACTGTAAAGGCTGTTTGGACACTTCCACGTTCTCTGGCCGCCAGGAGCCAGCCGCTTCACGCTCAAATTCTTCTTCCATATCCTGCAAAACCATTTGTTCCGCTTCGGGTAGCGAGAGTGAGCCTTTACGTGCACATTCGATAACACGATTCAAGTATGAGCGCCGCAAGAGATCACGCTGCCAGGCAAGATCTGGCATCGGAACCAGTCTGACTTGAGAGATAGCATAAAAATCATTGTCTGTTAGAGCAACAGCCAGAAGATTGGAATAGTCGGTCACAGTGCGGGCGATCACTGAATGGCGTACAAAGCCGGACTGCGCACTAGACACAATGAGTACGCCAGCTATACGTCCACCACGCATGACAGGAGCCGCGCATGAACTGGCCTCATGCTCATCAAAACCAACTGGCGTTCTCCCTTCCGTATCGCTGACACTCCATATCTGCACTCGCTGAAAGCTAGCCGCCGCTCCGGCCAGGGTGGTACTACCGAGATATGTCTTGCAATCGAGGCTAAACGCAAAGAGTCCCTGACCGCGCATCTCAGATTCATAAAGTGAATGAATAAATCCATCGGAACTCGGAGGCATCAGACGTGCATATGCTAAAGCGAGGCCATGGTGTTCAGGATCAAGTTGAAGTAGAGCATATTCAAAAATTGTTTCTATGATGTGCCAGCGACGGCTAATATCGTCTAAGGTTGTGGCCGCCTGCTCCAACACACGCCGATAAACTTCTTTCTGTACATCCCAATATTCAGAAGACATTCCCGCCGATCGACTGCTCGAAGCAGGTAGTATTCCTTTGCTTCCCATAAGAATCGTCTGGCGCGTCTGGAAAAGGACATTCAATAATGCTTGTAGATGGGATGTACGAGGTACAGATGAGCCGTTAAGCCAGCGATAGACGGTGTTCTCACTTACACCCACTTCTCGCGCGATACGCAAGACTTCAGCACGGTCACCTTTTAAAATAGAAGTTAACAGCGCAGAGAAAGCACTCTGATGACTTCTGGAAGAGATCTCTACCTCTCCTATATTCTCTTTACCTGACAGGAGTGGCGGCCTCTCTGGAAATACATGCTCTTTCTCTGTATATGACAAATCCGTCTCTGTGGTTTGTACAATGGGGATAGATTTTTTGCCAGCAGGCCGGCCACGGGCCTTGCGCAATTTTATCTGCTTCTCTTCAAATTCCATATAATGCCCTCTTCCCCTTGTGAATAGATAAAATGATACCCTCCATTGCCGAGTATAACATAATTCCCCCTGGTTTACGCTGTTTTGTCAAAAATCTTTATACCTTCTTAACACCTGTGCTAAACATCATCAAAACAAAAGGATACTTCTATTGTTACACAATAAAACACATGTTAGATCTCTGATATTATTCAGAGCTTGCTCAGTGTTACCTGATAAACGTTAGAGAATATGAATTTATTGTACGTTTCTTCGTACTTCTTTTTCTACATTGTTTTAACGAAAGTACTACATATGTTCAAAAAATATTGTAATTTAGTAAAGAAAATGCTATACTATGCTCCATATTCACCTATTTCTTAAAGCAAATAACTGAACATTGTTCTAAGAAAAGGAAAGACTTAAGCGGTTACAACTATATCAGGGTTTCTCAAAAGTCTTTGTGCAGTCTTTGCCAGACCCTCTCCCGGAGAATGAGGTGGTCGGTGGCAGCGCGACTGCCCTGCCACCGACCACCCAAAAAGGGTGGGTGGGGGGAAAGAGTGCGACCTTTGAGAAGCCCTGACAATTGGGCCAAACGCAGTTGTGACCAGAGGGCATTATCTTTATGGTCTGTCTTCTAACGCAAGGTGAACGATAGATACATTCATGGTTATAGTCCCAATCGTAAAATGGTTGGGGGAGCAAGTGACACCTGAACAAGCTCATCTTGCGAAACTAAGAGAACCAGTTGAAGGGTGATGTCTATGCTTGAGAGGAATAGTAGCGAGGGTTTACAATCCCCTATAACGTTTTCCATGCAATGTTGTAAGGATGAAAGCAGGAGCAAAAGAGAGGCGCATGTATCATGGCAATTGAAAACCCTATACACATGAACGAATGTGGTTTGCCGCTGAACGCGATCGAGTGGTTAGAGACACATCACCGAAGTAAACTGGTAGAGCGAAAATGTATGGTTCAGGATCTTCATTTGCAGCAGGGTAGCAGAATTGTGGATGCAGGATGTGGTCCCGGCCTCTGGACATCGTTGCTGGCCAGAGCAATTGGTAGCAGTGGACTAATCACTGGCGTAGATGTTTCTGAGGAGGCTTTGATTACTGCCAGACAACGTAGCGTAGGCCAGCGCTATGCGAGTCAGATCTTTTATAAGCAGGGAGATCTGGAACAACTACCAGTTGGCCTCAGTTCTATCCATACGATATTTAGTGCCAATGTTAGCCAGTACCTCTCAGCTCCCATTCAGACCTTTGCCGCTCTGGGACGCTACCTGGTTCCCGGCGGCCAACTGGCTATTAAAGATATCGATTTCGGCACAATACGCTTTTATACCGTCGATCCTGCTTTACAGGCCCGAGTTTTTCAGGCGCGTGAGGCATGGGAAAAACAACGTATACTTCTTGAGTATACGTTCGAAGACAGCTGGGTTGGCTCAAAGCTTGCCAGCTATCTCCGCGCAGCCGGCTACGAGAACGTTCAAGAGAAAAGTTACACGATCTTCCGTCGCGCTCCTCTTGCACCCGATTTCCGTAAGTATTTGCAAGGTATTGCCCAGTGGTTTGTCTGCGAGGATGCTCCTTTTCTGTCGTCGAAAGATAGGGAATTGTGGATGCGCTATTTTGTAGATGGTGAAGAGTGTGTGCTCGATCAAATGGCGTTTTGCTATGAAGAGACCGAGTTTATGGTAACTGGTACCTGGCCAGAACACTCTCAAGTCCACACTTTTGAGATGCCAATGGCGATGCTTGAATCAGAACATACCCATCAATAGATGTACTCTTTCCTGCTTTTACAAAAGCAGGATAAAGGACTTTCAGCCTGCATGGCAGGCTGCCCCATCTCATTTTACTAGAAGAAGCGAGCCTGTTTGGTGGGGCATGAGTTCCGCCAAACAGGCTCGCTTCTTTTCGCCAGAGGAGCAGGAGAGGGAAGGCTGCTCTATACACGTACGGGAGGCATCGCGTCAACCGCGATGCCTCAAATAACCCTGCATGGAGATCAAGAGGTTAATGAGCTTTACTTAAGGTGTTGGCGATTAATTCAATGGCTGATTCACCAACAATAGATTGCAACTCATTGTGTAGCTGTCCCATATGCTCCATACGGGCAGTAATAAATTCGTGCTTCGACGCTCCATAAGCAAACGCGTCTATACCACGCTGAGCCGCTTCATATTCTGCACTAATCTGGGCTAAAAGTCGTGCTACTTCGCTTCCGTGCTCTCTGATTTCCTGCATGGTCCCTCTGCCTTTCAAAATATCACCGATACGTTCATTCAGCTTCCTGTTTCTCAAGGATACTGTATCGTTTCTACAGATCCGCTAAGCGAGCATTTCTGATCTCGATGTCAGAGATAAACGAACGCTCTGGATGACACAATTACTGTCTGCGCGGCTTAGTGGCCTACCTTGACTCTCACGGCTGCCGCATCAACCGACTCTTCCTGAGGCCGCTCCTCTCAGCTCTGTTCCCATTAAACAGAGAAGCATTTTCTCTATAGACCCGTTTCCACCAGAAATCCGCTCTGTTTTCTCCTCCTGACCATTCCCCTTGTCTCTATGAGACGAACTATTCTACATTTTTTATTTAAGACATTTCCCTGCAAACTCTGGATGTCTGTACAATGTTTGTAACATGTTTAAACAACTTTCGTAATCAATATTCATAGTATGCACGATTATGGATATTTCTGTCTAGTGTTTTATCACTTTTTTTTAATATATTTGATGCTTCTCTGATAATTTTCACTACTTTTTAATATCCTTCGGCTATCTCTTTATGTAAGTACCTTTGTAGCGTGTCTCAGACATATTAACGAGTAAACAGTAATGAATGGACAATGAAGGGCAAAAGGAACAAAAAAAGGTTTTGCGAGGGTCAAATGACGTTTGACAGACCACTATGGCTTGCAATGCCGCCTCTCCCCTGAAAAAAAGGAGAAAGGGCTGAGTTTGGAAGCAGCAAAGCTGCTTCCAAACTCAGCCCTTTCTCCTTGAAAATCTGGCGGGGCAGCCGCCAGCAAGAGCGTTTGCTCATTTTGCCACAATGAGGGATGAAGGATGACTCATACAAAGAGCAGGGAAAGCGGCCACTTTACCGCTTTCCCTGCTCTTTTATATGAGCTATTTATGTTAGTTGCGCAGCGTTTTGCCGCTTGTAAGGATAGACTGCATACGCGCCTGCGTTTTTTCCATTCCGCACAATTTGAGGAAAACTTCGCGCTCCAGGTCAAGTACCTGCTGCTCTGTCACTGGAATGATGGGAGAGCATTCACCTCCCGTCAAGACACGAGCTAGCTCTCGTCCAATTACGGCATCATGAGCGCTCACTTTGTCAACCAGCAGTAGATTGTCGATCTGTTGCTCCAGGACCATACGAGCGCCCGATCCTGGCAGAAGGAGTAGAGAGGGCTGCGGAGGTTGCCATGTGCCGGCAGCACGAGCTTCGGCCAGGCGAATGGCGTCCGCTTTGGCATCGCGCAGTAACAGGTCGCGGTTGACCGTTACTGCATCCGTTTTGCGCAAAAAACGCAGACCCTGCGCCTCTGCCGCGCTTGTCGAGACGGTTGCGAAGGCGATGGTTTCAAATGCTTTGCGGGATGGCGTGAATGGACCGCCAGTCTTGCCCGCTTTCTGGGACTCCAGTCCCGCTCCCAGACGCAGCAGCAGTTCTTTACAACCTCCACCTGCCGGTACAAGCCCAACCCCAACCTCTACCAGACCTATATAGGATTCGGCGTGTACCCGTGCGTGCTGACTATGCATGACGATCTCGCAGCCACCTCCCAGCGCTCGACCAGAGGGCGCGGCAACGACTGGTATGGGACTAAATTTGAGGAGCTGATTGGCCTGCTGAAGCGCGTCAATGGCATTCTCTATCACTTTCCACTCTCCTTGCATAGCTCCCATGAGGATCAGGAAGACGTTGGCTCCATCTGAGAAATTGGGCGCGTCACTGTTGATGACAAGGGCACGAAAATCTTTTTGACCCTCTTCAACAGCGAAGCGCATCATTTCAATGACATTTTCGTCAATTGTATTTGCTTTTGAGTGAAATTCGATACAGGCAATGTCATCTCCCAGGTCGATCAACGAGGCCGAGTCGTTCTCTCGTACGATCTTATTGGAAGATTTGAGCGCGGGGAGAGAGACTGTGCCGCGCGGTAGGGAGAGAGGCTTGTAGGTGTTGGTATGGAAGTCGAAGTATTGGGCCTGGCCAGGGGTTCCGATATCGAATGTGCCCTGTCCCTTGCTCTGGACCAGTTGGACGAGTTCAGGTAAAGTTGCATTCTGCCCTCTAGCCTGGATAACTTTTTGCAAGAGTTCTGGCCGCTGTAAAAGCAGATCCCAGACCTCGAAGCTGCCTACCTCGAAGTTGAAGCCCCAGCGCAAGGCCTCATCTATCGCGACGATGTTTTCAGCGATCTCTGGAGCAAGTGTGGCAGCATAAAAAAGCGAGTCGGCGGTGGTTTCCCGAGCCAGTTGGCTGGCTCGATCGTCGCCATCCAGGACGTTTAGCATCTTCTGTATGGGGTCGTCGATGTTACGAGCTTTACCCAGGGAACTGAAGCGATACTTTTGCTGCGGTTCATATTCGAGGGTCGAGAGATTTAGCTCCAGGATAGTTGAGGTGCCATCTGCCTCTTTGATCTTCTTGTAGAAGCCTTGATTGGTTTTATCCCCCAGCCAGTTGTTCTTGATCATTTCACGGATGGCTTCAGGTAGTTGGAACGTTGACCGCTCAGGATCATCTGGCGCGTTTTCGTAAAGATTGTCGGCCACATGCGCCAGGGTGTCGAGACCTGAGAGGTCGGCGGTACGAAAAACGGCTGAGCGGGGACGACCCATGGCCTGACCCAGGATGGCGTCAACCTCTCCAATCGTATAGCCCTCGCTGAGTGCGCGAGAGATCGTTGAGAGAAAACCATAGACGCCAATGCGGTTCCCCACAAAATTTGGCGTGTCCTTGCCAATCACGATCCCTTTGCCCAGAACCTCGGTCCCAAATTCGCGCATAAATTCGACCAGTTCCGGCGCTGTATCTACGTCGGGTACCAGTTCTAAGAGGCGCATATAGCGCACTGGATTGAAGAAATGGGTGATCAGAAAATTGCGTCGAAAGCGTGAGCTACGTCCCTGCGTCAGTAAATGGGCGGGAAGGCCTGAGGTATTGGATGTGATAATAGTATCGGGACGTAGAATGGTTTCCACCTGCTCATAGAGTTTATGCTTGATATCAGGTCGCTCAATTACAGCCTCAATAATCCAGTCCACCTCGGCCAGATCGGCCAGGTTGTCCTCAATATTGCCGACGGTGATCAGCGAGGCAGACTTTGGAGAGTAGAAGGCAGCCGGTTTCGCTTTGAGCGTCTTTTCGAGTCCAGTACGCGCAATCTTATCGCGGTCGCGCCCGGCGTTCGGCGGTACAATGTCCAGCAGCAGACTGGGGATACCGACGTTTGCCAGATGGGCGGCAATGGCCGCTCCCATGACGCCTGCGCCCAGAACCGCAGCCTTGCGAATCTGATAACGCGGTGTTTTGTTCTGACCGTTTATCTGAGAGGAAGCGCTCTCTGCCATGGCTATTTTATCCTCTCGATAATTGTAGCGAGTCCCTGACCACCGCCCACACAGAGGGTAGCCATGCCCAGGGTCTTGTCAGCGGTCTGAAGGTCGTTCACCAGAGTGGCAATCAGGCGTGCACCAGTACAGCCCAGGGGATGTCCGAGGGCGATTGCGCCCCCGTGAGGGTTCAACCTCTCCACATCGATGCCCAGAGCTTTGACTACCGCCAGAGATTGGGCTGCAAAAGCCTCGTTCAGTTCGATAATGTCAATATCGCTGAGCTTCAGATTGGCACGTTGTAGTGCCTTTTTTACGGCGGGCACAGGTCCAATTCCCATGACATCCGGTCGCACACCGGACACTGCCATGGTAATCACACGCGCCAGGGGAACAATGCCCAGCTCTTTCGCCTTCTCCGCAGACATGAGGACAACGGCGGATGCTCCATCGTTGAGTGGACTTGAGTTGCCTGCCGTGACTGAGCCACCTTTGATAAATGCAGGCTCAAGAGTGGCCAGTCGTTCAAGGGACGTATCGCGGCGAGGACCCTCATCGATCTCCATCACTTTTCCATTAGGCAGTGTCACTGGCACGATCTCACGCTGAAAGATCCCCTTATCGGTTGCAGCGACGGCCAGTTGATGACTGCGGAGCGCAAACGCATCTTGTTCTTCACGACTGATCTTGTACTCACGTGCCAGGTTTTCGGCGGTCATGCCCATCGGGATATAGCTGGCGAGTCCATACTCAAGCTCACAGGGAGGATAGGAAGAACTGACAACTACACCTTCATTGGTAGGGATCAAACGAGGATTGAAACTTGGATTGAACCCGCCCATGGGAACACGGGACATGTTTTCGATCCCGCCAGCGATAAACACATCGCCCAGTCCCAACATAATGTTTTGCGCAGCCATATTGAACGCTTGCAGACTGGAAGCACAGAAACGGTTGACGGTCACCCCTCCAACGGTCTCAGGCAAGCCCGCCAGAGGAACCACCAGACGGGCAACATTCATACCCTGCTCCCCTTCAGGAAAAGCACAGCCCAGAATAAGATCTTCGATCAGTGCCCGATCTAACTGGGGCACACGCTCAACAGCAGCTTTGACTGCCATCGCAGCCAGGTCATCGGCACGCACATCTTTCAATGCACCTTTGTTCGCACGGCCAATAGGGGTGCGCACGGCACTGACGATCACAGCTTCCACTATGATTTCTCCTTTGATTGAATAGCAACACAGATAGTGCTGAATGATATATGAATCTAGTTACACAAAAAACACTTTTTGCAAATCATATCAGAGCGAGGAGAACGCCCGCAACGCCTTAACGAGGCAGAGCGGGCGCTACAATCCAGAACCCCATGGTAGTTGTCTTACTTACAGGGGATAGCCCTGCTTCTCTACGATGAGGGTCGCCAGTTCGCGCTGCAAAGCGACGCCATTAAGGACATAATCGCCCAGGTACAGGCGCACACGGGCCAGTTCCTTCTCGACCTTCTCAGGTTCCGTATTGGTCATAACCAGTTGCTCCAGGTTGAGATGGATGCGCGAGAAGGCCAGCCAGGTCGCCAGTTGAGCCAGTTGCACATGGATAGCGCTCTTCTCATCGCCACGCCTCACGGCTTGAGTTGCGCGGGCCAGTGCACTATCGATCCCATAGATCTCGATCAGCAGATTGGCCAGGTATTCGATAAATTCCTGCTCGTTCTCCAACTCTTGCATATACTTCATGGCCACGCTCATAGATGCGTAGATGGTTACATCTTTGGCGCGTTCCAGCGCATTTACTGCGTCGCGCAGTTCGGTGGGAATGGCCTCACCGGCAAAATCAGGAGCAGTACCCGATTTTATGCGGGCCTCGATCTCAGGATAGAGCGTCATCAGGGGTACTTTGCCAGCAAGGACGCGTCTGAAGAGCGTACCAGAGGCTACCAGACGGTTGATCTCATTCGTTCCCTCGAAGATGCGCTGGATGCGTGCATCGCGATAGGCTTTCTCAATGGGATATTCATGCATAAAGCCATAGCCACCGAAGATCTGTACTCCTTCGTCCACTGCCATGGCAAGCACTTCGCTTCCGTGAACCTTGGCGAGAGAGGCCTCAACGGTATACTCTTCTATCGCTTTAAAGGCCTCCTCTGTACTACTTGCGCTGCGCCTGGCGTTTTCCACATTTGCGGCAGTACGGAAAACGGCGCTCTCTGCCGCGTAGGTCTCAGCGGCCATACGAGCCAGCTTCTTCTTGATCATGCCAAATTCATGCAAGTATTTTCCAAAGGCTTTGCGTTCAGCGGTATAGACCGCAGCCATATCGATAGCAGAGCGAGCGCCACCAGTGGCACCGGCTCCCAGTTTCAGACGACCAATGTTGAGAATATTGAAGGCGATCTTGTAGCCCTTATGGATCTCGCCGAGCAGATTTTCGACTGGAACCGGGGTATCCTGGAAAAAGACCTGACGAGTTGAAGAGCCTTTGATGCCCATCTTATTCTCTTCACTGCCAGTTGAGACGCCGGGATAGGTAACCTCGACGATAAAGGCCGAGGGCTTGTTGTTCCCTATACGTGCAAAGGCGATCATGACGTTCGCAAAGCCAGCATTTGAGATCCACTGTTTCGTGCCATTAAGGAGATAGTATTTTCCGTCCTCAGAAAGAGTAGCCGTGGTATTGAGACCCATGGCATCGGACCCCACGCCTGGTTCGGTCAGGGCATACGCTGCGATCCACTCGCCAGAGGCCAGCAGTGGCAGATATTTTGTCTTCTGCTCCTCGTTACCATAAAAGACAATCGGTAGCGTGCCAATCGTCGTATGTGCGCCAAACGCCACGCTGAACGAGGCTTCACGCAGTTGGGAAGCCACCAGCGCACTGGTAAGCAGACCAAGTTCCGCGCCGCCGTATTGCTCAGGCACATCGATACTCAGTAGTCCCTGCTCACCGGCTTTTCTCACCAACTCCGGCATCAGACCAGGCTCCTGACTATCGATGGCATCGATCTTTGGTAGCACCTCGCGCTGCATAAATGTCGCCGCTGATTGGGCAATCCAACTCTGCTCTTCTTCTTGTTGTTCCAGCGTAAAAATCCGCTCGGCACTCTCGCTCACTGGCGTCGTCAGGAACGCGGTCCCGACCTCTGTTGGTTTCATAGTTGTTGACATATTTCCTGCTCTTTCTTTGAGAGACCTATGCATTTGGATAGAGAAGTTACTGTTTTATCGACTCGCGCAGTTCACGACGTAAGACTTTGCCAATGAGTGATTTCGGCAAATTTTCACGGAACTCAACGATTCTGGGAACTTTATACGCGGCCAGAGAAGTTTTACAATGGGCAATGATATCAGCTCGCAGATTGTCTGAAGCGGTAAAACCCGGCTTGAGTACGACTACAGCAGCCACATTTTCGCCGCGATACTCGTCTGGAACCCCGATTGCAGCGGCTTCAGCGATGGCTTCGTGCTGGAAAAGGATTTCTTCTACCTCACGCGGATAGACATTGAAGCCACTGGCCACAATCAGGTCCTTGCTACGGTCAGCAATATAGAAATAACCTTTCTCGTCCATGTAGCCCAGATCGCCGGTATGGAGCCAGCCGTGCTCAAAAATAGCATCTGTCTCGTCCGGGCGTTTCCAATAGCCTCGCATGACGTTGGGGCCTTTAATCATAAGCTCACCGATCTCGCCAGGAGGAAGCTGCTGACCCGTATTGTCGTCTCTAATAATCACATCAACATCTGGCAAAGGGAGACCAATGCTTCCATTGACACAGTTCTCATCCAGCGGATTACAGTGAGTCACGGGCGAGGTTTCGCTCAGCCCATATCCTTCAACGACTTTGCCACCACTCATACGCTCAAAGTCTTCTTGAACTTTAGCAGGTAGAGGTGCGGCACCACTAATACAGTAACGCACCGAGCTTATGCGCTCAGCATGGTTCCCTGCCTCACGCATAATCGCCACATACATGGTAGGAATGCCAGGAAACATCGTCGGACGGTATCTCGCGATGGCCTTGACGACCTCTTTCGCCTTAAATTGTGGGAGAAGCACCATCGTAGCAGCCGCGCAGATTGAGAGATTCATGCCGACTGTCAGACCGTAGGAGTGAAAAAATGGTGCGACACAGAGTCCAATTTCCTGAGCTTCAAGCGCCTCAGCGTTCCAATAGCGCGTTTGAAACGCGTTTGCAAGGAGATTGCGGTGGGTGAGCATTGCGCCCTTCGGGAGACCCGTTGTACCGCCAGTGTACTGGAGAACGGCAAGATCGCTTCCATTGACAGGGACAGGTGACGCGGTTGTTCCTGCATCGCTCTTTGCTGACTTTCCTCGCAATAACGAGTCCAGATTATAGAGCAGTGGATCGTCACGGAGTTCCCGGGGAGTCAGGTGTGGTTCGGGATGCTTTACATTGCGCTGAGTCAATGGATAGAGCAGACTTAGCACAGGATGGAGGAAATCTGTGACGCGAGTGATGAAGACTTTTTCCAGGCCTGTCTTCTCGCGGATGGCACGCAGCGTAGGATAAAATATATCCAGGAGAATAATTGCACGCGCTCCTGAATCAGCCAGCTGGTGCTGCATTTCACGTTCAGTATAGAGAGGATTGGTAGGAACGGCAATAGCCCCGGCCAGTAACGTCCCGTAGAAAACGATCGGAAACTGAGGTATATTGGGGAGCGCGATTGCGACGCGATCACCCTTATGGATACCAGCACGCTGCAAAGCAGCGGCAAAGCGATGCGCCAGTTCAGAGAATCTGGTATAGCTTATCCTTGTACCATAGTACATCAGGGCTGTTTGACGTGGATAACGACTGACAGCCTGATCAAGCAACCAGGTCAATGGCTGATCGGGAATCTCTAGTTGATGTGGCACGCCCTGTTGATAGTATTTCAACCAGGGATGGACGGAATGCTCAGAGACGTAAGCCTCTTCTTCAGCATTATTAACGGACAAAGGATCAGACATTTCACAAAAGCTCCTCTCCGAGCCAAAACCACAGATACCTATATCTAACAATTAGTATAAAATAGAAATAGAGGGAAGGAAATGTTGCCAGCTAACAAAATTTGGGGCATAATAGAAATGGTAGCTAACAAAATACGCGCTAAGATAGGAAAATGGTGATTAACAGTGCTGATTTTGCTCAACTGATAACGAGCTTTCGCCAGAAAAGGGGCCTCTCTCAAGGTCAACTGGCACAGGCAACGCGTCTGTCGCGCACATACATTTATCATCTGGAGACAGGAATGCGCCGTAATCCCTCTCCGCATGTAGTTCATACCATTGTCCGTGCGCTGGAACTGCCAGAACCTGAAAGGCACCAAATCTATACAGCCTTTATAGAACTGACTGGCCAACAGATTGATGAGGAGGAAGCAGATACAACCTTGCTGGACCTGGGACACCTGGCGGAACTGTTGGTCTTGAACACTTCGTATCCCGCTCACTCGCTCGATCGGCTCTGGTACCTGCATGCCTGGAATGAGGCCTCTGTTGTGCTTTTTGAGGCCCAGACTGAGGCCTCTGAGAGACAGCCTACCCATTTACTTGATGTGATCTTTGGAGTTCATTCACGCAAGCGCTTCCCTGGCTGGGAGAATCTGGCCCGCCGCCTGGTTAACGATTTCCAGTACCATACGCGTACACTTACCCATCTGCCTGAGTACAAAGAGTTATGGAGACATTTGCGAGATCTTCCCGAGTTCAGACGCATCTCAGCTGCCGCATATTCAGAGTCAAAGCCAGCTCCTTCCTTTGTCCTCCATATACAGCATAGTCAGTTGGGACGACTGGCCCTGCGTACAGCTACGACAGTCTTTACAGGGGTCAACAACTATTCGATGGTGAGCTATGTAC
>DAOTTL010000220.1:0-39101 GCA_034438135.1 Ktedonobacteraceae bacterium | reverse complement strand
GGGCAAGTGCGCTGGCTTCTCCACCTCTATCCAATTCCTGATAGATCCATACCGTCAGGGAGAAACACGCCTGCCCAAAGTGAGCCAGCAAGACGGAGTGCTCAGAGGCTTGCTCCATATGCTCTTCAATGTAGGGACGCGTCGTCGGGAGCAGGGCGTAGAAGTGCAGTTCCCCCGCTTGCAGGCCAATCGTCTGAGTGGTGAGCAGACTGCGTTGCCAGAGTTGATGTAGCGCCGTTCGAATAGCGGAAGGATGTTCCGCGGTTTCTTTCTTATCAGCATCCAGAACCGCCACCGCCGTCTCCGCTAGAAACGGAGAGTGGAAGACCCACAGAGCACTCAAGACCGCTCGTAACTCCGGTTCCAGGGCGCGAACACTGACCTCGATACAGGCGTAGAGCTTATAATGGCGGTGCTCTGGTCCCAGATAGGTGTCATGAGCCTGGCGCAGTTGCGCTTCGGCAGTTGTCAGCAGCGCAGCCAGCACTTGTTTGCTTTCTCCAAAGACACGTGCCAGCAAGCGCAGCGAGAGCGGGTGCCCATCAAGCATCTGACTCAACGTCCGCAAGGTTGGACGGTCAGTCTCGTCCGCACGTGGCGTGGCACATTGCATAAAGAGCGTCGCCCCATCATCTGGTCGCAAACCCGGCAGTTCCAGGTACCGCTCATCGGGCCAGTTCAAGAGTTCGCGTGAAGTCACCAGATAGGTCACAGTTTGCTTTGAGCGCAGGTGTTTGAGCCATGCAGCGACCTCTCGCGCCCCCTCGTGACCTCGCGTGATGGCATCGAGCAACGTCTCGGCATTGTCCAACAGGAAGAGGGTACGCCGCTCCTGCACGCGTTGCAGGATCAGGGACTCCACCTGGGCAGTTTCCGCCAGCCCCTGCGTCTCAAGTCCCAGCAACCGCGCCATCTCCTGCACCACCGCCGCACGTGTCAGCAACGTTTCCAGCGACAAGGCCCAGACCCCTCCTGACCACGCCCAGGCAAAGCGTTCCGCCGCCTCCCTCGCCAGTGCCGTCTTCCCCTGACCACCTGCTCCATGAATGGTCAACAACGAAGGAGGACGAGGATTGGTCAGCGCACTCCCCAGTTCCACCAGTTCCTCCAGGCGTCCCTGTAAGAGTCCATCCGTTGGCGGCAGACTCTCCACGTTCAGGCGGGGAGCATACCTCTCGACCACTGACACCCCTACCGGACTCACGACCCCAGGCGCAGCCACATTCAGCGAGGTATAGAGCACCGGCACACCCACAATCCACGGACGCGGCGACTCTTCCGCCAGCACTAACCGGGCCTGAAACAACGCCTGCTCCACCGAAGACCCACGTGCAATCTCACTGTAGAACATGCGAAAGAAGACACGTGCATCCACATCGTAGACGCTCAAGCGCATGCCCAGCGCATAGGGTACACCCTGACGAGCCAGGGAGGCCGCGACATTGTGCCAGACCGTTGGACCAGAGCTGGCACTTACGCAGGCACTCAACGTCACCAGAAAGGCCGTTCCCTGTAAACGTTTAAGGAGATCCTGAGTGGTCACGGCGTGTAGATCGGCGTTCTCCTGCTCAAAACAGAGGATCGCACCCAGCTCGCGTAATCCCCCGTGACCGATAAAATGCACCACAGTTCCGGCCTGGTTCGCCACCAGTTCCCGTAAACGCTTGAGCGTCGGCGGACGACAGCGTTCAAGTGTCACCACACGCGGCACCTCCTGAATCACCTCTTGTAGCAGGGTCCAATCGTGCTCGATGGGCAGTGTTTCCGTCGAGCGGCTGAGTGGACTGGCAGGGACCGCGATCAGGTGCAGTCCCGCGCTTGAGACAGAAGCCTCGCGCCGTCGCTCGAACGGCAGACCCCGTACCACCGGACAACACAGCACCAGAAACGCGTCAGTCGAGTCCTCATCCCCATACGGACCATAGACGTACTCCCAGGGGACCGCATCGATCTCTCCCTGCAAGGAGACCAGCAGCAGCCGCTCAGGGGCGCTCCTCAGGACAAGGCGAGCCGTTGACCCAGGAGGGAACAGAGACGTGTAGAGCTTCTTCCCGTACATATCAGGATGTTCCAGCACCGCCTTCCACGCAGCCTCATCAGGTAGCGCAAGAGTCTGAGGATCAAATGTATGGGAAACGTGCTGGTCGCACAGCACACGAACCAGCGTGGGTGTCTGAAGGTCAAGCGTCAATTCCATGCCGACCTGCGCCTCCTCGCGAACAATCATCTCTTCCAATCAATAAACAAGCAAACGTTCGTGTATAGTTCTCCACCAGCTTCCGCCAGCGCAATAAGCAGTGTCTAACCTTTTTCCATAGAAAGTGTTTCCAGCCAGAGAAAAAAACAGAGCAAGCTCCTCGTTCATCTGTCCATTATAGAGAATACAATTCCATATATCAACCTCTCTTCATCCTAAAGACAGAGTTTCGCAAAAGTCGCTTCTTTCCCAGGAAGTTGACTATTCTCTACGGATCTAATAACCCCTGGCTTACGTGTTAGAACGGAAGGGAAAAAACGAATCCTTTCAGGAAATAAAGGAGAAATCATATGATACGGGAAACAAGCGCGGACTGGTCAGCCAATCGCATACTGGCACTGATTGTTGGAATCATCTTGACCCTGCTGGGTATCATCGGCTTCCTCACCCCGGTGGAGAACGGTACCGGAGTGATAGCTGTCTTAGGCACCTTCGATGCCGATACCTTCGGAAATATCTTCTACCTGATTACCGGCCTGATTGGGATTGCAGCAGCTTTTATAGGGCTGTCGGTCATCTATAACCGGGTCTTTGGGGTCGTCTATACGCTGCTAGGGCTGCTCGGCCTCATCCCCGCACTCTACTCTCCCGTCTATGGAAACGATGACGGACGCTTCCTTGGCCTCACCCATCTCAGCGCAACCGATCATATACTGCACATCGTTCTAGGTCTGGTGGCCATTGCCATTGGCTTCTACCTGATAGGCGCAGGTAGAAGAAGAACAGCAAGAGTGTAGTCAAGCAAGGAGAAGCTCCATCGATGCATTTTAACTGGACACCTCTGACCGAGGCGGACGCACGTACAATCATGGCCTGGCACTATGAAGAACCTTATACTATGTATAGTTACGCGTATTCCGAGGAAAAGCTCGCTCAGATGTTGTATCAGCGTAGTCCCTATTATACCGCCCACAATGAGCAACGTGAACTGATCGGTCTCTTCTGCTATGGAACAGCCGCCCAGGTATGGGTAACCACTGTACCAGCCCTCTACAGCGAGGATAAAACGCTCGATGTGGAACTGAGTATGAGACCCGTCTGACTGGCAAGGGACTGGGGCCAACTTTTGTCAATGACGGCCTGTTGTTGGCGTTGAAACAGTTCGCTCCCCAACGGTTCCGGCTCTTCGTCCTTGCCTGAAACACACGTGCGATCCGCACCTACGAACGCGCTGGCTTCGTTCGCACACGCGAGTTTGTGCAAGAAAACCCCTTACGGGGTGAACTCACCTTCATCGAGATGAGACGCGAGGCGTAAGCCAGCCTTCACGTTGCAGTTGACGGAGTTCTATGCTCTGGCAAATATCATCATGTGATACAATTTTGCCAGGTGGGTGATATCGTAAAGAATAAGCATATTTTCAGTGATCAGAAAGATTCTGATGAGCAACCCTTTTGACCAACAGAATGAGCCATGGGAAGAGGCGGAGCCAGTCCAAATAACGGACCTGGCTCCTGAGGAATTACCCAGGGAAAACGCCACGGAGAGATGGCTTATGGCGCTCTCTCGGAGCGTGGCAACTCCCTGGAAACGCTACAGCATTGCCGGTCTCTTCCTTCTCATCCTGCTTGGCGCAATTATTCTACAAATTCCCCGACCCACACCATCCTTCGTCCCTTCTCCCCGGTCAGCATCTGCTCAGGAGATTATTGTTCCTTCTCCCGTGCCCATTGGAGACGGAACTGAGCAAGTTGTGCCGGTTCCCGCACTCCTTGCTCCGGCACCAACCAACTGCCCGTTATTCCGTGCGCCAGACTCGATGACCCTGCCCAATAATTGGGGAAACTTCCAGAGCAAGGTGACACTCATTGGGCAAGGAAAGATCTGGCTCTTTGACAAGTCAAATTCCTTGATCCCCTCCTCGGACGAGATTTTCCATGCCAATAGTCAGGGCTACACTCCCTGGCCAGCGATACCAATTGTCTGGGAAGTGGGACCCGACAAACAGACTTCTCAAGTGGTGACCGTACAGGTCACCGATCAAGACACTGGAAAGCTGGTCTGGTGGGATCCACAGGGTCAAAATCCAGAGCAAACGCTTCACCTGATCTACAAGGGACCGAACTATACCGGGGACCCTGAGCCTGGCTGGCACGAATGGGCCACAGAACTCCTTATTCTTCAGGCCGGATGCTACATCATGCAGGTCAACGCACCAGGAGAGCAGTGGCTTTTGAGCTTTGCTGCCGGACGCTAACAAGAGCAATGGCTTTTTTACTTTGCTACCGGACCCTGACAAGAGCTGCATCCGGCAACTTGTTCCCTCTTCGCGTACAGTCTAAGGCCCTTATTGTCGCCCGGCTACATCCCTGAGGGAAAACCAAAATACTTGCATCCTGATGGCAGGAGTTGGGCATGAGATGCTACTTCTCATGCCCAGGAAGATGTATATGCAATGCCAACTAAATGGAAATACTTTCGAAGAATTCCACGGTGACAAGAGAGGTTGTCTTCCAAGACTGGCGAGATCTTTCTGCTTGTCCGAAGCCTTCTCAACTCGCACCGCTTTTGGGTTTGCCCCAGGTGATCCCTCCGGCCACACTAAAGGTGAGTAGACCATCCAAAGCATATGGCAAAAGAAGCGCCTGCATTTCCGCATCGAACTGTGTTGCTTGCCCAGGAGTCATCGTGTCAAGAGAAAGAATGCTGCGTGAGTGCCTGGCCGCAATGTAGTCTTCGACTGTTTGCTTGACAGACACTGAAGCGGTCTCGCGTTCGCCCAATTGCTGGAACAGCCCATACTTCTCCAACTCGACGATCCAATCGAAGGGCACATAGCTGGGATTGTTGGTGAAGCGCTGCTCGATCTGCCGATAGCTTTCGTACCAGGGAACTGGCTGATCGACAATATACACAATAGCCAGCACACCGTGCGGCAGCAAGAGTTTTGCGAAACGAGGCAGAACCACATCCCATTCCATCCAATGAAGGCTTTCGCCCGCTGTCACGAGAGCATAAGGCGGCTGGATCTCCACGTCCTCAACCCGTCCATATATCCAGCGGATCGTTGGCGAATCGCCTCCAGGCAGCGTCCGGGCGCGTTCAAGCATCGGAAGCGAAAGATCGACGGCATCAATGTGTTCAACATACTCGGTCAGGGGACGAGCGACATTGCCCGTCCCGCAGCCCACATCGAGGACGGTGCGCGGCTCGTCTCGGATCAATTCGCTGAGGATGGTGAAGGTTTCTGGCGGATAGGAGGGACGCAGGTGATAGCGATCCACCACGCTCTGATCCCGAAAACGCTTCGCGTTATGCACGCCATGTAAGAAGGGACGCCTCATTTCCGTCTGACTCCTTTTCAGTGGAAATATGGTAAATGACCTGCCATGTGGATCACTTACCAGAAGTTGCAACCACTCTTAGACAAAGAGCGGTTGCATCCCTGACCTGGCCATCAGTGCCTCCATCTCTTCATCGGTGGGTCCAGTCGTAAAACGACTGGCAGCATCCAGAACCATGGGGAGCAGGTGAATATCGCCGACCGTATTGAGAAAAATCCCCGGCTGACTGAGCACCCAATGCACGGCCAGGTCGATATCGCTCTGTTCACTCAATGGCTCATACCAGGTGGCACGCGTTTTTGGACGACCCAACCAGGGCTTATAGGCAATAGATTTGATCGTCTGGACAGCAGTGTTGCGCTCTCGACAGGTTGTCAGAAGGGCGTTGAATTGCTCTATATAGTAGGCATTGCGCAGCGTGATGTAGTTACAGGGCAACAAAACCGAGTCAAAATCGAAGCGTTCCAGACTTCTGCGGTGTGAGGCCGCGATCTGCACACCGTGACCCGTGACCCCGATTGCTCGTACCAATCCCTGTTTCTTTGCTTCCAGCGCCGCTTCCAGCGCACCCCCTGGACTGAGCGCGATATCCCATTCAATGGGATCGGCCAGACTGTGCAACTGCCAGAGATCCACATAGTCCACCTGCATACGTTCCAGAGAACGCTCTAGCTCCTCACGTGCGCCCTTTGCTGTTCGCTCACCCGTTTTGGTCGCCAGGAAAAACTGCTCACGATGATGTGCCAGCCAGGGCGCAATGCGCAGTTCCGCGTCTCCATAACTGGCAGCGACATCGATATGGTTCACTCCATAGTGCAGCAGGACCTCAAGCGTCTGATCTGCCTCCTGCTGAGTCACCGAGCCAAGCGCAGCAGCCCCAAAAAGGGTACGTGTACTTATATGTCCGGTGCGTCCAAAGGGTAGGGTGGGAATTGACATAGGTACTCTCTCTGTCTTTTCTTGTTCGCGTAACAAAAGTTAATCGATCTGGCAACGTTTTCCAGGTCATAACTATAGTATCACAGTTCATGTATCCGACAAAATGACCCTCTCGCCTGAAAAGCCTGAAGCATATCAATAAGAAACGAGCACCTTGACTGGACTGATGTTCCCCTCTGCCAACTGCTCAAACGGTATCATACTCTACGTTCTCTAATAGTAGTTTGTGATTGAAGTGGCGAGCAGCGCTTGTACAAGGGCGTTGCTCGCCGCACTCTGGCGTATGAGTCTCCTTTTTTAGAGCAAGGAGCATAACCCTTTAGCGACCAGCAACCTCGATCTGCTCGACAGCGGGAATGACCTCGGTCGCAAACAGATCAAACGGTTCCAGATCGGCGGTATTGGGCATATTGAAGATGGCCTGGTCAATCCCCAGCGCCGCCAGTTCGCGGCAGGATGCAATCACATCTGCCGGAGTGCTGCTGTTATCTCGCCCATCTCTGGTAAGATGGACCGATCCCAGCGTCGTCTTCTCAATCTCTGCATATGGCCGATCCAGAGTCTGACAGTGTTCGCGCAGAACCTCCAACTTACGCCGTACTTCATCATTACCCATGCGCAAAAAGAGATTGCAGGCATCGCCGTACTGGGCCACCAGACGGAGCGTCTTACGCTCTCCCGCCCCACCAACCAGGATCGGCGGGTGCGGCTTATGAACCGAGGCTGGCACATTCAACGGTCGGCCAAGCTGATAATGTTTGCCCTGATAGGGCCTGTCATCACTTGCCCACATCTGATGTGCGATCTGCAAGGTCTCCTCCAGACGCTCAAAGCGCTCAGCGGTGGGAGGAAACGCCACACCCAGACCAAGATGCTCCTCTTCATTCCAGGCAGCCCCAACGCCGAAATAGGCACGCCCATGAGAGAGTACATCCAATGTTGTGACGGTCTTGACCAGCAAGCCCGGATAGCGATAAGTTACGCCCGTGACCATCGTTCCCAACTTGATGTGGTTAGTCAGCGCGGCAGCAAAAGACAGCGCACTATAGCCCTCCAGCATCTCATGGTCGGCAGGACCCACTATAGAAATCTGGAAGAAATGATCCATGACCCACAAACTGGCAAAGCCCGCCCGTTCCGCTCGCTGTACAATCAGCGCAAATGTGTCACCGAGCGCACCTTGATCCGTAGACCACGTGAAGTTAGGGACTTGTAATCCAATCCGCATAAGAGATCTTCTCCTTTGAATGAAAGGTGTATATTTCGTTCCTGATCTCAGAATACACCTTTGAGTGCGCTCGAAGTCAAGATAGATTGAAGTAAATCTGTGGGAGAGAACAGGGTTTCTCAAAAGTCGTGTTCTTCCCCTCCCACCCACCCTTTTTGGATGGTTAGTGGCAGCGCGACCGCGCTGCCACTAACCATCTTTTCCTCTGGGGAGGGGTTTGACAATCGCGGTACAAAAGACTTTTAAGAGACCCTGTGGGAGAGAACCGTTGCCCTTGACAATCTTCTTTCAAGGTGCCATAATCGTACCGTACTGTACGGTACGATTATGGCAGAGGAGCACAATGAAAGACAGATCGAACAGTCGGGTTCAACAGACTCAGGAGCGGCTGCGAGCCGCAGCCTATCAGCTCTTTCTCCAGCAGGGGTATCTGGCGACAAGCATTGATGCCATTCTGGCGCAGGCGGGTATTTCCTCGAAGGAGACCCTCTACCGTCATTATGTCAACAAGGAGGCCCTCTTTGTCGATGTCCTGAGCCACCTGACGATGGAGCAACCGGGCTTTTCTGAGAAACTTGCAACCCTATCCACGCCCCGCGATCTGCCAGAGTTGCGCCAGGCGCTCACATACCTTTCCAACGAGATCCTGAGCATGATAGAGCAGCCCGGCTATCTGCCCCTGGTACGTATGATTATCGCCGAGTCGTCCCGCTTCCCACAGCTCGGTACCCTATTCTTCTCGACCGTCACGCAGCGCGGACTCGCCATCATGACCTCGCTACTCCAGGAGGCCCGTGAGCAAGGGATCATCGCCGAGGTCGATTTCGACGCCGTGACGCATATACTGCTTGGCGGACTGTTAACCTACGTTCTAACCAGCCTCGTGTTTAAGGGTGAGGAAGCGCACGCGCCCTCATCTGACCGGGTTGATACAATCGTTGAGATCATTATGCGCTCATTGAGACTATAAAGGAGAACAGCATGTGGCACAAAAGCATACGCATCTTTAACAAGTACGTCACAAATAGAATGTTGCGCGGACTGACACGCCTTTCTCACGGTCCGTTTGCGATCATTCGTCACATTGGCCGTCGCAGTGGCAAACCCTATGAGACGGTGATTATGGTCTGGCCAACGGCAGAGGGCTTTGTGATTGCCTTAACATATGGATTCCAGGTAGACTGGTATCGCAACATCCTGGCCGCTGAAGGCGGGACGATACGCTGGCATAGAAAAGCCTATCCTGTCGGAAAACCGGCCCAGATCGATGCCAGAACAGCCCTGTCAGCCTTTCCTCCGTTCTTCAGACTGGTTCTGGGAAGGGTTGGCCTGCAAGATTTTGTCCAGGTACTCACTCAGTCGAAAAGCACTGTATTGGAGAAATAGGCAAGATGGAAAGACCCGAGGGAGAAACGACGGCATCAACAGCCCATCCAAATCCAGCTCGTTCCCCGCTGACGGAAGTCCTCTGGCTTTTTTTGCGTCTGGGTTTTACGGCCTTTGGTGGACCAGCCGCGCACATCGCAATGATGCATGAAGAGGTTGTACATCGCCGCCAATGGATCAGCGAAGAACGCTTCGTCGATCTGATCGGGGTGACGAACCTGATTCCTGGTCCCTCATCGACCGAACTGGCGATTTACCTGGGATATCTACGAGCGGGATGGGCTGGCTTGCTGGTTGCTGGCATCTGCTTTATCGGTCCTGCCATGCTGATCGTGCTAACGCTGGCCTGGGCGTATGTCACCTATGGGACATTGCCCCAAATCGGCTGGCTCTTCTACGGTATTCAGCCGTGTGTGGTCGCCATTATTGCACATGCTATCTGGACTCTGGCACACACGGTCTTCAAAAGGCCGCTTGCCGGAGGACTCGCGCTTCTAGTGTTGAGCGGCTATTTCCTGAACGTCAATGTGTTGATCTTACTGTTTGGTGGAGCTGCACTTTACGGCCTGCTAAACCTCATCATCACACACCGGCACACACAAAAGCCCGTCGCCAGCCTGATTGTTCCTGGAATTACAGCAAACTTCCACATGCTCTGGAAAACGCTCAGTTCCATTGGAGTTACCGGAGCAGTCGCGGCGGCAGCCCCAATCAGTTTAGGGTTGGTCTTTCTGACCTTCCTCAAGCTCGGATCAGTGGTGTATGGGAGCGGGTACACCCTGCTGGCATTCCTGCGCACCGATCTGGTACAAAATCTGCATTGGCTCACCGACAGACAACTGCTAGATGCTGTTTCAATCGGACAGGTGACGCCTGGACCCGTCTTTACGACGGCAACCTTTATTGGCTATCTCATTGGAGGCTGGCCCGCGGCTCTACTGGCAACCCTGGCCATGTTTTTGCCTTCGTTTGTCTTGATCGCGCTCATTCATCCGGTGGCCTCGCGTTTACGTCAGGCAGCCTGGACCTCTACGCTCCTGGATGGCGTCAATGCCGCAGCACTGGCCCTCATGACCGGTGTACTCGTGCAACTGGGTCAACACGCGCTGACGGATGTCCTGACCGGAATAGTGGCCCTGCTCGCCTTCGCGCTTCTGCTACGCTTCAAACTGAACTCGGTCTGGCTGATCCTGGCGGGTGCCGTGATCGGTGTACTCCGTTTCTGGATCTTCGGAAGCTAAGCTCACAGCGAACCTGATACTACTTTTATACCTCTTTCCTGTTGACAGAGGCGGCAAATTTGTGTCATATTCAAACTACTCTTATGGCAATATCGCATCAACGTTGGCGCGATACTATCTCAATGAATAGTAGCGATGGCAACTGATCGCCATGCCAATATCTATGAAGGAGCCGTGGGCAAGCGCGAGCTTGGCAAGGACCAACCCATGACGCTCGACTCAGTAATGGCCATTTTTTCGACCACGAAAGCGATCACGGGTGTCACACTAATGCAACTTGTCGAAGAAGGCAAGGTTAGTCTTAACGATCCCGTAAAAAAATATGTGCCTGAAATCACGGAACTTCAGGTCCTTGCAGGTTTCGACGCGAACGGCAGGCCAGAGACGCACGCGCCCAATGCGGATATCACCATCAACAACCTCATGCTCCACACGTCTGGCCTGTGCTACGAATTCTTCAGCAAGGACGACCTCCAGTATCGCACGGCGCATGAGATCCCCACCGTTGTCTCCAGCACATTCGCTTCCGTACGAACCGTTCTGCTCTACGAGCCGGGCGCACTATGCCCCACACCGTTTTCATCAATGTAATCATACATGATAAAATCGCCGTCATCTCCATCATACACAACCTGCTCATCCTCGTCATTATCACCGTAATTATCATCCAATAAAGGCACCTCAGAGTCGTAAGCAACTGGCTCAGCCGCAGGAGGTGTGACGGGCGTGAAGGACCCTGTGAAGGACGTGAAGGACCTCTTTTCTGATCTGGAAATGACGTCAAACAGCTCCACAGGCGGCTCTAACTGGTTTATTGTTGAGTCATATTCACCACGCTGTGAAGGAGTTGCATAGGAATCGAATAACTTTTCTATTTTGTGATCAGTTGATTCGTATTTAGGAAAGTTTTGCGAAAGGGCCTTCAGTCCTTCACAGGTCTCTGAATAGATATGTGCTGAACCAGCCTGAGGAGAGGCTTCATACCTAATTTTGCCACGAAAAAAGTCCTTCACATCTTCCAGGTCATCATTGGGAACATTTTCTTTCAGTTTCAGTCCATAGTAAATATTCCCTTCTCTTCTATGCTGCCAGGCAAAGCGCTTTTTCATCTCCTGCCCAAAGGCCAGGCCATTCAATATTTTCAGACTGTTATCCTCACACCACTGCCGGTAGTACACGTAAAGCTCTCTTGCACTTACAAATGTCGCCGGATTCACCTCACAGCACGTCTTGAAGAAATCGCCCAGCGTATCCTCCTCGTCGCGATAGGACTGGCGGCTAATGAGCAGGGAGGTAGGAATAGTCAAACCGTTCTGCTGCCAATCCAGACAGCCGCGTACCAGCCACGCCAGAATACCGCTGGCCTCACCTTCCAGGGTCATGCCCAGGGTTGTATCACGCTGACGCTCGTTGGGTTGCGCAGGCTGTTCCACAAAACGCATATTGAAGAGAACCAGGCAGAGCCGTTCCCAGAACGCGGCATCCGAGGCATCCGCGTGCGGTTTGTGGTTTGTCAGCAGGATCAGCAAATGCGAGGGATCAAAGGCATATTCTCGTCCGTAGAGCTGACGTGCGGCAATTGCACCGCCACCGGTGAGAAATTTGACCTGTCCGATATCGAAACGCGCACCTCTATCGGCTTCACTGGCCCAGGCCATCCGCTTGCCCTGGAGACTGCACAGGTGAGGCTTGGCGCTGCCCGGCGAGGTGAGTCGATTGGCCAGAATGACATCATTTGACACCGGACCCACAGCCTCGCCCAGCACATGGAGGAGGATCGTCATCAGGGTATCTTTACCGTTGCGTCCCTCTTCGCCGTAGAGCATCAGGAAAACATGTTCGGTCACCTTCCCCGTGATCCCGTAGCCCAGCACACGCTGCAAAAACGTGAGCAAGGCTTCCCGTTCGTCCTCGGCTCGATCGGCAAATATTTCACGCAGAAACTGTTCAAAGCGTGGCGCAGGCGTGCTCAGATCGAGAAAGCGGGTAGGAATGATCTTGCGAATGTAGTCCTCTGGTCTGCCTGGTTGCAGCATACCACTGCGAAGATCCAGCACACCATCAGGCGTTCCCAATAGCCAGGGATCAACATCCCAGGAACCGGACAGGATCGGCAAAAATGTTCTGGCCAGCATGAGCACATTTCTTATGCGGTGCCAGGTACGCAGTTTACGTGCGCGTTCAATCAGTTCATTCGTCGTGCGTTTGAGCCACTCATAGCGCTCTTTGAACTGTGCCTCTTTCGGCTTGTCGAACGATCCTTCTGCCAGACTATCGACCTGTTCTGTCCCCTGCCCGGAAAGCTGGGCGCTGACCTCCAGATAGGTCACGGCCAGGTGGTTACTCACCAGAACGGTGATCTTTTGATACTCATCTCGCTTCCAGGAATGCCCTTGCCAGAGATACCATTGTCCTTCTGTATGGTCATAGACACATCGCCCCCGAAAAAGGTGCGCAAAGAGACGCGCATCGCCCTCTTCGGCCCGCTGCAAACACTGCAAAACAAAAGCCGGTGTGACCGCGGCCAGTTCTTGCTGGTCATCCGGCACAGAGATAAAAGCAGGCAGATCTGTGACGCACTCGTCAGAGATACCTACCGTTCTTGTCAGCCACTCCGGTTCGTACACTGCACGCAGAGTGCGCCAGTTCTGATCCTGACAACTGTTGTGATGACAGCCAGCACCAATGCTACCATCGGCATGCTGAACGATAAAGGCGCTATTGTCGGTGTGGTCCTCGTTCCAGGGACAGACATGAAAGACCCATTTCCGACCATCCTGCCAGGGCGTTGGATCACTCACATCGAGCTGATGTTCAGCGATCCATGCTTCCAGGTCAAAAGAGTCTGCTCCTGATCCCTTCTCCTCTCTTGCTCCTTCAGACTCTCTTGCTCCTTCAGCCTTTCTGAACTGGCCGCCACGAGTCTCCCGAGGCGTCCCTGCATGTATCGATCTCTCAGGCAGGGGAGCGGCAATCTCTGCCAGCAGTTCCTTTGAAACCAGCTCTTGTGAGGCGGGAACCACGAGCAAACGGGACAGACGATGCGGACGCTCGGCAGTGTGATCTCCCTTACAGGCCAGCGTCCCGTACAGCTTGCAGATCCGCGAGGGATTAAAGACCGTCTGATCCACCAGCAGGCGCAAGGGTTCTTCCTCCGCGCCTATCTCCGGCGGATCGAAGCGTCGGGCCAGGCCCTTGAGAACCCGATGCAGCAGACCCGTCTCTTTCTTTCCCTCCTCACGCGGCAGATCTACGCGATAGAGCAGATGTGCCCCGTTACCACTATCGGCCTCAATGGGATCTGGCCAACCCAGCTCCGCCAGAGTCTTTTTAATCACCTGAGCCTGGACCAGGGCCATCTGATGCTCCTCATCGGTCGAAGAAATATCCGCCGGACGCTCGGGGTCCAGATCGATCAGTAACCAGTGCAGGCGAGCAATATGCAGATCGCTGGTCGCAGCCGCTTTGCGCATCTCATCGGCGGATCTGAGACGATTGTGAGCACGTGCGAGCAGCATCGGATTGCAGGGATGCAGGGTAATATACACCCCCTTGGCACTCTGCAAGCTCGCCAGGGACTTAATCAACGCCTCTGGATCGTTGAAGTAGCCACTGGCCTGGTAGACAAAACGGGGAGACACTGTTGTCCTGGCGCTCAAAATACGTAACTCGGTTACCTGTTCTGGCCGGGTGAGCACCTGGAGGGTGCGACGGACCTCCGGGATATTCACCATTGGGAGAGGAAACGACTTGCCGTTTGGAGAATGAACGCTCATTGTAGAGGCTCCTTTCTTTAACGTCACAGAAGACAGCGAGAAGACGATAGACGCTCATCCGGGCACAATCTGCCCTTTATGCTGTTTCAATCCAGCGTTACAGCCTGACCTCAGGAATGTGGACCGCATGACCGGCTATCCGAAGAACCGGAATACTATCGCCTGGACCGTGTATCAACCGAGACAAACTTGGGAGTGAGGGAGAGTATTTTCCTTGCAAAAGAGAGGAGAACACGTCTCAACATACGTTGTAGTTGCACTATGGATGGGGTCAACAAAAAGCTACATCGACCTCTACAAATATTATAAAATACCTCACCAAATCTTTCTCACCCACCCCTCGGGATCTGGAAAAACCAAAAACGAACGTCTACACGGCCCCAGTATGAGATGTATGGATGGATTCATGAAGCCATAGCGAAAGGTATGACAACCTCTAGCGAAATCCATTGGTATGCTCGCCAGCAAGAAGCTGCTATTTACGGAAGCTAGAAACTCCCCTGAGACGGCCTCTATCTGTGCCCTTATCAGACCTCTCTGTACAAAGCAGAGAAAGAGGAGCTAGACTGGTAGAGACGGCCCTCATAGAGAGACTTGACCGAGTCTAACTCCTCTTTCATCACCGCGGTTACGCTGCCCTTACCGGTACTGATAGACCGGTCTCACGCATCCTGACCGTAGGCCTCGCGCTGAAAACCCTTGAGGATGAGCCAGCATGCAATCCCCACTTCAAAGAGTCCGCCGGGGATAACAATAAAGGGCACATCCATATTCTTGACATTGGCGTATGAATGATCTATCACTTATACTAAATCAGGAGTATTTTTACTCCAAAGTGAGAGGAGTGGCCAGGGAAGAAAGTTCCGGGTATCCTCCTCCCAAAGAGAACAAAATCCTCTATTCAGGTTAGCGATACCCAATACAACCCTAGGACGCCAGGAACCATCCAGCGATCCCTCAGGAGGCCGACACAGTGAAAGTTGCCCTGATCTCTTCGTTTATCCATCCCATTTGTGAACCATTTAGCGGGGGCACAGAATCCTTTCTTTCCCACTTCGCACAAGGTTTAGTGCGTCAGGGCGTAGAGGTTGTCTGCTACGCCTGCGCAGGCTCTGCCATTCCTGGTGTGGAAATGCGGCATTGCGGTGTAGCTAAAGGCGCGTTGGCCTATACGGGTACGGCAGACGAATTGGGTGGAGAAGCGGTCCTTGCCATTCGCGCCGCCGAAGATAGCGCCTTCTATCGCGCATTTGACGACATACGCCATGATCCCTCCATTGATCTTGTACACAATCATTCTTTTTCGGGTATTCCCTTTTTTCTCGCTCCCTTTTTCCCACTGCCCATGGTTCATACCCTGCACCTCCCTCCTATCTTGCCGAACATGATGGAAGCGTTGCGCTTCGCCTCTCACAGACCGCAGCAGAGCGGCACCCTTGTCGCGATCTCCAGGTATCAGGCTCAACTGTGGCAGCCATACTATCCCATCACTCAAGTGATCTATAATGGGCCAGCAACGACCACCGAGGCATTTCCCGGTTCACCACACCACGATGGAACCCTGATATTTGTGGGGCGCATGGACCCCAGCAAAGGCGTTGAAGATGCGATTCAAGTTGCCACTGACCTGGGCAAGATCCTCTCCATCTATGGAGCACCACAGCCGGTCAATACCACCTATTTCGAAAACACTATCCAGCCGTTGCTCAAGACCGCTGCCAATGTCAGATATTGTGGATTAGTTGACCAGCAGACCCTGTTCCAGGCCTTAAGCCGGGCACAGGCGCTTCTCCTACCCATAAAATGGGACGAACCATCAGGCAACGTTGTACTTGAAGCAATCTCCTGCGGGACACCGGCTGTCATGTACAATCGCGGCTCGGCCCATGAAGTCATCAAGCACGGCGTCAGCGGATACGTGGTCCCGCCAGATGACCTGCTGGCCTTTGCCACAGCCGTAGAACAGACAGAAACGCTCGATCGAATGGCCTGCGCCAGCTATGCACATCTCCACTTCTCGCAGGAGCGATGCGTCCAACAATACATTGATCTATTCCAATCTTTAGCTCCTGAGGCATAATGAATCATCCTTCACGTTTCTGCGGCTTGCAGAGCCGCTCCTCACCCCAAAACAAGAAGAAGTGAGGCTGTGCGGCGGAGCATGCGCCCCACCGCACAGCCTCACTTCTTCTTAAAAAAAAGGGGCAGGGCGGCCTGCTATGCAGGCAGGGCGGCTTTTATCCTGCTTTTGCAAAAGCAGGGCTGGATGACCCATCTCAGGTTTTCGCTCTATCACTTGCCATTCCTGGCTGATTCTGCTATCCTGTGCGTGCCCCTGCAAATCGGTACGCAAACCATCCGAGGCAGGGACACATCAAATAGAGAAAGTATGTGCCCATCCTCTCCTACTTACTGAAGAAGAGGCCCGGACACATCAGAAACAGAACTGCTCCCAGGAGTTTTATGGGATGGTAGAGTCACGAGGGGGGACAGGCTTTGTGGTACCCTTCGGGAGGATTGTGTGACACTCAAGGGATTATTAACTCTTTTAGCTCAGCGACCAGAATTCCGGCAACTGACGCAACAACTTCAGCAAGCCAAAGGGGTTCCTCCGCTGACCGATATTACCGAGGCTGCGCGTCCCTATATCATCGCCGCGCTCGCCCGCACCATGCGCCAATCAGTGCTGGTCGTGACCACCGATAAATCACAGACCAGCCAGCTCATAGATACACTCAAGATTTTTGCCGAACAACCTGAGGATATACTGCTCTTCCCCGATCGCGATGCGTTACCCTACGAACGCTTGATTAGCGATACCCAGACCATCCAGCAACGCATGAATGCGATGATCCATCTGACTGAGAATAAACGTCATACCATCGTGGTCTGCTCTGCTCGTGCCCTGACTCAGCCGATTATCCCCCTTCAGGAACTCTCAGCCTCCCTCTATGAACTGAAAACAGGTCTGGAGGTCGATCTACCACTTATGCTGGAACACCTCTATAACCTGGGCTACGAACCGGTCACCGAGGTAGAAGAGCCTGGACAGTTCAGCCATCGCGGCGGCATCGTCGATCTCTTTCCGCCCACCCTGCCACGTCCCGTACGCATCGAGTTCTTTGGCGATGAAATCGAGTCACTGCGCACGTTCGATCAAGAATCACAGCGCTCACTCAATCCACTCGCAACCTGTACCATCGGACCCGCCCGCGAGGCCCTACCTGTAAACGGACCCCGGGCCGTCCAGGAATTGGAACAATTGCATATCAATATGCTCTATAATGACGCCGCCAGCCGCTTCGAGCGCGATCTCGTTGAATTAGGCCACCAACGCTCATTCGAGGATATCACGTTCTATCTTCCCTATCTGCATACCGAAGCATGTATTCTGGACTACCTGCCCAAAGAGGGTCTGCTGATCCTGGATAATCCCGAAAGCCTCCAAAATAGCATCCTCGATCTGACCGCCCAGGCCCAGGAGATGAAAGAACGCTTCGAGAAGGAGCGCGAGAACCCCACTCGCCTGCGTGAAGCCTCCATCCCCTGGTCGCATCTGGAACCCCGTTTGCAGCAACATAAACAATTGCGCTTCGCCGGTATCCTTACAGGCAATGCTCTCCTCGATGAAGGCCAGAGCACCAATACCACAACCAGCCTCGGCCCACAGTTCACAACTCCTAATTCGTATGGAGGACGCCTGCGCTCCTTCGCCCAGGACTGCCACAAAGCCATCACCAATCGCGACCGCGTCATCATTGTGACCGCTCAGGCACGCCGACTCTCCGAAGTACTCAGCGACGAATCCATCCTGGGCAACGAGACCATTCATGTCAGTCCCCTCATTCAACTCAATGAACTACCCGAAAGCGGCAGCCTGACCCTCCTGCAAGGTCAGTTGAGCGAAGGCTGGCAGTCTCACTCACTCGGACTACAACTCTTCACCGATACCGAGATCTTTGGCTGGTCACAGCGCCAAAAAACCCAGCGGCGCAAGCTAATCACGCCCGCGCACTTCCTCGCCGAGGTCTCGCCCGGTGATTATGTCGTTCATCAAGAATACGGCATTGGCCGATTTGAAGGCCTGATCAAACTCGATTCAACCGGCGTCGAACGCGAATATCTTCTCATACGCTATGCAGGCACCGATAAGCTCTATATCCCGACCGATCAGCTCGACCGCGTCACCCGCTTTATCGGCATGGGCGACGCCGTTCCAGCACTCAGCAAGCTCGGCACAAGCGAATGGACCCGCGCCAAGTCCCGCACAAAGGAGAGCGTGCAGGAAATAGCCCATGACCTCCTGAAACTCTATAGCGCCAGAGAAGCCGCCTCCGGGCACGCCTTCCCACCTGATGCCGAACAACCCTGGCTCCAGGAACTCGAAGATGCCTTCCCCTATGACGAAACCCCTGACCAGGCCCGCGCGATCGAAGAAGTCAAAGCCGATATGGAACGTCCCCGTCCCATGGACCGCCTGGTCTGTGGAGACGTTGGCTATGGCAAAACCGAGGTCGCCCTGCGTGCCGCCTTCAAAGCCGTGCTCGATCAGCACCAGGTCGCCATCCTCGTGCCAACAACAGTGCTGGCCCTCCAACACTTTAATACCTTTCGTGAGCGCCTCAAAGCCTATCCCGTACGCGTTGAGCTACTCAGCCGCTTCCGCTCAGAGAAAGAACAAAAGCAGGTCCTGGAAGACCTGGCCATGGGCAAAGTCGATATTATTATTGGTACCCATCGTCTACTCCAAAAAGACGTCGTCTTTCTCAATCTAGGACTGCTGATCATCGACGAAGAACAGCGCTTCGGAGTCGTGCATAAAGAACGACTCAAACAACTGCGCAACGATGTCGATGTCCTGACAATGACCGCCACTCCCATTCCGCGCACACTCCATATGTCACTGGTCAATGTACGCGATATGAGCGTCATCGAAACCCCTCCCCAGGAACGCCTGCCCATTCGTACCGCCATCCGCGAGCACGAGGAGGGTTTGATACGCGAGGCCATCCTGCGCGAGATTGATCGCGGTGGCCAGGTCTTTTTTGTCCATAACCGCGTTCAAGGTATCCAGGTCATCGCCCAAAGGCTCCAGAAGCTCATCCCAGAGGCCCGCATCACCGTCGGCCATGGACAGATGCCCGAGGATCAACTGGAACGCGTCATGGTCGATTTCTCCGCTGGCGAATACGATGTCCTTATCTCCACAACCATCATCGAAAATGGACTCGACATCCCCAATGCCAATACCATTATCGTCAACAATGCCTCCATGTTCGGTCTCTCTCAGCTCTATCAACTGCGGGGACGCGTTGGACGCGGCACTCACCAGGCCTATGCCTACTTCCTCTATAATAAAGAAACACGCCTGACACCTCTGCAAGAGAAACGCCTGCGGGCCATCTTTGAAGCGACTGAACTGGGCGCAGGCTTCCGCATCGCCATGAAGGACCTGGAAATCCGTGGCGCGGGCAATCTCCTGGGCGCAGAACAGTCCGGCTTCATGAACTCGGTTGGCTTCGATCTCTATTGCAAACTCCTGGCAGAGGCAGTCGAAGAGCTACAGGGGAAACGCGTCGAAACAGCCACAACGCAAAGCGCTCAGATCGACCTCCCACTCGACTCCTATCTCCCCGATGACTACATCGGCGACCGCGTGCTCAAGGTCAAATTCTATCAACGCCTGGCCAATCTACATGAACTAGAACAGGTCGAGGCTATGGAGGCTGAACTTACCGATCGCTTCGGTCCACCTCCTCATCCCACACGCAACCTGCTTGCCATGATACGTCTGAAGGTCGAGGCGAGCCAGCTAGGCTTTGAAACCATTGCCGCCAAAGATAATGACTTCGTACTCACCGTGAAACGCACCATCGTCCCGAACCGCATCATGCTCTATCGCCGCTTCCGCAACGAAGCCCGCGTTCAACAGGGGGTTATCCGTATCCCTCGTCGTCTCCTCGGCAACGATTGGATGGAGCAGTTACGCATGCTCCTCCCTTCCATTACCGCAGCCGCCTGAGCTTTGCTGAAGCTCTCCCTCTGTTCACACGATCAAAGAGAGGAACAGCAAGGCTTTTACGAAATATCCCTGCTTTTGCAAAATAGGAGGAGTAATAGTACTTGTGCTGGTCTTTTTTGCCGAGATGTTTATCCCGCTTCTGAAGAAGCGCCGTCCAGCATCGCAGGAGTGGGAGAGAAGCCAGACGCAAGAGTAGCCACGAGGATCGTCGGTCGGTCGGTACTTTATCCGTCAGCCATGCAGTCGAGGGAGCGCCGTCTAAGGAACTGCTGTTGGATAAGATTGCTAGAGAAACACCTTTATATAGAGCTACATCGATATGAGATGCATATCCTGCAACTCCTGGAGCACTATCTCTATCTCCGACAACGTCTTACTGGTAGTACGTGCCAGATCGCTCACAGTGCGATGCCCATCGACGAGAAAATAGATTGTCCGCTGTTTACGCGATAAGTACAGCGCATGGATATCTTGTTTAAGGTCTACTTTTCGAGGTGCAGCAGAGTTTGAAAAGAGCCTGTACCTGTTCCTGGCAATGAACGAAGGCAAACGACGCTCATCCTGCCCACCTGCAAGATTCCTGGTCGAAGTAGACGGCAAAGCAGATAGAGGAAGCGATTTGACCGACTCGGTGATCTTGAACGAAGAACCTATATTCGCTGGCGGCCTGGGCATATCCGTGTTAAAAGAAAAGAGGATATGACGCCATCTCAATAGAAGGTTCAAGGCCTCTGGTCCAGTAACCTTCCCGATACGGGCATAAATAGGCTGTCCGGCAAGTATATACACCTCGCCCTCCTCAAGCTGCCCGTTCTGAGAATATTCTGCCCTCAACAGGCCACTGTGCTGATGTATATACGCCGCTTCAAGAAAATCAGCAATGCTCTCTGCGGCAATATTTCTGCCTTTTGCCATTACACATCATACCCCCCTGTATCTATAAACTCACTTACTCTTCCGGCTATTACGTCCCAAATAGCCGCCATAGAGTCTGGTTTGCTTTTTGTCAATAGAATATCTTCTCTTTACATTTATACCATGCATTTCTCTAGCAAAGGAAGATAAAGCAGGGGAATTTCAATTATATTGAAAATTCTTAATGGGTTTTTTATATGGCTCCTTTCACTCTCCTCACCGGGCACGTCTGGTATGCATTAAATAGAACATCATCGCCTGCTTATAATCAAAGAGCGTGGCATGGCTATTCGTAATGATCTGGTCACACATGTTGAGCAACGTTGAAACGACCTGTAAGCGGGCCAGATCTATATCATCCTGGTGACGCAAAACCTCTATAAGCTGAAACGCTCCTTGAGCGCCCACCTCTATCCCTGAACGCACTGCTTCAACCCGTAGCCAGACGATCAGTTGGTGGCGCATCTGTTCAAAGATTACAACATCTTCGTCGCGCATGAGAACCGAGGCATTCTCCTCTGATCTCACCGCTCTCTCCGCAGGAAGCGGGGCAGGAATCAAGGGCTGCAATACTTGCGAAGAGGGAGTTTCTACGATCAGAGGCTGAGACTGCGGGACCGCTCTGGGTCCTGTCTGCGCCGGGGGGGCTTCAGGTACCGGAACTGCCGCCACAGATTCACCCGTCCTGGTTCGTCTTGGACGCACGGGCCGCGAGGGTGGAGCTTCGGTTGACGCTGGCGGCTGAAGCACGACTGGCGGCTGAAGCACGACTGGCGGCTCCTCCACCTTACCCAGAGAAAGGGGTGACGTTGGGGCCGAATCTGTCAGGTTTGGTGTGGCCAGAAACTCTGTTGGTGACGCGTCTATGTCTTTAGGCACGACAGGGGTGGGAAAAGGTGCTGAAGGTGTATGGAGCAATTCACCGGTTCTGGCGGTTCTGCCTCCATTTTGCTGCCAGGACGACCCGTTCTCCTCCCGTGCTCCGTTTCCATTGGGGATCGAAGAGGTTGTGCGAGGACGACGCGAGGGAACGCTTGCTGGTCTGGGAGCCGGGGACGGTGGAAGTTGGGGGGTCGTTGCGGGGGCCACAATTAGCGGCGCTGAAGCGGATCGAATCTCACCTCTCGCCTCTTGCAACTGCTGCTGAACCTGCATAGTACTGTTGAGCACCTGCTCCCAGGATGGTTCCATTGCTCCAGTGATATTGGTCGTTGACCAGGAGTAGACTGGTCGAGGACGTCCAAAGATCTGACGCTCCTGCTTACCCATCAAATGTCCACGCAGCGCATCCGCCAATGTTAAAGAACAACTATTGATCAGCGAACGCACATCAACCATCCGCTTCCTCCCCTGCTCACCAAAAAAGTTGCGATTGCGCTGCACAAAATGAATAAATAAACGCTCTACCTGACGCTGAAAGTCTATCGAATCGACATCTACCCTTCCCCAGACATTAAAATCTACGGCGTTTAAGTACTGCCAGACTTCCTGCCTCTTTGCGCGATCCACCGGACGCATCCGTAAAGTATTTACCCGATAGTCAAAAAAGCGCGGATAACAGAAATTGGCGATGAGTGTCTCTGCCAATTCAGCCTTCAAACGCGCAACCTCCGTTGGCGGTAATTGATTCAAGTACAAGCCCACACCAACACCTCTTTCTGCAATATCTCTATTCCTGGCAATGCTCCCTGACACTACCAGTTATCCTGTGACCGTAAATGTTTGTAATTGCAACACGTTTTTCCCCGCCAGGGGAGCTATTTCATGAGGAGCATGTACGACATGGAACGGCAAGCCTTTACTGCTCTCTATTGTAGTAGAAGCAGCCCTATAGGGCAAGAGAGCCAGGGTCGCACCTACCTGACCACGCAGGGTTCCTCCTAAATAGAGCACTTGCGTACTCATCCGAATAATAGTACCAGCCTGCCAGGTCTGCGTGGGACACCACGGCTGCTCTATAAAACGCTCATTCTGAAACACTTCGCGGCCACTCTTGTCCACCAGCGAGGTCTTGATTGTCAAAGCAGGTAAAGCACTATTCTGGTTCACTCGCCAGTAAGT
Organism: Ktedonobacteraceae bacterium; assembly: GCA_034438135.1. GTDB lineage: Bacteria > Chloroflexota > Ktedonobacteria > Ktedonobacterales > Ktedonobacteraceae > Paraktedonobacter. Next base: position 15,992 of record DAOTTL010000220.1, on the reverse strand, counting down.
CAGAAGCTCATAGTGCTGTCCTGAACCATTAATATGAAATCCAACCAGATTTACTGCATCCCCGTCTACCGCTCCCCCAAAATCGACCTGCACCGACGTAGTATTCTGTGCCAATGAACCGGGCTGCGCAAACGTACAGAAAGAGGTCGGAAGTTCAGGCAACGCATCCGCTCCGCTTGTAGTCACCGAAACCGGCGAGAGGCCGGGAGCTGGCAGACCACGCTTCAGCAAAATATAGCCATCCTGAGCGGCAACAATGCCATAGCTATTCTTCAATAACAGATCCTTGCTCGCCGCTGTGTAGTCCTGCGAGCTAAATGGATACTGATCACTGGTTACATCCAGCAGAATATAGTCGGCGACACCCACCCCATAGGGATAGAGATAGATTGATGACCGACGACTAAGATGTGGCACTAATGATGACTGCGCGGACACCGAGGCCGAGGAGGGGATAAGATCAAAAAAATGCTGTGCCAGAAGATCATGCTCGCTCACCTCTGGCCAGTGCACTCCCGCGGAATAGGGCAACATACCATACCACTGATCTCGTCTCGCAATCCCAAAGAGAACAAAAAATAGCAGCAGAAACAGCAGCACCGGTTGCAGCCAGCGCACAACCCCTCCTGACCGTTCGCTACCCCCTCCCATTTTTACCACTCGCCTCTCTCTTGCCTCCTCTATCCGACTATACATAGGCTGCACCAGCTTCCAGAGTGCTTGCGCAACCCGGACAATCAGAACTAGCGACTCGATCGTACTAAAGATGAGAATCGGCACAAGTTCCGCGTTATACTGCGCAACTCCTGAGTACATCGCTGGATCGGAACTCAAGAGATTGATGGCCAACGAGGGCAACGCCAGCACCAACACCCAGGGCGCGAGCAGCGGTAAATAGCTGACCGGTGCCAGCAGAAGCTGCAAGTATCTGCGATGATTCGCTTCCAATACATGCTCTTTAATGATGTTGACCGGGTGCAACACAATGTTGCGCAAGATCTCCACCGGACCACTCCCCAGATCAGCGTAGCGCGAGGACAGAAGAGGATGACCCACAGGACTGAAGAGATGGAAAATCAGCTCGCTCATTCCCAGCCAGGCCAGCGCCAGCACAATCAATCCCGTACCCGTACGCCAACGCTGCTGAAATACAATCGACCAGAGACCAAACATCGCCACAACTAACGGGATCTCCTCTTTACAGGCCATGGAGAGAATGGCAAAGAGAAAAACCATACCCGTGCGCCTGGTGTACATAAAGTACAGCAGGAAGAGAAGCAGGGCAGCAGTCATAGTCACAGCGTGAAAAAACCCGACCTCTGCCTGTTGTAACTCAGGATAGAGAAGATAAAGCGCAGCCACGATCACACCAGCCCAGGTGCTACGCAGACGCAGACGAGCCAGCCAGAACGCCGGAAACGCCCCGGCAGCCACAACCACCGTCTGGAGCACCATTAATATCTTTGGACCCGGCCATAACCAGTAAAAGAGGGCAGTTGGAAAGAGAATCGGCTCAAAATGAATAGCAAAACGCGGAATACCCGCCAGACCATAGCAATTCGTATCGCTAACAGGATTGCAAATAGTCTGATGCAATCCCTGACCATGGACCAGACTCCAGAGCACCTGATCCATAATACCCATATCCTCAGCCGGAGTATGCAAAGCATCCTGCAAACCCGTTAAATAGAGAATGAAATAGATGGAAAAAGCCGCAGCCAAAATGGTGACCAGTCCCATAGCAAACCAGAACCAGCGGTCATGAGACATCGCGTCAGGAGCAGGATAAAGGTAGAGACGATTCTTAAGAATCGCAAAGCGTTTTCGCCAGAATGACTTCTGCACAAATGGTACCCTTAGCATCTATTACATTGATAAATTTCTATGAGCGCGTTTTTACAAGCGCCCAAAAACAAAGTAGTTCTGCAGTTAACCCCGGGGGATTTCAGGTACCCTTACCTTGATAAAACAATCAACCAGGGCACTGAAATCCCTCCCGGAAGGAGGGAAGGAAGAACCTAGCCCAATTCCTGTCGGATACTGTATTCTTCGTCCGAACGGAAGGCGTAGTGACGAATCATCTCGCTCTGTAGACCAGCCAGAACAAACTGCACGCCAAAGATCATCAAGAGAATGCCAACAAACAGGAAAGGCTGATTGTGGATTGGCTCATGAATGAAGAAACGGCTCCGTATGACAATTACCAGATCGACCAGCATGCCCAACACAAAGAACCAGAAACCCAGCGGCACAAAGAGACGCAGCGGCTTACGCAGGAAGGTCGTCAGGAAAAGAACGTTCAACAGGTCGATCAAACCACGCACAAAACGCTTCGCCCCGAATTTTGAGACCCCAAACTGGCGTGGATGATGTACAACTTTGATCTCTGTGACCCGAAACCCGCGCCAATGGGCCATGACCGGGACAAAACGATGAAAATCACCGTACAGCTTGAAATGCGTATCCTCAATAATCTCCCGCCGATACGCTTTAAACCCACAGTTAATATCGTGCAGATGAACGCCCGTCAGCGTACTGACCATTTTATTGAAGACACGCGTGGGAAAGGTCTTGTTAATCGGGTCGATCCTTGGATACTTCCAACCAGAGACCAGATCATACCCCTCATCCAATTTCGCCAGGTAGTGAGGTATCTCAACCGGATCATCCTGCAAATCTCCATCCATCGTAAAGATGATCTCTCCCCTACAACGACTAAATCCCGCCACCAATGCTGGCGTCTTACTAAAGTTTCGCCGAAAACGAATGACTCTCACAAGATCTTTATGCTCTTCGTATAGTTGCTTTAATACTTCAAATGTGTTGTCTGTACTACCGTCGTCTACAAAAATGACCTCGAAGGTTTTTCCTATTTCCAGCAGTTGCGCCACTAATTTTTCATACAATAACCGTACATTCTGCTCTTCGTTCATCACGGGCACGACAATGGATATATCTATCGTCGAAGGAAGAGAGGCAGAAGGAGCTAATCGCACTTCGTCTGAGATAGGCGCTCTTTCTTTCATTTGAGACATGTTCTCTATTCTCCACTTTTACAGGCTGGATGATGGCTCAGGACTTTCGTCTCTATGTTCTTGGCGCTCATTATAACATACCTGCTCCAACTATCCTGACTACACAGTACTTTTCAGTTACCCTTTCTTCTTTTTTAGAAAAAAACGCAGGATTTGGAAGTAGCAGGGCATTTTGCCACGGCCAAAATTTACGCAGGAAAAAGTTCCGGGTGATCGGAGGTCAGAGAGTCCACGCCTGCCTCTGCCAGTAGCTGCAAGCTAGTTTGATCGTTAACAGTCCACAGTCCCAGGTGCAGTCCCGCCGAGTGAACGAGATCCAGTATCTCAGGAGTAAACAGCCTGGCATCCATATCTAGCCACGATACCCCCAGGGCTTGCACACGCGCAATAAATGAGAGCCGTTCCTCAGCAGTTTGAAGTTTCCACTCATGCCTGGTGACCAGTGCTCCACTCTGAACCGCTGGCAAAAGAACCTTGAGTTTTGGAAGAACGCTCCAGTCAAAGGACATCACCAGTACCCGGTCCTGCATCTCACAAAGTTGAAGCTCCCGTACCACCTCCGTAACGCTCTCCGGGTGACCGATATAGCTACCGTCCAGATGCTGCGGCTTAATCTCGATAAGCACCTGAATACCGCTCCCTCTCGCAAATAGCAGTACTTCGCTCAGAGTTGGAATGCGCTGTACCTCCGACCAGCCGCCGGGAAAATGCGCGGCTGCGTTCAGGGACCGCAGATAGGCCAGGTCATGATCTGCGATCTCCCCCTGACCATTTGTCAGACGCTCAAGGGTATCGTCGTGAAAAACAACAAGATGGCCGTCCCGGCTCATCTGTACATCTAATTCAATGGCGTCGATGTGAAAGTTCAAGGCATGCTGAAAGGCCGCCAGAGTATTCTCTGGTGCCAGGGCGGCCCCTCCACGGTGCGCCACGCGTCGGATTGATCCATGCATACAGTATCATCTCCTCTTGCAGATTACTCTCTCTCCCAATTAACATGGTACATTACAGGAAGAAGCGCGAGAACCTCCTTCCATAATCACGAAGGACTATTTGCAAATCACTTCAGGAGAATCTTATGCAACTGAATATTGGACTCATCGGCGAATCCACCACAACCGTTGTCCACGAGAACACCGCAGCAGCGGTTGGAGCTGGTGGAGTCGAAGTCTTTGGCACCCCGATGATGATCGCATTGATGGAGCAGGCCGCCTGGCGAGCCGTCGAACAGCAATTGGACGAGGGACAGGTCACCGTTGGCACCCTGGTCAACATCAAGCATCTGGCCGCCACCCCGCTGGGTCAGCAGGTACGAGCAAGTGCCACACTGGTCGAAATTGACCGTCGTCGTCTGGTCTTCAAAGTCGAGGCCTACGACGAAAAACGAAAAATCGGCGAAGGCTTTCATGAACGTTTCATCGTCAACCTGGCACAATTCATCAAACAGATATAAGGTAGTAAAGAAGAGGATAGATCTGTGTGGTGGAGCGAACACTTCCCCACACAGACCTATCCTCTTCTTGTAGTATCGCCGGAGGCCTAATTTCCTTCAAAGATATGTTTTATACGGACACTTTGAGAGATAGCGCTTAAGCGGAGCAGAGAAAATTGAGTGAGCAGAGAAACGGCAGCGTCGCTGGAGACATAGTCAATAAAAGACTGAGCCAGCAGACTGCCGGGTCCGAGCGTATACATATGCTCGATATTCCAGAATTTGTATCGATCCTGCTGGACCAGCGGGGTCTCAGGATCATTGCCATCAATAGAGAGCGTCCTCACCGAGGAAGTCCGATTTGCCAGATAGAGCGGAGCATAGCCAATGGAATACGCTGTACTACTGACTTCACCCACTGCATCGCTAGAAGACGTGGCGCGATCAAGTCCAATACCTTGTACCGTGGCAACACCTCTGAGAATATAGGACTCAAACGTAAAGCGCGTCCCAGAGTTAACCGTACGACTGATCGGCACGATAGGCTGGTTGGAGCCAGAACCCTGTATCTGATCCCAGTTTTGGTAGACACCAGTATAGATCCCCTGGATTTGGGCCGTGGTAAGATTATGTAAAGCAGTTACGTCCAGGTTCACAATCATAGCAAACACACCAATAGCCACCTGATGATCGACCAGACCATGCTGAACGGGCGAGGCAAAGATATCGGAGTCACCTATCTGGATCGAGACATCATGTCCATCGGCAAGCATACCATGACCCGACTCAACATCGGCCAGGCCAGTCTTGCTGGCTCCTCCACTCACTGTGATCAGCGCCCCAGAACACTGCTGCATATACGCCTTCGCAGCCACGTCCAGCATCGGCTGAAGCACAGTTGAACCATCCATATTCAAGGTTCCACTCACACATGTTGGTAGACCACGCAACAGGTAAGATCTGGCAATTACTGTCGTAGGGATCGCCAGCACAACAATAGCAAGCACTACCAGCAAAAGTACCTGTGACCAGCTAAAACGCCGTAGACCGCTGCTCCTGAATGGTTGCGGGAGAGCTTGATCCTGCTTGAGCCGCTCCTGCACCAGTTCACTGTACGCCTCAGCCATGTCATGCTGAATCTGTTGCCATCTCTCAGGAAATGCCTCGGCAGTGTAGAACTGCGTAGCCACCTCATAACAGGCAATGGCACGCCTCAGGTTCTCACTGTGCTCTCCCTCGGCTGAACGCACATAGTCTAACCCCCGTTGATATTCCCCTTCAGCATCTCTCTGATGATCCATAAACCTCTAAGCTCCAGAAAAGTGCTTCCCTCCCTCACTCCAGGAGAGAAACAGTATTTTCTCGTCTAAATAAGAAGATACCACATATATTCTCTGCTCTCCTGCTTCATTGAAACAGGTAGTTTTGTTGATCGCTTGCATCAAAAAAGAGGACATAGACCCTCTGATCTGTTAATTGATTGAAAATGGTAAATTCAATGTCAGCGCGGCTGGAACCGGCAACTTGAACCGTCTTAAGGGCCTCGGAGAGGTTAGCGGAACCCAATATCTCAGTATATGCCCGGAAAAGTGTGTTCATGGCATCATAAGAGAGAATGGACTCGCTATCAGGAATGCTATAGCCGTACCCAAGCACATGGCCTTGCAGATCGTAAGCGGACTGATAGAGATCTTTCATAGCATTCGCAATTGGCGCAGGATAGGCCGAGCTGGTAAAGACTAACCGCTTAAGGTCGGGACGATCGTTGGCAGAGAGGCGCAGCAGTGGATAGAGCTGCTCGCTACCCAGGAAATGCAACGCAGCAGGAGCGCCGTGCAGAGCCTCCAGCAACGTACTCCCTTCCTGTATGCCACCAGTAAAGTAGATACAGTCTGTCCCGCTAGATCGAGACTTATTGATAATATCAACAAGCTGCTGATCGCTGGTCTGACCGGTTTTGTACGTCTCTACATCAACGATTTGATGACCATTGCCCTCGAAACGTTGACTGAAGCCATCGACCAGGGCACGACCATAGGGATCGTCCGGGTCAGTAATAATGACGGCACGCTTTGCTCCAAGGGTACTCTCGGCATAGGTAGCAGCGCGAACCCCCTGATCCTGTCTGGTGGGAGCAAGGTGAAAAATATTGGGAGAAAACTGTTCGCTATCATAGCTCTCCATAGAAACCAGAGGCAGATGTGTGCGCTCCAGGGCCTGAATGGCCATTTCAGAGGTCGAGCTATCCGTCAGGCCGGGCCAGCCAATCAAACCTTTGATCGCGCCATGGCTTGCCGCTGCCGCCTGTACAATCTGGTTCACCACAGTAAGCTCATAGCCCGTGTTCACCCCCAGATTGGCAATATAGAGACAGAGCGGATTTTGCTGATGAGTGCTATTGTAGTCTCTCTGGGCAATATACGCCCCTTGCAAATCATCACGGCCACCATTCACACCATCGGTGCTGTCATCCTCAACGATTCTGGTGATCACCACGAAAACAATGCATGCCTTCTTAGCGTGGTACAGACCTATGTTCTGCTGAGCAATTAACGCTTCAGCATCATTCACGTCAATCTGACGTATCTGTTGCAGCGTATTCAGGGCACCGATCATATCTCCCTTACGAAACAGATTGGTCGCATTCACCTTCTGAGGACCATCAGGTCGCCGATAGTCAAAAGGAATAGAGCCATCGCTCAGTCCCACAAACTCGCCATCCGACTCAACCGTTACTCCTATCCAACTATTGCGAGCATCAGGCAGCAACCTGTTCAGTGGCAGATCGTAGATAGAACCGGTTGGGCTCGGAACAGTGGTACGCGCCAGGAGATGCAAGGTCAACAGTGGCGTTAAGATTGCACCCACGACAATGATAAGCAAGACAAGCTGGAGACGACGATTGACCAGCACAGAGTGATAGGTTTCGCTAACAAGCTGCCGAACCCTCTGTCTGGACACAGAAACAGTGCGATTTGGGGCCGATCCTGCCAGCGCTAAGGGCCTGGTAATAGGAGTTGGTGAGTCGAGCAAGCGACTGGCCTGCTGATAACAATTGGTCGCAGAGTCCTGTCTGACATCAGGATTGCTCTGCTGTAAACACTGATAAGCAGTTCCTAGCTTGTACCAGAGCCGACTGACCTGCTTGCGGTCGCTGCCAGGAGATGCCAGAAGCCAGGTGCAAAGCACAATCGCATGCACACTATCAGACACATTTTTCTGCTGCTGCGCCCGCTGTAGATAGTCATCCGCCTCAAGTGTGATCTGATCATAGGGCAATTTTTGCGCCGGAGCCTGGATAATCACGCTCAAGAGATCTTCCCAATGTCCCAGATCTTCGCGCTGTGCCTCGATGGCCCGCTGAATAACAGGCTGATAGAGACCCAATGCCAGGGAGTGATAAGACAGATCCAGCTCATCGCGCTTTTCCTTACGCTGTCTCTTGTGCACGCGCTGATCAATGCGATGCGTAAAGTAGTCATAGAGCTGCTGATGCATGGACAGATAGTCTTTATCAGACTCGGCGGTCATGATCTGAAGTTTTCTTAGAAAAAGTGCACGTATTCCTGGGATAAATGTGATATATCTTTTGTCTTCGCTTGCCTGAAGAAAGGGCAGCGTACGATAGCGTTTCCACTCGGCATTCAGAAATGTATCATCGAATGGCTCAGCTTGAGTTTGCCGCAGCACCAGACGCAGAATATCTGGTGAGAACACACGAGGAATGGCGCTGAGCATAAAAAGACGTTCTTCAACCTTTTTGCAATGCAGCGTCAACAGGCGATCGACGATCTGTTCACCCTCTTCCGAGGCAAACAGACTCTCCATATCTCTGGTAATTGTTTCTGAGGATTGGGCGGATGCCTGGAGGGCGGCGGCCACGCGCTCTAAAAAAATAGGGTAGCCCTGAGTGGCTCGTTGAATATCCTCAATCAGGGCCTCGTTTCTAAAATTGTAGGTCTCATCGCGTTGATCGAGTCTGAGCAGATAGTTACGGATAGCGGCCATAGAGAGTGTTGATAAGGGAAGAGGTAAGTAGATCTTCTCTAATTGCAGTGTTCGACGTTTGTCTAAGGGGGGAAGTTGCTGAACCCACTGCTCATAGAGCGCATCGCCGCGAGTTTGCACCGTTCCATTGGACAGAGTTGCTTCAGGAGGAAAGTGTCTATTCAACTGCTCACGTGACATATCGGGCAGGCGATCTTCGCTGGCAACGACCAGTAAGAGTGGATCGCTCTCGCCGCGCTTGCGATACTCATTGAGTGTCAGTACCTCCAATAGCTGACTGGCAGTGGATTCGCTCTGGCGCTGCAAGGCTTCAAAGCTATCCAGGAAAACGACAATGTACTGAGGTCCGTCTTTGAGCACTGGAATCTCGTCATTATAGATACCGTAGCGCAGGTCGGCCAGCAAGGCTTTAGGAAGAATCTGCTCAATGAGAAATTTTCGCTCAGGTTCGCCCATACTACACATCTCGTTTAGACGCCGACGAATCTCGCTCACGGATGCATTATCGGGCAGATTGATCTTGATCTCGGGAAATTTCTTCACCTGATCCTGATACCAACGCCACTGCGGTTGCTTGCCAGCACGCTGATAAGCGGACTCGACTATCCATTGGAGCAGTGCACGGAGCGGAGGCACATATGAAACGATCAGCTTGAGGATAAACAGGATCAGCCCGATGAGAAAATGGATATTGCCAAACAAGCCGATCAGATCACTGAGGAGTTCAGTTGTTTCATCGCCCTCAGCATCGTCCTGTCCCTCGCTTCTCTTCAAGCGAGCGTAAATAATGTCAAAACGTGGAAAGGCCAGCAAACGTCCCTGCTCGCCGCGCTGACGACTCAGACTCTTTTGGAGCGCCCCCAGGATGTTTAGCAGGTCGTGGGGAGCGTCGCGCACACCGAAGTCCAGGCTAATATGCGGGAGAGCGGGAGTCGTGCAGTAGTGAAAATAGAGATGTTGAATAAACTGGCTCTTCCCGTACCCTGAAGGTCCCACCAGACTTAGAATAGGCTGTGCTGCCCATGGCTCTCCCGGCAAACGCTGGCTAAGTTTCTTGAAAAGATATAACGCTTCCTCGTGGCCCGCAGATAGATCTATCTGATCTCTCATCTCTTTACAGTTCCTACATAGCTGCTCATCATCTTCGCACTACCCATGGTTTTTTCCCTACCAACGTAAACGTTTATCTTCTAAAGACCACAGATAGGTATTATTCAAAATCAAGTGTGCACTTAAAGAAGCCAGAGCCTTTTTTGTTCCTTTTTAACGTCATAATAGATCTGCAAATGGAGGAACGCTGTGGGGCGATATGGGTAGGATGATAGTTTATTGCTCTCCACTTCTTTCGAACATCTCAGCATCAGTATAGCTTTGCAAGGTTAATATATGTTTATGCTTAGATTATCGTAGTGTTAAATTTTTATCTAAATTGTATTTGATGCCCCTTCCCCTTTTCTTAAGTAGAAGTGAGCCTGGGTGACGAGGTGAATGCCCTGCCACCCAGGTTTCCCGCTGGGGAGGGGCGGCTCTGCAAGCCGCAGAAAGGCAGGATAATTCAAAGAGCAACCACCTCTATGCTATACTACTCCAGTCTCCTCAAACGAAGCGGGAAAAAGAGCATCAGATGACACACTCCCTACGAGAGAGAACGAAGCGAACCTGCATCCAGGAGTCAGAGTCATCAAACAAGAAATATACTGGAGAGAAAAAGGCAGCTCCCTAATTGAGCACCTGCATAGCGCGATACTCTTCATTGCAAAAAAAGAAGGATAGAAATGCCAGAAACATGTGATGTCTTAATCGTAGGCGGCGGACCCGCGGGACTCGCCGCAGCCGAGGCAACGGCCAGGTTGGGAGTACATACACTCGTTCTGGAACGGCAGAACGAGATCGGGTATCCAGTCCATACCAGCGGCGGCAGTTGGATCAGCGACATGCGTGCCCTGGGAATACCAGAAAACCTCTATCATCCTATCTCTAAAATTTTCTTCATCTCACCACAGCGCGAAGTTCCCCTCTACTACGATCCCGCCGTCTGCTGCGTCATCGACGTGCGCGGCGTTTACCAGCAGTTAGCCAGTCGAGCGATCTCAGCAGGTGCCAGTATCCGCGTGCGCCACACAGTCGAACAGACCCTCGTCGAAAACGGACGCATCCAGGGCGTTACGGTCAAAACACACAAAGGCGAGCATATCACCATCAACGCGCCCGTCACCATTGACGCCAGCGGCTTCTCCCGTCACCTCGGCATACGAACCGAGATGGGTCCGGCCTTTCATCGCTACGGCTTCGGCGCGGAATACGATCTCTACGCCCCTCACTACCCACAGGACGAACTCTACCTGATCATGGGGAGTCAATATGCCCCCAGCGGCTATGCCTGGGCCTTCCCCCACGGACAGGGTCGCGTCCGTCTGGGAGTAGGTGTCCTGCACCCGGATAGCAAAGACGATGCCCGCCTCTACCTGGACCGCATTATGCATGAACTCCCTCGCTTCATCGACAGATTTCGGGACGCCAGCCCGCTCGAATATCACACTGGCCTCTTCCCATCCGAGGGACCCGTAGAACGCTTCTCTCGCGATGGACTCCTGCTCGCTGGCGATGCTGGCGGACACGGTTCGACCCTCGTCGGCGAAGGTATCCGCTTCGCCATCTACTCGGGTCAAATGGCCGGTCAGGTAGCCGCAGAAGCGGTCAAAAGCGGCGATACCTCGGCCCAATTCCTCACTCGCTTCGACAAACAATGGCGTACCCGCTTCGGACGCGAAATGGATATCTCTTATATGATCAACAAGCGCATCGCTTCCTACACTGACACTCAGTGGGATGGCGCATTGGACATGGTGAAACGTCTGACTCCCGCTCAAATGGTCCAAACCCTGCGCGGCGACTACAGCGCTGGCCTGCTCATGGGCATCCTGGCACGCAATCCTGGACTGGTCGCGACCGGCGGCAAAAAATTTCTTGATCTCATGCTCGAACGCATCAACAAGCCAGCCGGGAATATTTTGCCGCAAGGGTGAGTTCTCATGAACAGAGGGGTAGTATTCTCCCCCGGCAAACAAAGAGGAGCTTTTACTGGTGAACAACAGTACTTCTGATGAAAAGATTACCATGTATGCTACTACGTGGTGTGGAACCTGTCGTATGGCAAAACGTTGGCTGGATCAGCACGAGCTATCCTACAACTACATCAATATCGAGGAAGACGAGCAAGCAGCGGATTATGTGATGAAAGTCAATGGTGGTAATCGTTCAGTACCCACAATTGTTTTTCCAGACGGATCAGTGCTGGTTGAACCTTCTATACGCGAACTTTCGGCCAAGTTTCCAGGCGCATAAGTGCCAGCGTGCCGCATCCTGGCCACGAACAATGAAAAACCCTGCAAAAGCAACGAGTTGGGAGACCAGCTCGTTTCTTTGTGGAGAAAATCAGACATATTAGAGAAACGGAGCGTTCGAGGCCCCTATATGATACACTTATCTAAGCCGAAAAGAAGAAAAGGTGTTAATAGGAGCACACCTGCACCTTAGCAAAGGGCATGAACCATTGCCAACCTGTCGAAGGAGCAACAGCATGATACTGCGTCACGCATCCTTGGGAGAACAATATGTAGTTCGCTTTCAGGACCAGAGCGTCGTTGATCGCTATCACTTGCGTCCAGATTATCCAACCGAGACATTCACTATTCTCAATAAGCTGATTAAAGACGAACCACGCACAGTCCTCGATGTAGGCTGCGGATCTGGCAACGTCGCACGCCACCTGGCACCACTCGTTGAACGCGTCGATGCCGTAGATATTTCGCTGCCAATGCTCAAACGCGCTAAAGAGTTGCCTGAGGGGAACGCGTCCAATATCCGCTGGCTCCATGGACGAGCAGAAGATATAGAACTCGACTCACCCTATGCACTGATAACTGCTGGACAGAGCCTGCACTGGATGGACTGGTCAATAGTTCTCCCGCGCTTCGCACAGCTCTTGACGCCCCAGGGAGTTCTGGCAATCGTCAATGTACTGGAACGGTCTATTCCCTGGCGTGGTAGCTATCTCAAAATCGTGAAGAGCTTCTCCAATAACCCGACCTATATCCCCATAGACATGATTACCGAGTTTGAAAGACATGGACTCTTCACCAAAATCGGACAGAGCGTCACAAAAGCGGTCGCCCTCCAACAAACTGTCGAGGATTATATTGCCGCTCAACATGCCCGCAGTGCCTGCTCCCTTGAGACAATGACACCCGCCCAGGCGAACCAGTTCGACAAACAAATGCACGAACTTCTGACTCCGTTCGCCAGGAAAGGGATACTTACGATCCAGGTCATAGGGAATGTAATCTGGGGTAAGCCCTCTGCCTCCAAAGATGCTGTTGCAACCCGTCCATCTTATTCTCCTGGGGAGGGGCCTGGCCACTCCTGAGCAATGACTTTTGCGAAACCCTGACTTTGAACCTTCAGAGATTGAAGAGATAGTACAGAAGAGATACCATAAAGGAAGTAGTCATGATCGAAAGCCCTAAATATAACCTTGGCCACTCGCTCGGAACCGACTTTTACTACATGGATGAGTTTTTAAGTGAGGAAGAGCGCACTCTGCGCGATAAAGTACGGAACTTCTGCGATCAAGAGGTCATTCCAATCATCAACGATTACTGGGAACGAGCAGCATTTCCTTTTGAACTCCTTCCCAAGATTGCCGCCTTGAACATCGCAGGAACAGATATACAGGGGTATGGATGTCCAGGCATGAGCGAACTGGCTGCCGGGCTGATCATGCTTGAGTTTGCCCGTGGAGATGCCAGTATCAGCACCTTCTTTGGAGTACACGCAGGACTGGCCATGCACTCGATCTCTATGCTTGGATCAGAGGAACAGAAGCAGCGCTGGCTTCCGCCAATGGCACGGATGGAATGCATTGGAGCGTTTGGACTGACTGAACCTGAGCATGGCTCGGACGCCGTGGCCCTGGAGACACGCGCACATCGAGATGGAGAGTCCTATATTCTCAATGGAACCAAACGCTGGATCGGAAACGCGTCCTTCGCCGATGTCGTTATTATCTGGGCACGCGATGATGAAGGAAATGTGGGCGGCTTCCTTGTGGAGAAAGATACTCCTGGCTTTGAGCCAGTCGTCATGACCGGGAAGGTCGCCAAACGGGCCGTCTGGCAGGCAGACATTACGCTTAAGGATGTGCGCGTGCCACTTGAAAATCGACTCGCCCAGGGCCGCAATTTTAAAGATACCTCTCGCGTTCTCACAGCAACCCGTTCAGGAGTCGCCTGGGAGGCCGTGGGACATGCCATAGCTGCCTACGAGATCGCACTTACCTATGCCAAAGAGCGCATCCAATTCGGTCAGCCGCTCGCACACTTCCAGATCATCCAGCACAAACTGGCAACCATGCTCGCCAACGTCACCACCATGCAATTGATGTGCCTGAGACTGAGTCAGCTCCAGGCGCAGGGAAAAATGACCGCAGCCATGGCCTCACTCGCCAAAATGCACAATGCACGTTTAGCACGCGAAGTCGTAGCAGAGTCCCGCGAAATGCTGGGCGGAAATGGTATACTATTGGAATATCATATCGCTCGCCATCATGCTGATATCGAAGCCGTCTTCACCTACGAGGGAACCGACACGATTCAGTCGCTGATCGTTGGACGAGCCATCACCGGTGAACAGGCCTTCGGCAATCGTTAGCACCAGCGAAGCAGTAGAGCTGCGCCGGAGGACTTCTGCGCCAGAGGACTTCATAGAACGTTTTTGACTTAAGAAGGAGAGGATGTGTCCTCTAAGACAAAGGGACGCCAGAAAGCTCGCACCTGTCCCTTAAAGACGTTGCTGGTTGAGCGCGGCCTCTTCACAGACGAGACAGAGGCCAGCCGGTGGGTCATGGCGGGCAAAATTCTGGTCAATGAACAAAAAATGGCCAAGTGCGGCACCCTTGTTCCCGTTGATGCCCAGATACGTGTGCTTAAACGGAAACGCTACGCCAGTCGGGGCGGCTATAAACTGGAGGCCGCCCTGCGCTCGTTTCAGATCGAAACGACTGAGCGCGTCGCACTGGACTGCGGTGCCTCTACCGGTGGGTTTACCGACTGTTTGCTCCAACAAGGAGCCTCATTCGTCTACGCTGTTGACGCTGGCTTCGGTCAGTTATTGGGCAGTCTGCGCACAGATAGCCGCGTCAGCAATCTGGAGCGGACAAACCTGAGTGATCTGCTCTCAATGAAGTTGAACCCATCTCCAACCCTTATCACCCTTGATCTTTCTTATCTCTCACTCACCAAAGCCTTACCTATCGCAGCTCAACTCGTGATAGAAGGAGAAATACTGGCCCTTTTCAAGCCCCTCTTCGAGGTAGAAAGTCCAACCGCCAGGCGCACAGGAAAAATCGACGACCCCGAACTGCTGACCACAGCCTTGCAGCAGGTTCTCACATCTGGCACTGATGCAGGACTTCTCCCTCAGGGGATTGTAAAACTGGCATTACGCCCACGCTATGGGGTTAACGAATTTTTCCTCCATTTCACAACCAATCACCAGATCACACCCAAAGACTTCGACCTTCCGACACTTCTCCAGCTTGTAAATAGCCCGGGTATCGGACTTCTCGAAGAAGATTAAATAAAACAAGCAAAAGACGTATAAGTGTCTCTGTTTTCTGTCAATTGCAGCCATTCCTGAGTATTTTCTCAGCTTTCTTAAAGCTTTTATTTAGAAAAGAAGATTATACTAGCTATATGGATGTGTATTTCTAGCCGAACAACACTTACCTCACCTATTCATTCATACGTTGTAGCAACGTCGCTACAACCTGAGCTTTTACTACCTTTTGGAAAGGCAGTTTGGAAATGACAGACAGGTACGTCTACGTAACCGGACAAGACGGAGAAGTCTACGAGATCCGCCCAACCGATGCGCTTCTGAGCTTTTTACAGCGACTGGCGGAAGGAGAGAGAGCAGAGCAAAAATTGGCTTCAAGCGATCCTATCTCCGTCACGGCAGAAAGCGAATTGAGCCGATCAGGAATCCAGGCAGCCTGCTA
The DNA here is from genome assembly GCA_034438135.1 of Ktedonobacteraceae bacterium. Classification (GTDB taxonomy): domain Bacteria; phylum Chloroflexota; class Ktedonobacteria; order Ktedonobacterales; family Ktedonobacteraceae; genus Paraktedonobacter. The sequence continues at coordinate 460 of DAOTTL010000220.1, read as the reverse complement.
AAGCCTGAGGCATCTGACCCGTCAGCGTGGTCAGAGGTCAGATGTTTCAACAATCTACACCTGTTACACCGTTTTTTCTTTGCGCTAAGAACGGTGTTCTATTCATCTGTCGTGCTACAATCTGTCACTCTCATCCACTTGCGAGCGCATAGTGCGCTGAACTAGATGCCAGACCCTCCTGGCCTGGCTGCATCTAACTGGACTACCTGTAGATGAGAAGATAGATAAGTCGGCAGAAGAGGGGGCCAGCCCGAGACGATGGTCCCCTCTCTCTCGCCCACGAACGCGGAACAATCTCCTTTCTTCTGTCCGACTACGAGATGATATCGACCCGGTCAGGATTAATACCGTTCCACGTGGCACTGCCGTTTTGAGAACCGGTTACACGTATTTTGAGAGTATGCTGACCTCTGGCAAGCACCGGACTGGTATAGAGCAGCGTATTCCCGGCGTTATTGGC
>DAOTTL010000219.1:0-15136 GCA_034438135.1 Ktedonobacteraceae bacterium | reverse complement strand
ACGACATGCTTCACACAGGGAGTTGGGTTGAAATAGGAGACCTGAATTGGCTTGCGAAGAGCGTTCACACTGGAGTAGCTCCATTTTCGCCAGTTTTCTAAAGGCAGCATACGTTTCGGTTACGAAGCCTATCAGATATTTTTCGTTACATGATTTGCTGCCACGATATCCTAGAGGGTATCTGGGTCATCGGCAACCAGAGGAGCATCATGAGGCAGGTTTGGAAGGCTCCAATCGCTGCCTCATGGTGCATCCAAGCAACTACGCTTCCTGTTTTGCAGGTTTGCGAGCGCGCACAAAGGCGCTGACAAAGCGTCCATCCACAGCGCTTCGTTCCTTTGGCGAAAGGGCCGCCATGGAGCTACTCGCTCCGCTTGCTGCAATTTCATCCAGTGAATAGCGCCGGGTCACCTCAATCTGAACATCGATAAAGCCTGCGTCGCGCAAGAGCGCGCGATACGTCTCTTCTTCGAGCGCTCCGGCCACGCATCCAGCCCAGGACTCCATATCGCGGCGCAGGACTGGCGGGAGATCACCCTGGACAACGATATCCGAGACAGCGAAACGTCCTCCAGGTGTCAGGACGCGATACGCTTCGCGCAGCACCTGACCCTTGTCCGCTGAGAGATTGATGACGCAATTCGAGATGACCACATTGACGCTGTTCTCAGGTAGTGGGATGTCCTCGATAATTCCTTTCAAAAACTGTACCTGTTCTATCCCGGCTTCTCGTCGGTTGCGCTCTGCAAGCTCCAGCATGGGATCGGTCATATCCAGTCCGTAGGCAAAACCCGTTGGACCGACCCGTCTGGCCGAAAGCAACACATCAATCCCTCCCCCACTACCCAGGTCAAGCACTTTCTCACCGGGCAACAACTCGGCTAATGCCGTTGGATTACCACACCCAAGCGAGGCCAGTGCCGCAGCAACAGGAAGGGTGCCCAATTCCATCTGGGTGTACAAATCGGAGGTAATGGGGTCGCCCTGGCCTGCATTGGTGGTACAACAACTCGACTCACAACAGGAGGGTGCTTGTGAACTGGCAGCTTGCTGCGTCTCTGCCGCCTCAGATGGCGGGCAACAGGTGGGTCCACAACAGGAAGCCGCACTTTCGGTAGGTGCTCCAAGCACCTGGAAGGCGGTTCGCGCATACCTGTCTCTCACTTCTTGTCGTAACTGTTCATCGCTCTGGGGAACAGTATTCATGTGTTTGTTCCTTTCCATGGACTCTCCACGAGAAGAGCACCGCGCCCCTCTCGCTTGCCTTTGCTCACAGAGACGGAGCCAGGCCAAAAAGGACGCACCTCCTGATGTGTTGCATCGTCAGAGCAATCTGACTGCTCGCAGCATGTACAGCGCGATTGATAATCCAGAATGTGGCCTCGGCGATCCAGGTCAAAATGACAGCAGGCCAGCAGTTCTTGCTTGAGTTTTTCCCTGGCTCGTTGCACACGCGATTTTGCCCCGGAAAAGGAAAGGCCAAGACGCTCCCCAAGCTCTTTCTGGGTGAGCCCCTGATATTCGGTCAGAATGAGTGCTTGCCGGTCCTGGTCGGGAAGCGCCAGGACCATCGCCTGCACGCAGGGAAGCAATTCACCCACGATATCATCGCCGGGGAGTTCCTCTGGCAAATCAAGACCGTCCAACGTATCCGTCATGGTTTGTTGGCGGCTTCGGTAGTAGTCAATGATGAGATTGCGCGTGATCTGATAGATCCAACGTTCCAGACGCCTGGTATCTTTCAGACTGTTCCCATGTTGATGGATTTTGAGAAAGACCTCTTGTAACAGATCTTCTGCTGTGGCTTCATCCGCCACACGACGACGAATAAACTGATGTAAGGGCGTATGAAACGCTTCCCACGCCTGCTCAGTGGTTGTGACCATTGCTCTTTTCTTCTCCTCTCGCGGGTTCTGTTAGGAGAGACGGACGCACTGCTAAAAGGACGCATCGCGTTTTTCTACGCCTCTTCCATCTGCAACACCATGGCCTGAGCGCTTGTTGGGCAGGCGCTGGTCCATTCTACGGAAGCGTGAAGAGCAAGAGAAACGGCTGAACGTTCGATCAGACGAAAACCGAAGCGCAGGAAGTAATCGCGAGCCGTTTCTGTCAGCAGATAGACTTCCTGGATACCCAGCCTGCGTGCTTCCTCTACCTGAGCCTTCACCAATTGTCGCCCCAGGCCGCGCGAGCGATAGCCGGGATCGATAGCCATCGAACGTAAAAGTGCAATCGTTCCATACACTTCAAGCGCTGCACATCCGATGACTCGACCAGCTTCCCGCACAACAACGGTCGTGGGAAGCACCTCATGTGGGAGGCCAGCAGTAGCAAGCAAGGCAAAAGTCTAGCCACAGTAACATCACTACATGCAAGCGAGGCAAGCCGTGGTGATCAAAAAAATGTGCCTGAAAGAAAACCTGGCCTCTTTGTTCCATGTCCAAAGCAGTGCGCCAGCAAGGAGATCACACGACTCCACCAAAGGCAAGCGCATTCCAGGCTTGTGCGCCCATTTGGAGCGGATCCCATGGACTGCCCAGCGGCGGCGTGTAGGACAGATCGAGATCGGAAAGGGCTTCCACCGTCATTTCGTGGAAGAGTGCCGTGGCGACCACATCAATCCGTTTGGCGACTTCCGTTTGTACCGCTCCGGCCATCTGTACACCCAGGAGGCGACCTGTTGTGCCATCCCCGGTGAGCAGCAGGTGGACAGACTGCGTGCCAGGATAGTACATCTTGTGATCCCAGTATGTCCTGGAAACCGTCAATGGGTCAAAACCAGCCGCGCGCGCTTCGTCCTCACAAAGTCCAGTGCACGCCACGACCTGATCAAACACCTTCACGACCTGCGTTCCCAGCGTTCCAGCAAAGCGGGCCGATCTCCCGATGGCAAACTCCCCTGCCACTCGTCCCTGCTTGTGTGCTGTGGTCCCAAGCGGAAGATACGTGGGAAGCTGTAGCAAACGGTGCCAGGTCTCTACACAATCTCCCGCCGCCAAAATGGTGGGGAGTGAGGTTTCCATACTTCTGCTTACCTGGATGGCTCCCTGGATACCCAGATCCACGCCGATGGCCTGCGCCAGTTCTGCTCGTGGCTCGACACCAACCGCCACCAGGACCAGGTCGGTTGCCACTTCAAAGCCTCCCGTACCAGAGACGCAGAGATGTCCCTGTTGGGCCGTGATCTGCTGGACCCCGACGCCCGTTTCAACCACCACCCCGTGTTGCTCCAAATTGGCGCGGACCAATGCACCCAGAGAGGGATCGACCGTTTTGAGCACCGATGACCCATGCTCGACCAGCGTGACTGCGATCCCACGCAGGGTCAGCGCATCAACCATTTCTAGCCCAATATACCCGCCTCCGACAATCACAGCGGAACGCGGTGCCTGTTCAGAAAGATACCGCTGCATCACGAAGCTGTCTTCCATGCTGTGGAGCAGAAACACACCTGGTAGGTCGATGTCAGAGATGTGCAGATGCCTGCCTGGATCTGGCTCCTGTCGCAATCAGGAGACGATCATAAGGCACACGCTGCGCGTGCCCCGCAGAGTCCCGCACCACCACCTGGTGCGCTCCCGGCTCAATAGCCTGTGCATGGTGGTTGAGCAGAAAAGAGATATCGGTCTCGCTCAGTTCGGCGGAGGTGCGATGCGCAAGTTGGTGTGCGTCCGGTACCTCACCGCTGAGATAGAATGGCAGACCACAGATGCTGTAGTTGGGAAACATATCCGGTGACTTCCCAGGTGCTGTCCAACTCTCTGGCGCGGAGCGCGGCGCTGATTCCAGCATCGCTTCCCCCAAGAATGAGGAACTTGCTCATGCTGGTTCCTCCTGGGATTTCGCGGCGGCATATAACTGTGCAAACGAGGTGGCGGGATGCAGCCCCAGGAACTGATTGATGCGGGTCGCGATGAGGTCACGGATATGCCGGAAGGCAGCCAGACGTGCCTCTTCACTCCCCGTCACACGGCTGGGATCAGGGAAACCCCAATGGACCTGATGACGCGCATTCGGGAAATACGGGCAAGCTTCTGCCGCCTCATCGCAGACCGTGACCACCAGATCCATGGGGGGCTGTTCGCGAAATTCCTCCAGGCTTTTGGCTCGATGGTCACTGATACCAATGCCAATCTCGCGCATGACTTTGAGCGCCAACGGATGCACCACACGCGGCTGCGTACCTGCGCTGAACACCTCGTAGGCGCTCCCGCCTCGTAGGCGGAGCAAGCCCTCGGCCATTTGTGAGCGAGAGGAATTGTGGGTACAGAGAAAAAGCACACGCATGGGTTGCGTTGCTGGTTCAGTCATGATGATCCTCCGGTGAAATAGCTGCGGGAAGCGTTCCTGCTTCCCGCAGCCAGCGATAGAGCAGCGCACCGGCAACGGCTCCCAGGAACGGGGCGCTGAGATAGACCCATTGCGCAGTCCAGGTAAAACTCACCAGTGCTGGCCCAAAGGAGCGGGCAGGGTTCATAGAAGCTCCAGAAATCGGTCCGGCGAAAAGCGCTTCAAGCGCGACGGTTGCTCCAATAGCGAGCGCCGCAGCCTGGCCAACCGCGCGCGTATCGGTTGCCATCGCCATAATGACCAGCATCAGAAAAAACGTGAGCAACGCTTCAAAGGCAAAAGATTGCCAGACACCACCAGTGCCAGCAGGCAACGTCGTACCAAGGTGTGCAACATCTCCCAACAACAGGCGCAGGCACAGCGCCGCCAGCGCTGCACCGACGACCTGGGCACTCCAGTACACCCAGAGACGGCGCAAGGGAAAGTGACGGGCGACCACAAAGGCGAGCGTGACCGCCGGGTTGAAATGCGCGCCGCTGATATGACCGAACGCATAAATCATCACCGTGATGATCAGGCCAAAGACCAGTCCGACGCCGACGTGGGTGATCTGACCGTGACTGAGGGTATCGATCATGAGTGCGCCACAGCCCGCAAAGACCAGGCCGAACGTCCCAAGGCCCTCGGAAGCCGCGCAGGCCCACAGTGAAACGCGTGCTGTCCGTACAACTGCTGGTGTGGTGGTAGCAGACTGAGGCGACGGGTCGATCAGGGTAGAATGACTCATGAAACTCCTTTACACGCGATGTTCTCGCTCCAACAACGTGATCAGTAAACGCAGGCGCGTGGTGAGCTGGAGCGAGGTGTGCTCGAACGCGTGAGAGCGCACCTCTTCCGACCCTTCCACCAGCGCGGGATCAGGAAAACTCCAGTGGATACGCTCCGGATCATCGGGAAAGACCGGACAAACTTCGCGCACGCGATCACAGACCGTCACGATGGCATCAAAGTGCTGACCCAGAAACGTGTCGAAGTGCTTTGGGCACGCCTGACCCATGTCGATACCGGTGTGCTCCATGACCTGCATGGCCCTTGGATGGACCTGTGCTGCTGGAGCGCTTCCTGCACTGTACGCCTCGATGGTTCCATGACTCAGGTGCCGGAGCAGCGCTTCCGCCATTTGTGAGCGCGCACTGTTCTGGGTGCAGAGAAACAGGACGCGCAACGATGGACGCGGTACCGTCTCTTGCTGTTCTTCGCCTCCCGAACCCGTGGTGACTTCTGTAAGCGCCGGGTGAAGCTGCGAACCTGCCTGAACATAGCGCACCCGAAATTGCTCCAGATCCAGACTGTAATAGACGGAGCGCTCATCGGCGCTACTTTTTCGCTCGGTCACCAGATTGCCAGCACGCAGTTGGCGGAGATGGTACGAGACCAGATTTTGTGGAAGCTGTAAAAAGGCCACAAGTTCCTGAACACGGTAATCCGATCGCGCCAGGCGGGTCAAGACGCTCCAGCGAATAGGATGCCCCGCGAGTTTGAGCACCTCTGGCGGAGGAATGAGCAGACCATCCATCATATTTCTCCAATCCCATTTGTATCAAAACAATTTGATATATGAAGGTAAATATAACAGAGAAGGAATCCAAAAACAAGTGTAGATGAGGCTTGAATGTGGCGTTTTCGGGACAGAGGGTTGGCGTCCGCTGGGAAAACGAGAGAGAGGAAGGGGCTTGAGAAGGGCGCTGGTACACTTTGGTTTGGCCTGTCGGGGAGAGTCATAATCAGGCAACATTTTCGTTGCAGTCGCTTGAGAAAGGTATGCAAGATGGTTCTGCTCTCAACGCCAAACTCACCACCCGATTGCGCCACACTCAAGTCTCATCCACAACAAGGGAAAAGCGCTGACGGAGCGCGCGCTTTTCATGGCCAATGCTGCTACAGCAGGAGACATGTGATCAGCTTGGAGCGACGCTATAAGCCTTGCTCCGCCTCTGGCTCTCCGACTGGATAGCGCTTCGGTTTCGGTTCTCCAATGCGTCTGGTTCGTTTGGGTTTTGCAGGTGGACTGCTTGCGGGAGCCTGTGGTGCGGGAGCCTGTGGACGAGGATGCAGCCGTTTCAACAGGGGAACCGGCCTCGTCTGCGGTTTTTTTCTTCTTTCGGCCCCGTTTTGGTGGCGTGACGGATGACACCACACCTTCCTCGGCCTGGGCCAAACTTCCCGGATCTGCGGCTCCACCAGAAACCACCTCGGCCTTCTTGCGCGTGCGGGTCTTTTTGGCTGGTGGTGGAACTGCCGAACCTGCTGGCTCAGGCGAGCCGCCCACAGGTTCTGTTCTCTCTAACGGTTGCGTTGTATACACTGTCGAGGCTTCACGTTCACAGACGGACCCGAAGTGTGGTTTGGCCCAGGGGCGCGTCTTCTTGGTACAGCGATAGCGGGCAAGTAAACTGTCAAAGTAGACGCTGTGGAATTCGCGCCCGCCATCCACCACAACGGATTGGGGGAGGCGCGCGTATCGCTGTACACAAATGCGCAAGACCATCATCACCGAACGATACGAAGGCGGGTCGAAGGTCAAATAGACGGCGAGGAGACGACGGGAGTAGGCCTCCATCATGAACGTGACCCAGGGCTTGCCCAGCAGCTCGCCGGTCGAGGAACTGCGGATCTGGATGTCCAGTTCGGTATGATCGATATGGGCCACCTCGAAGGGGCGACTGCCATACCGGGGGGTCGTTTCGGTGATTTCCCAGAACCAGGGCTGCTCAGGGTATGCGGCTCGCGCGCCTGCTCTGGCTTCGGTTTGCTCTGGCGTCGCTCGCTGTTTGATCCGTTGATAGAACGCACGGGCAGAGAGCGCGGTCAGACCTCGCTTGCGGCACTCCTGCTCGTACGCACGGTATACGGAAGCAGCAGGCATATGGCGTGGCGTTTCAAACTGTTCGGTGATGAAGGTGTCCATCAGTTCGCGCGGCGCGGATGGGGCTTTCGGCTCACGGTTGCCCTGCGACGCCTTACGTGAAAGCAAGCCAACATAGCCGCTGCCGAACTGTTCTTCCGCTTCCCGAAAACGCGCTACCCAGCGGTGCAGCGTGCGCGGAGGAACCCCAGCGTAACGCTCTTTCTCCCCACTGAGGTAGGCCATGACCTTCTCAAAGCGGATAACCGCCTGGCGCTGATCCTCTGGTGTGGCTCGATCCATGAGGCGGTCTCCTTCTGGGGAGACGGGCAGGTCTTCTTCGGCACGGAGTCGCGTGATCACCCCGGTATCGAGCAACTGGAAGAAGAAGTCCGAGGGAATCTGGATGAGCGCGCCTTTCTCTGGCAAGAGTGTGGTCGTGGTGTCGCCAGGATTGATGAGGGTAAAGGCGCGCCCATCCCACAAAAGCTGGGTATTGACGGTGAGCGGCGCGTTTCCTTCTGGGAAAGGGCTACCCACCCGCGAGGCGAGGCGTGTCGGCAGAAGGTGTGCATGGGTGCGTGCGTGCTTGCTCGGCATGCAGGCAGATAGCCCATGCTGAATGAGCGGCGCTGCGAGGTCTGTGTAGAGCAAATCCAGCGCGAGCATAGCATACACGTCGTTCGCGCGCACACCGGAACCATCGAAGGCAAGCGCAGAAAGAGGAAGACCAGGTGTCTCTCGGAGACGCTGGAGAATGGTTGTTTGCACCTGCACCGGCACCGCAAGCGTCATATCAAAGTAATCTTCGAGGAAAAGCAGATTGTCAACATACGTCGAATGGAGTTCTGCTGAGGAGCGCACGCGAAAGGTGAGTCCGAGTGCGGAAACCGCCTCCTCTGCCGGCGGACAGCGCCAGCTTCCATCTTCCTGTAGCTGGTAGCGGAACGGATAGCGTGTAGCGAGCTGCTTGAGGTCATCCTCGCGCTTCCACTCTTCAAAACAGACCGAATCGTTGCGGAGAACCAGGAAATCTGGAGTGTAGTAGTGGCCCCCCATCTTCTTCCCAGATTTGTCGAGATAACGAATTTTGAAGATGTCTGGCTGTTCAAAGAATTCGAGCACCGACTCGTCACGATCCATCACGACAATGGCCCACAACTCAGGATTTTGACGCTCGAATTGAATGGTGACGCCCATTTTCCGCGAGGGGTAAGCGCCGCTTACATTCTTCGCACGAGACGCGACGTGACGTGACGCGACGCGACGCGACGCGACGTGACGCGACGCACAGCCTCTGATCCTCGAATAGTGGAGAGCTAGTCACAGGTAGATGGCGCGAGGGCGCGCGCACGACACCACTGAACGTAAGCTGCGGGGGCCATCGGTAAGGCTTTTGATGGCATGATTCATGCACCTCTGTTCGACAAGCACGATCCTACAACGACGGTGAGTACACAGTGGATGCCAATCTACGAGGGACTGCTCAAACATGGGTCTCAGAAAAGCATACGGTATTTTGAGGGGAAAACAACCCCCGTGAAGCATATATTGGCACTGTGCAGCATATTCTGGTAAGGAAATCGAGGAAACGTGAGCCAAAAACAGGATGACGGCATGCTCTCGACGTACAGCCACAATATGCTGCACACTACCGAATCGCTGCCAAAGGATGCTTCACAGCATCAATTGCCTCCCTCATAGCTCTCAATCGGCCTGGGAGCGTAGAAGTAGGCCAGGATATGCTTCACAAACGCTGCCTACATGGGGGTAAAATCACAGGCAGATTCTGTATGCGGTCCCGCACCGCAACATGCCCGCGTAGTTGGTGAAGCACTTGGCGCTGACACTCCCCGGCATCAATGCGCGGGGGTTCCTCCTTCATCCAGTGGGCTTGCCGTTCCCTCATTTGTAAAAATCCAGGCGAGCTGCTGATCCAACATCTTCCGGAGCTGCCTGAACGACCACGACAGGCATCACCGAAGAATCTGGCTCCTCTTTCCGGCAACGTTCTGCTATCCGCATCATCACGGTCGATTTTCCGACTCCGCTGGGTCCATTGATGCCATGACTGGTGTGCTCATCAATGGCGTTCATCAGCAGGTCATCCATTTTTTCCAGGGAAGCATGTTTGATCTTGTACTGCTGGAATGTTGTTAAGCGGGACTGGTGCCGTTTTTGTTCTTGAATGTGCTCCATATACTCTTCTCCCCAATCAAGCATCTGCACAATAATCGGCCCTGAGCTGGTCCCGAATTCGGTCAGGGAGCACTCGACCTTGGGTGGGATTTCCTGGTGGACTAAACCGTGCCCCTGCCCGGCTGTCAAGCAGCCACGCCAGCACTCAGCTTTCGGGCGCACTCCACAGCCGTCTGGACGAACAGCTTTGCAGCGGGCGTGGCAGTCTCCTGGGCCTTGACTGCGAGGCCGAGCTGGAAATGAAATGGCGGGTCGAGCGGGAGAGCTACCAGCCCTTCCAGTTTTGGCGGCAAGATGGCACGCGGTATCAGCGTGATGCCAAGCCCCTCGCGGATCATCGCAAGGATAGTCGCGCTGTCACTGGCCTGATAGCGAATCGACGGCTTGCTTTTGTTTGGCACCAGGCCCGCTCGCTGCATCAAGCGCAAGGAACACTGGTTTTTTTCCATCACAAAACCCTCTTCGCGCAGTTCAGCGGGCGTAACAGCCTTCCTGGTATGCAGGTGGTGTCCGGCTGAAACGAGCAGGCACATCTCATCAGTGGCGATCAACGTGTTGCTCATCCCGGGCGCGGGCATAATCACAAAGCCGACATCGATCACGCTCTTTTCAATCCATTCTCCTACCTCAAACATCGCGCCTTCAAACAGAACCACTTCTATCTCCGGGTACGCGGTCTGAAAACGGGTTAAGATACTCGCCAATAGATGGGGAGGAACGATCGATTCCATGCTGCCCACGCGTACTTTTCCAGCCGCCAGCCCTCGCGTGGCCTTTGCCTCCTGTTCAATAGCCGCAGCCGAGGCCAGGATGGAGCGCATATGTGGAATGACCTTCTCTCCAATGTTGGTCAGCGCCACCACGCCTGTGCGATTGCGTTCAAGCAGCGTCACACCGAGTTCCTTTTCCAGGGCCGCCAGAGCATGGCTGACCGCCGATTGCGTCAGATCAATCGCAAAAGCTGCCTCCGTGAAACTACCCGTCTCCGCCAGCGCTACCAGGCTCTGGAATTGTGAAAAATTCATATGAACACCTTTCATGAGAACATGATGAACATGATTTGCGTTCATTGTACCAGATCAGGTATACTCCTGGCAAATGAAGTCAGAAAATTTCTGACCAGCACAAAGCCAGGCACAGTCCTGTCTGACACAGGAAAGAAACAAGAAAGAGCGGGTTACCATGTCAATTATTCCAGAGAACTTTCTCGATATTCTGCAATCTACCACCACGGCATATATAGCGACCATTGGACCGAAGGGGGAGCCACAAGTCAGTCCCGTCTGGTTCAACTGGGATGGCACCCATCTCATTTTTAGCATGAACAAAATTCGCCAGAAGCATCGCAACCTCCTGCGCGAGCCGCGGATTGCGATCGCACTGGCCGATGCCACCAATCCTTATCGCTCGCTAGAGATCCGCGGCTCGGTTGCGCGCATCGAAGAAGATCCCGAGTACCGTTTCAGCAACGCGATGTCGCAAAAGTACCTCAAGCGAGATGTCGCCGCCGACGAGCGCATGCCAGGAGAGAAGCGAGTGGCTATCTTTGTTGAGCCGCAGCGTGTGTTTACTTTCCCATTGCAAGAAGACAGGAAAGAATCATAACATCCTGCCAGGCGAATTATCGAAGATAGGGTATTCAAAAGGAAATCTTTAACAATGCAACCAAGGAAACAAGAAGCAGCGGTAGAGGCTGTTGTTGTAGAAACTGAACAGATAGCGCCGGTCAGTGGGGGAAGTGGTGGGAAGATTCACCTGAGCCATGTGCTCATTCTGGGAGGATTGGGGGCGCTGGGACCACTGGCAAATGATATGTATGTGCCCTCGCTGCCAGCTCTGGGTCACGATCTGGCAGCTGCGGCTTCGCAGACGCAGATGACCTTGAGCGCTTTTATTCTCGGTCTGGCGCTGGGTCAGGTGGTTGCCGGGCCTATTAGTGACGCGCTGGGACGGCGCCGCCCTCTGCTTATCGGCGTCGCGGCCTTTGCCCTGACCTCTCTGCTGTGCGTGGTCGCGCCCTCGATCTACCTGCTAATCGCACTGCGTTTTATCCAGGGTATTGCCGGAGCTGCGGGGGTTGCACTGGCTCTCGCGATTGTCAGTGACCTCTACCAGGGCCTGACACGAGCGCGTTTCTTCTCTTTGCTGATGCAGATGAATGGTCTTGCGCCCATGATTGCACCCGTGATCGGTGGCCAGTTACTCAGGTTTACTTCCTGGCACGGGGTCTTTGCGGCCATCGCTCTCAGTGGCATGGTCATGTTCGCGGGATCTCTGTTTGGACTCGGCGAAACGCTTCCGGTGAGCCAGCGCCAGCATGGTGGTCTCTCTGCTTCGCTGAATGATTTTCGTGATCTCTTGATGGATCGCCGTTTCGTTGGCTATGCCCTCTCCTGCGGCTTCGCCTTCACAGCCTGCATTATCTACATCTCCATTTCACCTTTCGTCTTGCAAGTCATCTATGGTGTCTCGCCCCAGACGTTGGGCTGGATTTTCGGTGCTAACGCCCTGGGGATTGTCATCATGGCCCAGGTGAATAGTCGGCTGCTTGGGCGTGTCTCGTCGCAAACGCTGCTGACCTTCGGGTATGGTATGCTGCTTCTGGGAGGTGTGACCTTGCTCGGGGTTGTCCTGGCTGGTATTGGCCTGGTGGGTCTCTTGCTCTCGTTTTTCTTGCTCGCCGCCAGCCTGGGCTTGATCATGCCGAACGCGACAACGCTGGCACTGGCTACAACCCGCGCCGCGGGCAGTGCGTCGGGCCTTCTAGGAGTCTTGCAGTTCGCCATCGGAGCCGTCGTTGCCCCGCTAGTGGGCCTGGGTGGTACCGCGAACGCTCTGCCCATGGCCGGTTCCATTGCCGCGTTCAGTCTGGCGACCCTGCTGCTCTTCCTGATCCTTTGCCGCCCTGCCCGCGCGGGTTCAGAGCGCATACTGGTTGCCCAAAGCAAGCGCTAATCCCAAGCAGAGGAACACAATACAGGCAAATTGCCTGTCACCATCGCCGCTGTTGGTGGACAACTTGCCTGCTTACCACCCGCGACGCAGCAGGAGAGATTATCTCCGCTGTATTTCTTCCTTGCCGTGCATATACCTCTTCAGTGGCTCACATACAAGAGCGTATGCAAGGATGGATACGCTCTTGTATGGCACCATCGCGGCCTCGTTCAGCCAAGGATAACCAGAGGACCACCACTGACCCGAAGCCACTGGCGTTACCATCTGGCCCCACACTGTAATACTCTCTCCGACTATTGCGGTGAGGCCACAATGGTTCAAGGGGTGTCGCATCACTACCCGAAACACTCTCTTCTTCTGGAGGGTACTTATGCCCTTACCTGAACCTATGAGAGCCGTTCTGGCCGCCTTTCGGCCACTGTTTACCGCCCCAACGTTGACTGGTACGCTGTTGGCCCATGGACGCCGTAGCGTAGCATCCGCCCTGCGTCACACCGGCCATGAGGGAGAGACGAACTTCAGCGCGTTCCATCAGGTCCTCAACCGGGCACGCTGGTCGCCCCTGGCTGTGAGTCGTCAGTTGCTTCAACTGATCGTGGACACCTTCGTCCAGGAAGGCGGCACGTTGGAACTGGTTATCGATGAAACGCTGGAACGACGCCGGGGCAGCCAGATCAGTAAACGTGGACATTACCGCGACAGTATGCTCTCCAGCCGCAAGAAATCAGTGAGTAGCCCTGGTCTGCGATGGATCATGATGGCCGTTGTCGTCACGCTGCCGTGGACCAAACAACACTGCGCGTTGCCCTTTTTGTGTGTGCTGACGACCATCCCAGAGGTGAGCGCAACGTTGGGCAAACGCCACAAGACGGTGGGCATGTGGGCACATCAAATGGGGAGTCTGGTGCGGCGCTGGTTCCCCACACTGCCGATCACGCTGCTTCTGACAGTATCCTGGAACTGGGTGGACACTCTCAGAAGCAGCAGGTGACCCTCATCGCGCCTTTCCGTCTGGATTCGGTCATCCATGAAGCGCCGCCGGAACGTGACGCGCAGACCATCGGCTGCCCTCAAGTGGTTGGTCCACGCCTTCCCTCCCTTGAGACGAATGCGAACACACTACCTGGCAACGTCTCACTCTTCCCTGGTATGGACAAGGAGAACGGACGCTGGAGGTCTGTACCGGGACTGCTTTGTGGTATTTTGACCCTTTGCCCATCCGCTGGGTTCTCACCCGTGATCCCCAGGGAAAGCGACCCCCCAAAGCGCTGTTTTCCACCGACCAAACGCAGACCGCCGAGCAGATCGTGAGCACTTTCATGAAACGCTGGGGCCTGGAAACGACTTTCGAGGAGTGCCGGGCCTGCCTGGGGATCGAAACCCAGCGCCAGTGGGCCGACCTTGCCATTGACCGCACCACGCCCATGCTCTTCGGCCTCTACAGCCTGCTTGCGCTCTTCGGGCGCGCGCTTCATCCCGATGGATGCATTCCTGTCACTCAAGCTGCCTGGTATCGCAAACACACAGCAACCTTTCATGATGTCCTGGCTGAGGTCCGACAGCACTTCTGGGGAGACTTCTCTTTTTCCACAGCACCCACTGATCCTGATGTGGTTTTAGTCCCCCGTGGGACCCTTGACCGCCTTACCAAGGCCGTTTGCTACTGATGAACAATGTACAAAGTCGAGCTCTCAATCTGAGAGAAAACGACCAACTCCTCCGACGGGTGTCTCCTGAGCAAAGGGAAAACAATGCGCTGAGAAGACCTTCTCTGAGAGCAGCGTATGGAAGAAGAAACTCCCAAAGAGAAAAAGAGGCTCATGTGTCTCCCCAGGCCGATTGAAGCAGGACAATGCCTTCCGGACACTCCTCCAGTTCTCATGCCTTTTTTGCATCTTTCTTCCCCAAAAACGCGAGAGCACACTCGCTGTGGCGTTGACGCTGTTTTCAGCCTCTCATACAATGACCACAGAATGATCCATACCTTGATCTCTTGGAGGATTGCATGGACTGGCAAACCTATCTGACGCCCTGGACTATCGGTGGAGGTGTATTCGGTTTCCTGCTTGCAGCCGCGGTTATCGTCGGGCTGGCGATGAGTCGTCGTCAGATACGCGCTGCCCTGGCAACGGCGGGGCGGCATCTCTTCACTCCGGTCGGTTTTTTCGGCCTGGTGATTGTTGTGTTCATGATTATTAGTGTTCTGGAGAGTGGTGCGTTCTTTAATACGGATATCACCCACGGAGCGATCTTCGGACTGCTTGGGTACGCACTGGCTCTTGGCTTCGACCTCGTCAGTGTGGTCTGTATGCAGGCACGCTTAAACGCTACACGGATGCGCGATGAACGAGGTGCACATCTGAATCTGGTGGGTGTGGGCATCTGTGCGGCTGTTTCTGCCTTTGCCAATGCTGCTGGGAGCTTACAGGGATACCATCCGGCAGATCTCAACCGAACCCCTGGTTGGATGCAAGTCAGTGCACCCTGGCTCGGCCTGGTGTTCCCTGCACTCATCATTGTGCTGTCAATGACCACCGACCACATCCTCGACCACACACCGGGGAGAGACGTCGATGTGCAGGCGTTCCGCACACGCGAACGCAAACGCGTTGAACTCTTACAGGTGCGTCTGGAAGTTGAACGTGAACTGCTCACCCTGGATACCGAACTGTCCACCCTACGCAACACTCGCGAACGAGCACATGGGCAGATACGGCGCGAATGGATCATCTGGCGCTGGCTACGTCCAGTCGTTCCTCCCCCAGCTCGCACGAGCGACGATGAGCG
>DAOTTL010000218.1:0-3899 GCA_034438135.1 Ktedonobacteraceae bacterium | reverse complement strand
GCTCTTAACTAGGGAGAAATCCCTATTTGAGTGCTGTCTATTTCTCTCATCTCTTTGTTGTCGCGTCTGTTCACAACGAGAAAAACGATCGCTAATGGGAGTGAAAATAGGGACTTCTCCTAATAGGCAAGCACGTACCAATTGCTTATACTAAGCAAGAAAAGCATATCTGTTGAAGAGAGCATAAGCTCTTGTGTTCTGAGGATCAGGCGAACCCATACGTGTGTGGCCATTTTTCTGGGCCTTGCTGGTCATAGTTTGTGCTAGCGCCCTGACCTTTGCAATCATGATGACGACTCGCCGAGGAGATTCACTCTCTGCCCACACCTCTCTATGACAGGACTCTGGCACCTCTCCTTTGCTGTTTACGCGCCGGGTTTGTTTCCTGTACGTCCGTTGCGTTGATACCGCTCCAGGTATATGAAGGAAGAAGCGGGTTTCCGGGTCAAATGCTTTCCCTACAAGCACTTCTTTAGAGCTTTTGCAGGCATGAAAGGGAGATGAAGCCATGAAAAAAGGCAAACGTGAACTCATCGTGATCCTTTGCTTGATTGGCGGGGCTCTTTTATTCAAAGTGGGCCTTTCACTGGTCACCGCCCCCTTGAATAACCAGCCACGGGTGGTGAACGTCAGCACCCTCCCGCTGCAACATGGGCATGTGCTCATTACCATGTCTCAGCGTGCCTATCATGCCAATACCGTCGTCGTGACTATTGGCACGACCATTACCTGGACCAATCATGATCCCATGGCCCATACCGTTACCCAGGGAACGAATGGGTCTACGACCGCTCGTGGCTTTCACAGCCCGATCTTATCCTCCGGGCAATCCTGGAGTTACACCTTTCACAGCCCTGGAACCTATCTCTACACCTGCGTGTTTCATCCAGATATGAATGGACGAATTGTTGTGCAACAGGCTCCCTCCTAAATGGCGATCCGCTCGTGTCTTTCGTTCTTCAGCGAGAGCGTCCCTGCTGAGAAGTTCTCAGGTTCCTCTCCTGATTCCTGCGGATACGAGAGGTCTGGTCCGATAGGGAGAAATCCGTATAGACAAATCTCTCAGCACTCTATAACAATGAGAGATCTGACAGATGTTGGCCTGGCTGGCCGGAGAGCCACGGAGGCAAACCAGGTCAGCATGGTTTGCCAAGAAAGCAAGAGGTATTTTCGCATGCTCTTATCCATGAGGCGCTTGCGCCAGATTCTGGGAGTGATCTGGCTCATCGATGGCTTGCTCCAATTGCAGCCACAAATGTTTACCATGAATATGATTGATGGGGTGATGGCGCCGATTGTGCAGGGACAGCCTGGTCTGATTGGTACCAATCTGCAATGGATCGTCGGTATCGTGACACACAATCTGGTGTTGATTAACTGGCTGGTCGCGGTGGTCCAGGTGGCGATCGGGGTGCTATTGATCACTGGCATCTGGGTGCGTACCACGATGGTAGTCTCGATTGTCTGGTCGTTGATTGTCTGGTATGGTGGGGAAGGCATGAGTTTGCTGTTGACCGGAACCTCTAGCATTCTGAGCGGAGCACCAGGAGCGGTGCTCCTCTATCCACTGATCGGATTGGCGGTTTATCCGCGTGCGGGAGAGGACAACAGGCGGGGAGAGGGTCTGCTTTCCCGGCTGCAACTGCGCTGGGTGCTGGGAGGTTTCTGGATCTTCGCGGCGCTGTTGCAACTGCAACCCTTCTGGTGGCAGCCGCAACAGATTTCGGGTGCCATTGGGGGCATGGTAGGAGGTGGCGGACTCAATACGTACCTGTTTGATCCCATCCTGCAAGCTCTGGCCAATGTGACGACGAATGCGGAGATCCCGCTCAATATCGTGCTGATCGTCGTCTTCCTGGCGCTGGGGATCGGACTGATCGTCGCAAAAGACAGGCAGGTAGTTCCGCTTTTGCTTGCCTCGCTCATCATCAGCGTTCTGGTATGGTATTTCACACAGGCGTTTGGGATGATCTTTACCGGCATGGCGACCGATTTCAATTCGGGCCTTTTACTGGCGGTAATCGCTCTGGGATGCTGGCCTCGTGAGAGGGCGTCTGCTGGCGAGAAAAACGCCCGTTTTTCAGCGGACCTGCGGCGGCAGGCCAGTGCGTCCGGTGAGACTGGTTCTCCCCAGAGGATCTAGGTCTTCAGAAGAAAAGGATGCGTTTGTCAGCAGAGAAGCTGCTGGCAAACGCATCCTTTTTAAGTAACCTTCAGATAGGGTGAAAGTTAAGACGGGTATGTATGCGTGCTGCACAAACTGTTGCAGCACGCATACATGAGCGAACTGCCCGTCTATTTAGACTGCTGGCTGGACAGCCTCATTCTCTATAGGCTTTTCTTGCTGAACGGCTCTGGGTACGCTTATGAAAGAGACCGCGATTAAGGCCAGCACGAAAGCGACCAGTGTGACCCAGAAGGCATCCTGAAGAGCCATATTCAGCCCTTGATGACTGAGCGAGGCGATTGCCGTAGCTGAGGATGGTCTGATCTGGCGAACGAGTTCGCTGATATGGAAGCTGGCTCGGCTCTGCACAACTGTGGCCAGGACAGCGATGCCCAGAGCAGTCATCACGAAACGGATAACTGTATTGAGCGAGGAGGCCTGGGCATACTGTCGTGGGGGGATCGTCGAGAGCGCTGAGATCGTTAGCGGTTGAATCAGACAGCCCAGCCCGAGTCCGCGTATAATAAAGATTGTCACAAACCATGGATAGGGAGTCGTCAGCGTTACTTGAGTGAGCAGCCAGGTTGAGAGGATCATCAGGACCAATCCAGGCAGGACTACCACGCGACTCCCGACGCGATCTACCAGACGTCCGATGGTAATCGCGCTGATGACTGCTGCAATGGCCATAGGGAGCGTGATCAGTCCCGACTGAAAGGCAGTCAGACCTCGTAGCTGTTGCAGGTAGATGGGTAGCAAGATGAGTCCGCCGAAGAAGCCGAAAGAGATCAGGCCGTTCGCTATATTGCTGGTTGTGAAGGGACTGTTAGCGAAGAGGCGCAGGTTGACAAGTGGCTGTCCTCCACGGCGGGCGGTGCGCAGTTCAACGAAGGCAAAAAGCGCAAGCAGAACGAGGCCGCCGAACAGGGGCACCAGTACCTGCGAAGAGGCCCAGCCGGAACTGGTGGCGCTCGCCAGCGCATACAGCACTGAGGCAAGACCGACCGCGACCAGGACGAAGCCTGGCACATCGAAGCTTACACGTCCCTCACTTTGTCTGTTGCGCAAGAACACGATTGCCATAATGATGCCAATAATACCTATCGGCACATTGATGTAAAAGATGAGCGGCCAGTCTGCGTAGGTTATAATATAGCCCCCAAGGGTAGGACCGATCGCGGGAGCCATCAGCGCCGAAATGCCCAGAACGCCAGTTGCCAATCCACGCTCGTGCGGTTGGAACTCGCTGAAGATCAACGTAATAGCTAACGGGAGAAGGGTTGCCCCGCCAATCGCCTGGATAATCCGAAAGAAAACCAGCACAGGCAGGCTCCAGGCTATTCCGCAGAGCGCCGAACCCAGCGTGAATAGAGCAAGCGCGATGATATAGAAGCGCTTCGTTCCCAGTCGGTTAGCAAAAAAGGCCGTTGTTGGAGTTACAACCCCCTGAGTAAGCGTATAGGCCGTGATGATCCATTGAAGATTGTTAATATTGGTTGAAAACACGTCCAACAGGCGAGGAATGGCATTGTTAACCACCGTCTGATCGAGGATGGACATAAACGAGCCAAAAATCACTACCAATACGACAATCCATTTATAGGGCAAACCGCCCGGTCGCCTCTCTTTTGTCGAGATTGACATTACAGGTCTCCTCTCTTGTCAAAGAACACGCTCTATCGATACAGGGTTTCGCAAAAGTCGTTCTCTTCCCCCCCCCCCCCCCCCTTTT
>DAOTTL010000217.1:0-4773 GCA_034438135.1 Ktedonobacteraceae bacterium | reverse complement strand
ACTTTAATGCCGATTACTCCGAAAGTGGTATGCGCCTCGGTCAGACCATAGTCGATGTCAGCACGCAGAGTATGCAGAGGAATCTTCCCCTCAACCTCTTTCTCGGAGCGTGCAATTTCTGCCCCACCCAGGCGACCACCGACAATGACGCGAATACCTTTGGCGTTAGCACGCATCGACTTCTGCACGGCCTGCTTCATAGCCCGGCGGAAAGAGACGCGCTTCTCCAGTTGCTCGGCAATGCTACGTCCAACCAGGTAAGCATCCAGTTCTGGCTGGCGAATCTCTACAATATTCAGGCGCACACGTTTTTTTGTAGCTGCCTCAAGGTTGGCACGTAACTTATCAACTTTCTCACCACTGCGACCAATCACAATACCTGGTTTGGCGGTATGAATAGTCACTGCAACCTGATTGGCTGCCGCTCGCTCAATCTCGATACGCGAGATCGAAGCATTGGCCAGTTCTTTATTAATCATCTTTCGCAGCTTGAAATCTTCTGCAAAGAGATCTTTGTAATCACGCTCTGCGTACCAGCGAGACTGCCAGCCTTTTACGACGCCGAGCCTGAAACCAGTGGGATGTACTTTATGTCCCAAAGCACCCTCCTTCTTAGCTTCTCGCGTCTAGCGGATCGTCCGAAACGATCACTGTCACATGGCAGAAACGGCGCAAAATACGTGCGGCCCGACCATGCGGACGCGCCTTAATACGCTTGACTCGAAATGAGTCATCCGCCACAATATTCAGAATATAGAGATCATCAGGATTCATGCTGTAATTATTCTCCGCATTTGCCGCAGCCGAGGCCACAACCTTGCTCACAGGTTGCGCTCCCGCGTTGGGCATAAACTGAAGATATGCGAGAGCCTGATTAACAGCCAATCCCTTCACAGAATCTGTGACCAGGCGCATCTTGCGCGGTGGAATACCGATATCTTTAGCAATAGCTCGAACTTGCATTTTAAACCTCAGCGAACCGATGTGGTTCGTTCATTCTTCCCACCGGCATGGCCACGGAAGTGACGCGTTGGGGAAAACTCACCCAACTTATGACCGACCATATTTTCGGTGATATAGATGGGCACATGCGTTTTTCCATTGTGAACGCCGATCGTCATCCCCACCATTTGCGGGAAGATGGTCGATGCACGTGACCAGGTTTTAATCACGCGACGGTCGCCGCTCTTCATCATCACCAGGACTTTCTTCCTCAGTGATTCGTGTATGTATGGCCCTTTTTTCCTTGAGCGCGACATGCCTACTTCCTCCTGCCAGCGTTACGACGCCGGACAATAAAGCGATCTGTTCTCTTGTTCTTGCGCGTTTTAAACCCTAACGCTGGCTTGCCCCAGGGAGTTTGCGGCTGACCACCAATAGGCGCACGACCCTCACCACCACCATGTGGATGGTCGCGGGGGTTCATAACAGATCCACGAACGGATGGACGACGGCCCAGGTGACGCGAACGCCCGGCTTTACCAAGGCTACGGTTCTCATGATCGACGTTGCCAACCTGACCTATGGTGGCCGAGCAGAGAATGTGTACACGACGCTGCTCACCCGAAGGCAGGCGCACGAGTGCATAATCGCCCTCTTTCGCCATAAGCTGAGCGCCGACACCGGCACCACGTACCATTTGTCCACCCCGCCCTTTGGTCAACTCAATATTATGAATAACCGTACCAGCGGGAATATTCTTCAATGGCAGAGCATTGCCCGGCTTAATATCAGCCTCGGGTCCCGACTGCACCTGATCCCCAACCTTGAGACCCAGCGGAGCGATGATATAGCGCTTCTCTCCATCCAGATAGTGCAGCAGAGCGATGCGGGACGAACGATTGGGATCGTACTCAATCGCCGCCACGCGTGCGGGCACACCTGGCTTGTTCCGCTTAAAATCAATCAAGCGATAGGCACGTTTTGCACCACCACCACGATGGCGAGTTGTAATCTTTCCCTGGTTATTGCGCCCGGCGTGTTTCTGCAACTTCACAACCAGAGATTTCTCTGGTTTAGTCTTCGTAATCTCTTCGAAAGTTGAGACCGACATGCCACGACGGCCAGGAGATGTTGGTCGATACTGTCTGATTGGCATCTCTCACACCTTCCCTTATGCCTTCAATGCATCGATTGACTGACCCTCAGCCAGGGTCACGATGGCTTTCTTCCACTCACGAGCCCCCAGGGATCGAGGAGCTGCACCACGGCGGCGAAGCATTCTCTCTTTACCAGGCATACGTATCATGTTGACTGAGATAACTTTTACCTTGAAAAGCGTCTCAACCGCCCGGCGCACATCAATTTTATTGGCCTCTAGCGCGACCCTGAAGGTATACTTATTCTGGCTTTGCAGATTTACTGTCTTCTCGGTCACGATACCGTGACGCAAGATTTCTGTGATTTCCACGGCTGCTACTCCTTCTCATCCTCGGACGGCTCGACTGAAATGTCAGATTCTTCAGGTGTTTCAGTAGCTTCCTCGGACTCTTCTGCGGACTCCTCTGCAGTTTCAGTCGTTTCCTCAGGCTCCTCTTTGGACTCTTCTGAGGACTCCTCTGATGTTTCGGGTGTTTCCTCAGACTCCTCTTCGGACTCTTCTGTCGCCTCAGACACGATGGCTGCGATGCGTTGGTTGGCCTCATCAGTACTGAGACCCTCGCCAAACACCAGTTCAATCCAGCGCACAGTGTTGACCGACATAATCACATAATCATGCTTCAGCAGTTCAACCACGTTGATGGAGGAAACATGCTGAACCTTGGCAGAAGGAATATTACGCGTGGAGAGCATGATATTCTCGTCACGCTGAGGAAGCATCATCAGGAGCTTGCCATCAACCGGCAGACTCTCCAGAACTTCCAACATATCTTTTGTGCGAGGCGTGTCCAGAGCCAACCTATCCAGCACAATCAGGTGCTCGTTAGCCAGTTTGTCGGATAGAGCCGACTTGATGGCCAGGCGACGCATCTTCTTTGGTACATCGTGATGATAGATGTGTGGTCTGGGTCCCCAGACAACACCACCATGGCGAAACTGAGGAGCGCGATTACTTCCCTGACGCGCCCTGCCTGTACCTTTTTGCTTATATGGTTTTCTGCCTCCACCCGCAACTTCGCTGCGCGTCTTGGTGGAAGCGGTGCCCTGGCGGCGATTGACCAGTTGCGCAACTACTACCTGATGGAGCACGGCCTCGTTTGGGATAACTCCAAACACCTGCTCACTCAGTTCGAGTTGCTCTACGGCCTCTCCGGCCATGTTATAGACTGTAGTCGAGGGCATTTTCGGTTACCTCATACATGCTTCTTAATCATGAGCAGTCCGCCATTGGCTCCAGGAACCGAACCCTTGATTACCAATAGATTGCGCTCAGGATCAGCTTGAATCACTTGTAGTTTCTTCATCGTCACACGTTCGTGACCCATATGACCAGCCATGCGCGTGCCTTTTAGCACACGGCCTGGCGTGGTGCCGGAGCCGATAGAACCAGGTGCACGGGTGCGATCAGACTGACCATGAGTCTTTGGGCCACCACTGAATCCGTGACGCTTCACCCCACCCTGGAAGCCCTTACCTTTGCTAGTACCAACGATATCAACCGCTTCTCCTACGCTAAAAAGGCTTGCATCAAAGGTCTTTCCCAGCTCCATGTCCTCTTGTGAAATCCCCTGCTGTATAGAAACCTCGCGCAGAACCTTGAAGGGTCCAACCTCGGGGCCGGGACGACGCTGGCGGTTATCCTGTACCTTGAGCAATTTTGTGATCTGCTTGTCTGGTTTCTCGGTCTCTTCCTCTGCACCTTCGGAAGTCTTCTTTTTCTGTTGATACTCTTGCAAACGCTTGCGTTGCGCTTTTAAGAGGGGCAGCTTATGCCCTAGATGACCCAGTTCAGGACGCGTTACGTTTTTCAATGAGGTCATCTCAAAACCTATCTGAACTGCTTCATAACCATCCTGGGCTATGGTCTTGATTTGTGTCACAACACACGGGCCAGCCTCGATCACGGTTACAGGTATCACTGTTCCATTCGGACCAAATACCTGTGTCATGCCGACCTTTCTGCCCAACAATCCACTGAGCATATCCTTTCCTCTCTTCTCCGCTGTAGTCCTTTATCTCTTCGCCTTTTCCGGTCTCTTTTCGCTCCGGCTCAAGCTACCATGAGGAACGATGCTACAGCTTGATCTCGATGTCCACACCTGCGGGCAGATTTAAGCGTGTCAGGGCTTCAACTGTTTTATTCGTTGGATCAATGATGTCTATCAAGCGCTTATGTGTGCGAATCTCAAATTGCTCACGCGCGTCCTTGTCGATGAAGGGCGAGCGCATTACAGTGAATTTGTCAATCTCTGTAGGCAAGGGTATTGGACCCGAGACTCGTGCGCCGGTCTGTTGCGCGGCGTCCACAATCTGCATTGCTGATTGATCGAGAATGCGATGATCGTATGCTTTCAAGCGAATTCTTATCCGCTGTTTCGTTCCTGTCGCCATTGTTTTCTCCTATACGAGAAGTCCGGTATCGTTCTCAGTCTCAGGGGCGCAATTGCTTGCGCCCCTGAGACCTGTACGTCTTTTATTTCTCGATCTTGGTGCAGATGCCAGCACCAACGGTGCGTCCACCTTCACGAATGGCGAATTTCACGCCCTCTTCCATGGCCACCGGCTGGATCAACTCGACGGTCATCTCGATGTTGTCTCCCGGCATGACCATCTCCACGCCCTCCGGCAGCTTGATCGCTCCGGTGACATCCGTGGTTCGCACATAGAACTGCG
>DAOTTL010000216.1:0-9068 GCA_034438135.1 Ktedonobacteraceae bacterium | reverse complement strand
ACTTATAGTTATTGGCCTGATTATAATGCAAGATTTTATTTCATCTGGCATATCTCATTTACCCAATTAAACTGATATACCAGCCTTAATTTCAGCATTATTCTTTGCATTGGGAATCCCATTACAAGTGCTGGATGTTGTTTTAGCTTTTATTGATTTATCTCATGAAGAAACTTTAGCAGATACCAGGTTGATCACTGTTTTACACTATTTGGGCTTAATATTTGGTTTTACAGGTATCACAGCTGCTTTTGGGAATATTACATGGTTTATCGGTTTAGCTATTCTAGTAAGCTCATTATTATCTATTATTATTGTGACAATTTACTATAAAGAAATATCTAAATTAGATAGTGAGATCGCAAATAATCTTAAAAACGTTGACTAAATAATTGATTAAAGAACTTCGATACGTTATCCTGAACTATCGCTCTCTGTCTTGCGATCACCTTCACACGCGAAGGAGAAAATTTCTCTTAGCTTGTTCTGCTGTGAGAGAACAAGCTAAGAGAAATTTTTTCTGATCGCGCGTGCTATACTGAGGCAGCAGGTGCGTGCGTTGATGCTCCCATGCAGGAAGCAAGTATTCGATCAGCGCTGGGAAGAAGACCGTCGAGATGCTTGCGCATGTGCGTCAAGTCAGAGACATGAGGAGCAGAAGCATGAGCATTATCACTGAGGGGAGACTATCGGACTCGCCTTATGTAGAAACCATTGCGCATGGTCGAACGGTGAGCGATGGTTCTCCTATCCGTCCCGCCGAGTGCAATTGGCACATGGTCATGGTGAAATACCGTAGCAGTATCCAACTCCTGGTCGTCGGAACCTGGACCAGCGCTGGCATGATCTCTTACACTGAAGGTGCTGAGATTCTTTGGATCAAGTTGAAACTTGGCACATTTATGCCCACAAGGAACTTCATGAATGCAGAGACGATCCTGCCCACAGCGGCGGGTCAATCCTTCTGGCTGGATGGGTCGGCGTGGCAATTTCCTGACTATGAAAATGCGGATACGTTTGTAGACAGGCTTGTACGTAATGATGTGCTGGCATGTGATCCAGTTGTGAACGCTGTGTTACAAGGCCGCCCGCAAGAGATATCATCCCGCACGGTGCGGCATCGTTTCTTGCGAGCGACAGGCATCAGTGCCACCCACATTCGGCAAATGAAACGTGCCCAACATGCACAGGCCCTCTTACAGGGAGGGGTTTCGATTCTCGACACCGTTGATGAGGCTGGCTACTTCGATCAGCCGCATCTGACCAGATCGCTGAAGCAATTTATCGGATAGACGCCTGCTCAAATCATCCCTTTGCGTTAGCCTGAGTTCTTTGCCATTTGATACAAGACGGCCTCCTTGTGCTGGAGGTAGGATGGGGATGTTCTCACAAAAACCTGATAACTCAGAACGAAGGAGCATTGCTAGAAGATTGTTCGATTAGATGAGCACAAAGGAGCAAGAATACAGATGGATATGAAACTTGAACTCGTGCCGATTCCGGTCTCTAATGTTGATCGCGCCAAAGTATTTTACGTTGAAAAGGTTGGATTTCACGTAGACCATGATGTCCAGCCTGGGAACGGCATGAGGGTGGTCCAACTCACCCCACCCGGATCAGCTTGTTCGATCGTCATTGGAACCGGTATAGGGGAAATTTCTGAAACGCGGCCTGGAACGGTCAAGGGACTGCATCTGGTCGTAGTGGACATCCACAAGGTCCGCGAAGCGCTCGCGAGCCGGGGTTTTGACGTGGGTGAGGTTGACGATATGGGGGGCATAAAGTATGTCCACTTCAGTGACCCTGATGGCAACACATGGTTATTGCAGGAAATATCAGCTCATCAGTAACGAAGGTTTTCTGTCCGCCGAAACCGGACAGAGTCTCAACGTGTAAAGGCAACCGTTCTCCAGGTAGAATGTGCCTCATGCTCTGGCTTCGCTGTAGCCCAGGGCCATTTAGTTCTCCAAAAGCCATTGGCTTTCGGCCCCACCCCGGATTTCGAGGAGGAGTTGGCAGGGCGGTGACCTTCGCCACCGCCCTGCCAACTCCTCTTTTTTGAACTGGGGGAGGGGTTCTCCACGAGAACTAAATGGCCCTGAAGCTTTACAATCATGTTGATACCCTCACGCGAGCAGCTAAGCATGAAAAGTATGGAGCTTCGCTACTCGTAAGCTTTTTTCTTTCATAAAAGCATAACAATTCACTTAAAACAAAGACAGTAGTTCTAGCGAGACAGCGGGTTTCACATCGGTTTCTTTGGAGACTTAGCACAAAAGAAACTCAGCAAATGAAGGGGATTAGAACGGCCTTAAAGGCCAGTGTAGAGGGTGAATGGAGTGGGCGACAAGGGAGTCGAACCCCTGACCTACTGTGTGTAAAGCAGCCGCTCTAACCAACTGAGCTAGTCGCCCTTTCGTATACAAAAAACCGAAAAAAATGACCCATATGCTCTATGGGGATGCCCTCGAGTGGACTCGAACCACCACGCCATTACTGGCACAGGCCCTCAACCTGCTGCGTATACCATTCCGCCACGAGGGCTTTTTGTAACGGATTACTGCGCTATTCTATACTAATCGGTTTAACCTGTCAATCCCCCTCCGAGAACAGATCCAGAGTTTCGCAAAAATCACTGATCAACAAGAGCCAAATCCCTCCCCGCGAGAAGAAGGACGGCTGATATGAGAGCGTCTGCGCTCATGCCAGCCGTCCTCTTCTCCCAGCATTATGAGTCGTCCCTCATTCTTCTGCGGTTTGCAAAACCGCACCCACCCTTCTTAAGAGAAGGAGAACTAGCAGGCTCATCTATTTCTCCTGAATGAGAAAATTTGCTGGCTACCAATGCATTGGGCGAGTAAGCGATGGTGGCAACTTCGTTTTGGCATCGCCCTTTGCCGCATCCAGTTGGGCTTGGATAAGAAAAATACTCTCAGTAAGGTTAGCACCTCTCAGGTCAGCATCTCTGAAGTCGGCCCCGATAAGGTCGGCCATTCTTAGATCGGCACCCCTGAGGTCACTTCCAATGAGGTATGCCCCTCTCAAGCTGGCTCCCCTCAAATTGGCTCCTCTGAGGTTTGCTCCGATGAGGTCTGCACCCCTGTAGTCTCTCTTCTCACCCCGAACTTCGGCTCGTACGAGTTCGCTTGCGCTCAACAACAGGGCATTGACGGCTTGTCGGTGTGCTGCTACGTCCAGCCTCATGAGAGACTCGGGGCTGTTGTACGTGAGGCGTTTGGTCTCCTCCAGCACGCGGTTGAGTTCATCGTAGAGTGGGCGGACCGGTTGCAGTGTGAGCGCTTCGGTCAGATACCAGAGCAACTCATGAAGGTCCCGCATAAGCGGAAACACCGCGAACATCTGCTGCACGGTTGGCGGGTTTAGCCGCCAATCCTGTCCGTTGAAGGTGACCTGGGAGACCTTTTGTCCGGCTCCAAAACAGTCATAAACTGTGCAACCGCGAAAGCCCTGCTGCCTGAGGCCTGTGTGAATGCCGCAGCGAAAGTTCGCTTGTAGATTGGGGCAGGCCTGTCCCGCGTTTTTATTGATCGCGAAGTCTACCGAGACTGAGAAGGTTGGCACAACACAGCATAGCGCGAAGCAGTTCTCACAATCCGCTCGTAGACCTTCGGAGGCACATTCCGCATTTTTGCGTTCCTCAGACAATGTGCGCAATTTCCTTCCCATTTACTATGGAAACCTACTCTTTGGGTGTCAGTAGCCCAAGCTTTTCCAATGCCATATATGCAGCCGCAATTGGACCCTGAACCGCGAAACGTCCTGTGTGGATCAAATCCAGCAACTCTGTGACTGTGACAAGCTGGTTTTCAATCAGTTCAACTGGATCATCTTTTGGTATACCTGTTTTACGTACATTGCGGGCAAGATACCACCATATCTCCGTCAATGCCCCGGTCGGATTAGCATACATATGCGCCAGCAGTTCAACCTGATCCTCCTCGAAACTATAGCCAGTCTCCTCCATCAGTTCGCGTCTCGCAGTCTCCAGAGGATCAGTCTCGTCCGGGTCGATCCCACCGGCTGGAAACTCGGTAACTTCCAGGCCAATCCCATGCTTATACTGAATATTGATCAGAAAACGCCCATCCTCCGTCACAGGCACGATGCCAACCCACCCGCGATTTTCGATAATGTAATAATCAGGTATTACAGGTCCACCAGGAACCTCCACCTCTTCGCACCGCACTTTGAGGTATGGTGTGTCAATAAGCTGTCGCCGGGACAGAACTGTCCAGGGATGATTTTTAGGCATGTAATGCGATCCTTTTTACATGTGTTCTTTAGAAAACTCTTTAGAAAAATCCTTTCAGAAGTGCCAGATGCACACTCTGAAAAAGAGAGCGTTAGAAAAATCCTTTCAGAAGTGCCAGATGCACACTCTGAAAAAGAGGAGCGTTTTAGCGATTCTTCCAATGCGGTTGACGTTTCTCCTGGAACGCTTGCAGACCTTCACGGGCATCTTCCGTCATCAGAACGTTTTCCACATAGAACTGGTTCACTCGCCTCAAAGCTTCCAGGCGTCCAGCAGCTTCCGCCGACTGTTTCATATCCTGTCTGGCGGAGCCAGTCTCTTCACTGACCGACCGGCCTACTCCGTCATTTTCCCTCCACTCAGCCTCTACACTCTGTCCAAGGCGCACGCTCGCCCTGGCATGGCGCAGAGTCACCGCACTCTTCGTGCGCAAACGCTCCAGAATACGTTCCATCTCACGGTTAATCTCGCCAGCACTGACTGCCCACGTAACATACCCGCGTCTCTGCGCCGCGAACCCACTGAGCACCGTCGGTACTGACCCTGAACCATCAGCACTGGTCCCTGTTAGCGCCTGACCCTGGATTTTGTTCAGCGTCTCTGAGGACAAACTCAGAGACGCATCACGTGCCACCAGTGTAAAGTCGGCCATGGCGAGCAGCTGACTCGCCCCATCTGAAAGTGTGGCTCGCGCAACAAGCAGTACCGGTTGCTGAATAGCACTCACCGCCACCATTACCGAATTTAACAAAGATCCAGCACTGGCCTGTACCTCCTTGGACGTATCAGAGCCACTGGAATCGCTGGAAGCACTCGACCCATCGAAGTCCAGAATAACCGCTTTGATGCCGCCATTACTGTCAGCATGTAGCAGCGTGCAGGCATTGCAGAGTTCCTCAAACGCCAGCTTCCCAGGATGGGACGGCAGAACTATATGGACCGTCTGCGCCTCATAAATGACTCGTAGCGCTTGATAAGCCTGTTGCATAGTAATCGTATCCTCGCATAGACTATTCTTGCTCTGTCCCGCGCAACTTGAACCGCTGAATCTTGCCAGTTGCAGTCTTCGGGAGTTCGGCCACAAACTCGATCCAGCGCGGATACTTAAAGGGCATAAGGCGCTCTTTGACAAAGGTTTTCAATTCGTCCGCGAGTTCTTCACTCCCCTCGTAGTCACTTTTAAGTACAACATACGCCTTTGGCTTGAGAAGATCGTCCGAGTCAGTTGCCCCTACAACCGCACTTTCCAGAACCGCTGGATGAGAGATCAACGCTCCTTCAACTTCAACCGGCGATACCCACTGTCCACTGACCTTGAGCATATCGTCCGAACGCCCACAGTACCAGTAATATCCCTCGGCATCTTGAAAATATTTATCGCCCGTCGCAATCCAATGGCCTGTCATGGTATTCTTGGTCTTCTCATGCTTGTTCCAGTAACAGGACGCGGTACTATCACCGCGAATCAACAAATTTCCGATTTCACCGGACTGAACCGCGTGTCCGTGCTCATCAGTGAGCAATGCTTCATAGCCAGGCACAAGTTTTCCTGTACTTCCAGGACGAATCTCGTTCTCGCGGTTGCTGATGAAGATATGCAAAATCTCGGTACTGCCGATACCATCGAGAATATCTACCTGAAATTTATCCTGCCAGCGTCTCAAGATATCACCTGGTAAAGACTCGCCCGCAGAGACACAAACGCGCACAGAAGAGAGATCAAATGGCTCTTTCCTCTTCTCGGCCAGAGCCAGCATATTGGCGTAAAGCGTTGGTACTCCGAAGAAAATCGTTGGTTGATACTGCTGTATCACCTTAAACATATCCTCAGCCACTGGACGCCCGGGATAGTGCACCGCGCTGGCACCCACGCTGAATGGAAAATACAGACCATTGCCCAATCCATAAGCAAAGTAGAGCTTGGCCGCAGAGAAAGTAATATCAGTTTCCTGTATATTCAGGATATTTTTCGCATAATATTCAGTACAGTAGATCATGTCGTGATGGAGATGTACGCAGCCTTTGGGAAAACCCGTGCTGCCGGAACTGTAGAGCCAGAGGGCACTATCGTCCTTACGCGTTTCTGTCGTTTTCAGCGTTGCCGAAGAGCCTTCTACCCACTTCGCAAAATCATGAAGTGTGGCACTCTCTGCCATGCCCTCTTTCGCCAGACCAACAACAACAATGTGACGAACGTATTTCAAACTCGGCAAAATACTCTGAAGCGTTTGCCAGATCTGAGCGTGGATAAGCAGAACCTTAGCACGACTATCGTTGAGCATATAAATATAGTCATCAGGGCGTAATGAGGTATTGATTGGAACTGGCACTGCGCCAATCTTCATGCCACCGAAAAAGCTCGCAGCAAACTCTGGCGAATCTAACAGAATTAAAGCTACACGTTGCTCTATCTCCACACCAAGATCACGCAGCCCGTTGCCAGTGCGATTGGCCATCTCTGCAATGTGCGTATAGGTGTAAATTTGACCCTGAGAGTAGATCGCGGGATGCTCACCTCGTCCCTCTTGCACATTACGATCTAGAAAGACACTGGCCGCATTGAATTGTTCAGGTATGACGATTTGAGGAAGATGCTGCATCGGTACACCTCATTTTCTCACCACTTGTCGCAGTGGAGAAATTCTCATCAATTTTTACTGGTCGTTTCCACCTTTATTTTACTCCAAAGCAAGGTGAAGAAGAAACTCTTTATTGCCATCCCGTCCGAAGATAGGAGAGTCCGTCACTCCTTTGACTCTCAGGGACGTATGCTCAGGTATCCAGGTCTGCACTTCGCTGAGTACACGGGCGTGTACCGTAGGGTCAGTAATCACACCTCTGCCACGATCGACCTCAGCTTTGCCAGCCTCGAATTGAGGTTTGAGCAGTGCCACAACCCATGCCCCTGGCTGCATAAGTGGAACTATCGAGGGCAGAACCAGGTGGAGAGAGATAAATGAAACATCAATTACAACGCATTGAACCAGCTCTGGAAAATCGGTCACATGACGAATATTGGTCTGCTCCATGACTATCACACGAGGATCGTTGCGCAGGGTCCAGGCCAGTTGCGCACGCCCAACATCCAGCGCATAGACCTTCTCCGCTCCATGACGCAGCAGACAATCGGTAAAACCACCTGTTGAAGCACCTACGTCGAGCGCAACCAGTCCCGCCGGGTTTAGTTCATAGAATTGCAGAGCCTTTTCTAACTTCAAACCGCCACGACTGACATACTTTAGCTCATCCGGCACCTCTGCCAGATGACAGGGAGCATCCAGAGGGATCAGAGTACCTGGCTTATCGACACGCTTCTCCCCTATGAGAACGCGCCCCTCCATAATCAGCGCACGCGCCCTCTCCCGACTGGCTACCAGTCCACGCCTCACCAGGGCCACGTCAAGTCGCTCTTTATTCGCTGCCATAACTAGCCTCGTAAACCTTCATACTTTCTCCACAGCGATATTCTGATGACCGCCGTTGCTCGCGTTGTCATTTTTCATGTTTTCTTCAGGGCAATATTCTGATAATAATAGGACAATGCACCTGCACCGATCAGACCCGCATTGTCGTTTAACTGACTCTGCACAATGAGCGTGTCTCGATTACTGGCCGCCGTTGCACGCTCTCGTACAATATGTAAGGCTGGCTCCAATAAGAGCGAACCGAGTTGCATAACTCCACCTCCCAGAACAATTATCTCAGGATTGAAGATATGCAGCACGTTTACCAGACCAACACCTAAGGCCTCTGCTGCCCGATTGATCAATTCGCGTGCGAGTGGAATACCCGCCTCCGCGGCGCGTCCCACCGTAGCCGCTGTTACCTGGATCTCCTTGCTCATTGGTTCAATCTGTCTCTCAGCCTCCAAAGGCGCGGTGCCAGTGCTCTGCTTCGGCAATGCGCTCTTATCGGGAACCGTCGTAAGATGCTCCAGCATTGTCTGCGCAAAGGCCAGTAAGTCTGATCCATGACCCTGCGCGATGGCCTCGTTGGCCATACGTGCAATAGCTGTACCCGATACCAGATATTCCAGACAGCCGACATTTCCACAGTAACAGCGTTCGCCTCGCCAGTCGATCGTCGTATGGCCTAACTCACCTGCTGAACCATTTGTACCCTCCATCAGCCTGCCATCGGCAATTATGCCACTGCCAATGCCTGTTCCAATGACCAGATAGACCATATTTTTGCTTCCCCGACCCGCCCCAAAGAGGTTTTCCCCTAACGCAGCCGCGTTCGCATCATTTTCTATAAAAACAGGCCAGGGATAGTCCTTTTGAAGGATGTCACGCAGAGGTACCCCTCTCCACGCCGGTAGGTTCGGTGGTGAGTAGACTACGCCAGTTTTGTTGTTGAGCGGACCCGGCATCGCTACGCCGAGGCCCGCTATCTCTTCACGCGCTACATTCGCTTCATTTATGGCCTGCTGAATAGTGGCTTGGAGACGTGGCAGGACGCTTTCAGGTGTGCGGTCTCCTCCCAAAAGTGTGGCGGCGCGTGAGATAAGCTGGTCGCCGCGCAACAAAGCTACACGCAGTTGTGTGCCGCCCAGATCAATCCCTATCATCGGCGGAAATGGCTGCGAATGACTGCTTCCCTCTACATTCATATCTGTACTTTCGTCCCCTTTATTTACAAAAAATCCTCTTTTGTGCTACTTGCACTGCGAGTTTCCCATGAACCTCACTCGATATTACCATATTTGTGAACTGCTTGCGATCAATGCTTTTCTTTGATCTGCCGGGACTCGCAACAGTCGCTGCTTTCCCGCTCCCCCCTTTTTCGGATATGA
>DAOTTL010000215.1:0-3075 GCA_034438135.1 Ktedonobacteraceae bacterium | reverse complement strand
ACTGGAAAAAGAAACACCCAGAAAGACTCCTTACTGCTTAAGGATAAAGAGCAAAACGAACGATAACGAGCCAGACACCTTGTTATCGTTCGTTCTGCATCTCGAAAAAAAAGGACTCCTGTCCCCCTTTTGTGTGATATCTTGAAATCCACACATTCTGATGCCATACTCCTAAATGCATAAAGAAAACCTGGCCATTTCAGCTACTAAAACGCTCCATTTGATTAGCTTGTACGCCAATCAGAGGGAGCGCGGTGCTCGTTGCGAGAACTCCCAAGACGGTACCGCTGAACACGCCGAACGATGGCTGAGGCACAAAGATGGAGAGATGCTGATGAAACTCTGGCGCTATGGACGCACCATTGAGTATATTGGTCAGCGCTACCGCCTGGATGGCATCCTGGGCAGCGGCGGCATGGCCGAGGTCTGTCTGGCGTGGGACGAGCGCACTCAACGAGAGGTTGCGGTCAAAATTCTCAAGGCCGATGATCTGGACCAGGATACACTTAATCGTTTTATGAAAGAAGCTGCCCAGATTGCCAATTGGGAACATCCACATATCCTGAAAATCTACGAGAATATGCAGATCGAGTTGATCGATGCCTCGCAAGGATCCGTACTTTTCTATATCATTATGGAGTACGCAAGCGGCGGCGATCTGCAAAAACGCCTGAGTCCTGGGAAACCTTTTCCACTCTCAACAACGTTTGCCCTTTTCCATCAGTTGTGTGACGCAGTACAACATGCCCACGATCATGGCGTTATTCACCGCGATCTGAAACCACTCAATATTCTCTTCCGCCGACCGGTGACGGGTTCCGAGGAGGTAATGCTAAGCGATTTTGGCCTGGCGGTTCAGTCAAATGCCTCACACCATACTTTTGCACGCGGCGGCACTCTGGCTTATATGGCTCCCGAACAATTCCAGGGCAATGCTCTCCCTGCCAGCGATATTTTCGCCCTGGGTGTCATCCTTTATCAACTCTGCACTGGCCACCTGCCCTTTCGCCGTACGATCCAGGACCTCCGGCGCATGGATCCCCCACCAGTTCCAACACGCCCCAGCCTCTTCAATCCAGACCTCCCGACCACTCTTGATGAACCAATCCTGCGTGCGCTGCGAGAAAACCCTGCGGAACGTTACCAGACAGCCCAGGAGTTCTGGGAAACGCTCGCTCTCGCCCTGACCCTGGCAGCACAAACCCTTCCTTCTCAGGAACCTCAAGAATTGCTCTGGGACTCCGCTGGCGCAACCTGGCCATTCGAGAGACTGGCAAGCACAGTAGCTGCTCTCTCGGTCAGCCAGTCCGGTCAGACAGGAAACTCACTATCGGTCCCACAAAACTCAGGCACATATGAAGATGGTGGGCAACCACAGGCTACTCCAGGCACGTCGAGAGAGAAACAGAAAGCTTCTCCTGGAGCTACCGGCTGTCCCACCCGTCCTACTCATAGTATACCGATACATGCAAATTCATATCATCACGATATCTCGGAGGCAGCGGAATCTCTGCGCTCAACCTCTACATTCACTCGTGACAGTGGATTCGCGGACCAGCATGACTCCTCCAATGATCGCTCGCGCTCACGGAAAGCTCCTACTACTTACCAGGACTTCGATCAATTTTCACAGGCCGAACGTTCGTTAGATGAAGGTTCTTCACTTGATGCTGCAATTATGCTCTCTTCGCTCGATGATCTCTCTCCCGAGTTCTCACACACTCGCCTGTCCAGTCGCCCCCCACGCGCTCGTTCCACACCAACGCTCTCGGCGGTAGGT
Source organism: Ktedonobacteraceae bacterium (assembly GCA_034438135.1). Taxonomy (GTDB): domain Bacteria; phylum Chloroflexota; class Ktedonobacteria; order Ktedonobacterales; family Ktedonobacteraceae; genus Paraktedonobacter. The sequence continues at coordinate 1,295 of DAOTTL010000215.1, read as the reverse complement.
AGAGCAAACTATGCCGGTGCAAGCGTCATCACAGGCGATCCAGCCAGTCAACCTCAGCGTCGTCAGCCCGCGCTCCACCCCTTGAAGGTGCATCGAAAACGTCCTCCACGCACATACAAACTTCCAATAGTACCAGTTATTACAACCTTAGCCCTGGTTCTGCTAGTGCTCGCCATTCTGGTTGCAGCCAGCGTACAGGGTCCACTTCTTCATTTTTTTGGCGTAAACTCAACGACAATCACTCTTATCCCACTCAGCCATCAGGAACAGAACAGATATGCTCTGACTGGCGTAACAGGAGCAACACCCGATCCCACCCATCGCCAGATCCAGGCTCATACCCTGACCTCTTCTTCCTCTACACAATCCACCACCACTACCGCCACAGGCTCCATCGGAGCCAAAAAAGCTACCGGACAATTGACGTTTATTAATAATACTGCGATGGATATCACTATTCAAAGTGCCGTGATTACAAGCACCAGCGGCATACAAGTCACATTTGCAGGACCACTGGTCATTCCAGCCAATCCCCCAACTGTAGTTGTCAATGGCATTGCTGTTGAGCCAGGTGCAGCCGGGAATATCCCTACACTTGATATCAGTCAGCCATGTTGCGCTCGCAATAACGCCATTTTTGTCAAAAATACAGCTTTCACCGGAGGAACTGACGCAATTCTCAATCAGGTTGTGCAGCAGAAAGATATTGAACGGGCCGCCAATCCATTGATCACAACGCTGACACAGAACGCTCAAAACGACTTGCAAGGACAAATGAAAAGTACAGAACGTCTTCTTGACGACTCAATCCACTGCTCGCCAACCATTAAAGCTGAACCAGATGCTGGCATGCTCGCCAAAAGCGTTACTGTACGAGTTTTCGTAACCTGTCATGCCGAGGCCTATGACTCTGCTGGCGCTCTCCAACTCGCCAGAACACTTCTACTCGATAAAGCATCGCATGATCCTGCCCTGAAGGGACCCTTCACCCTCTCCGGCCAGATCTCTATTGCTTTGATCAGCGATAGCCCAGAAAATAACAATAGTATTATCCTGAATATCCAGGCCAGCGGCATCTGGATCTATCGCTTCACTTCCACACGCCTGAGCCAGCTCACCCTTCTGATTGCAGGCAAAGAACAGAGTGAGGCACGCACCCTCCTTATGCACCAGACAGGGATCATTGGAGTACGCTTCGACAATACTTTCAGCACAATTCCCTCTAACACCGCAGAGATCAATCTAGTAGTACCTTAAGAAAAACAGAAAGAAGTGTTGAGCTTTTGTGCGGTTTT
>DAOTTL010000214.1:0-22117 GCA_034438135.1 Ktedonobacteraceae bacterium | reverse complement strand
ACCTTTCGGCAACCAGAAGGGTAGGGGTCCTTTTTATAATAGATAATAGATTTGAATTCTTGCGTGCATAGAAGCAGTGGATGCATGTATTTTACGTGGAGGATGTCGATGGAAAAGGTCTGTTATTTGCCTCAGCAGCATACAAATATAACTATTATTATTCCTGCCTGGAACGAAGCTCCCAATCTCCAGTACGTACTCTCCAAAATCCCTTATTGTGTCACTGAAGTTATTCTGGTTGATGGTCATTCAACCGATGAGACAATTGCGGTGGCACGAACGCTGCTCCCAACTATTCGCATAGTTGAACAGGTTGGAGAAGGGAAAGGGGATGCCATTAAATGTGGTCTTGAGGCCGCTACGGGCGATATTATTGTCCTGATGGATGCAGATGGATCTGCCAATCCCCTGGAGATCCCCATTTTTGTAAAAACTCTTCTTGCGGGCAATGATTTTGCCAAAGGTTCGCGATTTATGCAAGGTGGCGATAGCCACGATATCACCGGTCTGCGACGAGTTGGAAATTATGGACTCGTTTCACTGGTTAATCTCCTTTTCGGCACACGCTTTAGCGATCTCTGCTATGGCTATAATGCTTTCTGGAAACATTGCCTTGAACATATCATCATCGACAACGATGGCTTTGAAATAGAGGCAATGATAAATATTCGCATGTACCTGGCTAACCTGATAATTGCTGAAGTTCCAAGTATTGAGTATCGGCGCATCTCTGGCAAAAGCCATCTCCATGCGATAAAAGATGGATGGAACATCCTGAAACATATTCTACAGGAACGCAGACGTCTGGGACGTAAAAAACTTTCAACGTTGCCTCCTCTGCTTCAACATCAACCTATGGTTGAAAAAGCTCTCTCTGAAGAGGTTGTCTTTTGACAACTATCCGCGCTGCTGCACTTGCGGCACACTTTTACCAAGTATGAATTGATGGCATGAGAATGTCGCACAGTCTGCAATAGAGGAGTAAACAATGGTGTATGAGATCTCTGTCGTAATTTGCGCCTATACAGAAAGACGCTGGGATAACCTTGTGACTGCTGTAGAGTCGGCAAAAAAACAAACGCTTCCTCCCAAAGAGATTCTTGTGGTTATTGACCGCAATCCGGCTTTGCTGGCAAGGGTAACTGAGCAGTTATCAGGCATTATTGCTATAGAGAATACGCAGGCTAAAGGGGCCTCTGGCTCGCGCAATACGGGCGCGAAAGTAGCCCAGGGGACGATCCTGGCCTTTCTTGACGATGACGCTATTGCACAAGCGGATTGGATTCACAATCTGCTGGCAGCATATTCTGCTCCAGATATCGTTGGCGTTGGCGGCAAAATCGATCCACTCTGGGGTGGAATTTGTCCCTTCTGGTTTCCTGCGGAATTCAATTGGGTAGTAGGTTGCAGCTATAAGGGTATGCCGACCAAAAACACGTCTGTGCGCAATGTGATTGGGGCCAATATGTCGGTACGTAGAGATGTTCTGCTTTCAGTCGGCGGCTTTCGTGAGTCCTTTGGAAATACCAAGGGACTCACTTCCGCTCATCCAACCGCGAAGTGGTTTCGCCATCAGGCCGGGGGCGAGGAGACAGAGCTTTGTATACGTGTCACCCGGTACTATCCGGCCAGCGTCTGGCTCTACACTACCTCTGCGGTTGTTCAGCATCATGTCCCCACGCAACGCGCTCGCCTGGCGTATTTTCTCTGGCGTTGCTACGATGAAGGCCTGGGCAAGGCCAGGCTTGTTAGTTTGTATAACAGGCAAACGGGTCTCGCGGCTGAGAGGGATTATACGCTGAAAATATTGCCAGGGGGTGTTGCTCAGGGACTTCTTACGACCTTGCTGCGCTTCGAGGTGAATGGTGCATTCCGCGCCGGAGCTATCGTGCTTGGATTTACCGTCACGACCATTGGCTATCTCGTCGGAAGCATTGTCTCAAGAACCCCACGAGATCAGCAAGTCAATCTGCTCTCACTCAATCCACACTGTGCCATCGAAGCGCCTCCGCCGGTCAATGTCCAATAGTTCAGAGAGTACGGATCAAACCAGAGAGAAGGAATTATGCTCACACAGAAGAACAAGATACCTATCCTGATGTATCATAGTATCTCGTGCTGCTCTAGCCCAAAATTTGCCCCCTTTGTGGTTTCTCCCGTCGCCTTCGCCCAACAGATGGCTTATCTTTCTGACCATCACTATACGCCTGTCACGGTGACACAACTGCTCGATGACCGTTCACAGCAGAGAGAAACGTTTCCTGAACGGCCTGTTGTGCTTACATTTGATGATGGGTTCGCCGACTTCTTCATTGAGGCCTTGCCAGTTCTCAAAAAATACCATTTTCCGGCGACTCTCTATCTTGTAACCTCCTGTATCGGCCAAACAAGCCGCTGGCTGAAGTTAGAGAAGGAGACCACACGCCCTGTACTCACCTGGTCACAGGTGCAGGAGTGTAGCGCCAACGGTATAGAATGCGGCGCACACACACATACGCATCCAAAACTTGATACCCTTGACCTCGCCAGAGCAAGAAACGAGATTGAGCAGAGCAAGAAGTTGCTGGAAGACCATCTGAGCCAGACCATCAGGAGCTTCGCCTATCCCTTTGGCTATTTCACAGAGCCTCTTAAACAACTGGTTCAGGAGATAGGACTGAACTCTGCATGCGCTGTCAGACATACTCTGAGCAGCAGTTGGGACGATCCTTTCTCTCTGGCTCGCGTCATGGTTCATGGATATATGAATACCAAAACATTTGCAGCCCTGCTCGGCGACAGAGCTATCTCTCCTCTTTTTGCAGCACATACCCGGTATATTCGCGCACGTACTCCCGTCTGGCAACTGATCCGGCGCAATGGGAGCGCCATACGCCGACTTTTGTATAGACGGCAGAAAGTAAGAGCACCCATCGTGAAAAAACAACGCTCTGATATCTCTGCGGTCATCTGCGCCTTTGTACCCATCCACGCCTTTAAAAAAGTAGAGCACCCATCGTGAACAAGCAATTCTTTGATATCTCTGTGGTCATCTGTGCCTTTACAGAAGAACGCTGGTCAGAATTGCTGGCAGCGGTAGAATCTATTCAACGACAAAGCATCTCAACTCGTGAAACTATTCTGGTGATTGACCACAATTCGCGCCTGTTTGAGCGCGTCAAGACCCGCCTTCCTGGGGTAACGGTCATAGAAAACTGTTACGCCAGAGGATTGTCTGGAGCACGCAATAGTGGCATAGCCAAAGCACACTGTCAATTGATCGCTTTTCTTGATGATGATGCGATCGCAGAACCTGACTGGTTGGAGCATCTGGTCCGTAGATGCCAGAACCCTGAGGTTCTAGGAACCGGCGGAGTTGTAGAGCCCCTCTGGATCGAGAAAAAGCCCCCCTGGTTTCCAGGTGAATTTTACTGGGTTGTGGGGTGCAGCTATCAGGAAAATCCTCATACGATCGTACAGGTTCGCAACCTCTATGGCGGCTGTACATGTATTCGACGCGAGGTTTTTGAGGTTGTTGGTGGCTTTCGCGAGGGGATTGGACGCATCGGGAATCGTCCGCTGGGGGGAGAAGAGACTGAACTCTGCATCAGAGCCGTCCAATATTGGCCTGATAAGGTTTTTCTCTGCGATCCCCAGGCTCGCATACACCACCGTATCTCACGGACCCGCGCCAGTTGGAGCTACTTTCTGACTCGCTGCTATTTTGAAGGCATCTCAAAAGCCACTATTAGCTGTCTGGTAGGCTCTAAGGATAGCCTGTCGTCTGAATGCTCGTATACGCTCCTCCTCCTCCCCAAAGGCGTTCTGCGGGGATTGAGAGATGGTTTTGTCAGACTTGATCTGAGCGGCCTTTTAAGAGCTGGTGCGATCGTGGGAGGACTGCTAACTACCATAGCAGGATTCCTGGTAGGGAGTGTGCTTCACTACCATATCACGGACAGAGGGAAAACGCGCATCAATGCCACATACGAATGTCATAAACCTTTGCCATTGAAAAATTGAAAGTGATGTTTTGAGCATAAGGCAGTGCTTTCGCAGTGAAACAATCTTTTCTGATAGGTGAAACTTGCATAGAGAATATACGGAGACGGCACAGTCTCCCTTTCAATGGATACAAACAAATCGTATCATGTTGACCAATACACTCTCACTGATCGGGACAACGGTTGTAACCTCAGGTCTGGGCTTCGCGTACTGGTGGATAGCCGCACGACACTATACACCAGATGCAGTAGGCTTTGCCTCTGCCGCGGTCTCAAGTATGATGTTGTTGGGCAGCATTTGTATGCTCGGCCTGGGCACATTGCTCATTACCGAACTACCGCGTCAGCCAGAGAAACAGATCTCGCTAATTACGACAGGTATCAGTGCAGTAACTCTGGTCGGGGGGGTAGTCGGAACCGGCTTCGCGTTGATCGCTCCCTCTTTTTCAGTTGAATTTACCCTACTGCGCTCGAATACACTCAATATGCTTCTCTTTGTCACCGGAGTGAGCTTTACGGCAGCAGCCTCTGTGCTGGACCAGGCCCTCATTGGCATATTACGAGGCACTATTCAGTTCTCGCGTAATGCTTTCTTTGCCATAGTAAAACTACTGCTACTGCTTGCAGCCGGAGTACTGCTCTCAGCCAAAACAGGGATGACAATCTACGCAAGCTGGGTGATGGGGATCGTTCTCTCATTTCTGGGTATCTTTGGATATACACTGCTCAAAAAGGGCTGGCAGGGGAAAGAATATCTGCCGAAGTGGGACCTGTTGCGCAAGTCAGGCTTCGCTGCACTGCAACATCATATGCTCAATCTAACGCTTCAGGTACCAACCCAACTTTTGCCAGTGCTGGTCACAGTACAGCTCTCGGCTAGAATGAACGCCTGGTTCTACATCTCCTGGATGATTGCCTCTTTTCTCTTTCTGATACCGGCGTCGTTTACCTCTGTTCTGCACGCAATGAATTCAGCGGACCAATCTTCACTGAAACAGAAGGCCCGCACAACTGTATGTATCTCGTTTCTGTTCTGTCTGGTGGCAGGCTCGACGCTCTTCGTCGGTACAAAGCAGATCCTGGGGATCTTCGGGACGGACTACGCAGATCAAGCGGCCTGGTGCCTGCGTATCCTGGTGCTGGCTGGCTTTACCTCCGTCATTAGAGCACACTATGTTTCGTTCTGCCGTATCCAGGATCGTGTGGGAAGGGCGATGCTTGGGATGTCGCTCGGTGGGGTCCTCGAATTAGGAGGCGCGATCATAGGCGCTCATTCAAGAGGTCTGATCGGTCTCTGTACAGGTTGGGTCGTCGCGACCACTATCGAAGCTGCCGTTCTGTTTCCTGTGATCTACAAAGTGCTCTGGCCCGCGACGGAAAGGAGTATTTAAATGACGCCATTCTCCTGGCTTTTACACAAAATCCACGCCTTTGCAAAACGCGAGAGCGACCATAAGTTGGCAGATCTTTTATTATACTTTGAATGCTCGTTTTATTATCTTTTATGGTGTATTCGTTATCCTAGATTGTGCGCACACCGTTTCTTTATTGGAAGGGGCAGCCGCCTGGTTTTAGGCAGTAAAGCCTCACTGCAATTCGGAAAAGATGTCTACTTCATGGCAAACTTTGGCGGCGATTTTTCCGGCAACGTTATCCTGGGAAACAACGTACGCTTCCAGCCGAATTGCCGTGTGACAGTCCACGAAGAGTTGCGCATAGGTGAATACACCGGCTTTGCTGAGGGAGTTTCGATCCATGACGAAACTCACCTCATCACCGGTGGCTCTGATCCTTATTTCCGGCGTCCACTCATAACGCAACCAATTGTGATTGGCAGAAATGTCTGGGTGGGTGCAAAAGTGACCATCCTGCAAGGCGTGACGATCGGCGATAACGCTGTGATTGGTGCTCACTCGCTCGTGAAAAGCGATATCCCTGCCTATGCCATCGCGGTTGGAACTCCGGCTCGCGTTATACGCATGATTGAACCAGAAAACGCAACAGTGTTATCAGAAATGCTTGAAATACGTGCTCCATAGAAGCTCTGGATGAACTGAGTGGAAGAAGCATAGAAAGGTTCTAATAGCTCATGAAAACAACGACTAGACCAGAGATCCTGATGGTTACTGCGCGTTATTTCCCCTCTATGGGTGGGATTGAGACACATGTCTATGAAGTTGGGAAACGCCTGGTTAAAGATGGCCTCAATATTACCATTTTAACAACGACTCCTCAGACTTCTTCCGCGCTACTTGCTTTGCCGCGCGAAGAAATGATTGAGGGAGTAAAGATCATGCGTGTTCCTACCTGGCCGCGAACAGGCGATTACTATTTCTCTCCCCAAATCTCTACTCTCATCAAAAAGGGTAGCTGGTCCCTTATTCACTGCCAGGGCTGTCATACATTTGTCCCGCCGATGGCTATGCTCGCTGCCCGAACCGCTCGCATCCCTTACATCCTTACATTTCATACGGGCGGACACTCCTCACCGTTACGCAAAAAGATACGCACTACACAGTGGAGATTGCTCCGTCCTCTGCTGGCTGGCGCGTCACAGTTGATCGGCGTGTCACGCTACGAGACAACCTATTTTCAGAAACTTCTACACCTGCCTGCTCAAAAATTTACGCTTATCTCTAATGGCTCCACCCTGCCAGCACCGTCAGAACCTCCCATGAGCGTTTCTGATCGGCCGCTCATTCTCTCTGTTGGACGCTTGGAGAAATATAAGGGTCATCATCATCTGATTCACGCGCTCCCTCATATCCGCGCCTGGCGGCCCGATGCACGCCTGCTCATCCTTGGAAGTGGTCCCTACGAGAGAGCACTACGTGAAATGGCGCAAAAAAGTGGCGTCTCTAATGCAATTGATTTTCGAGCTATTCCGGCTAGCGACCGCCGTGGAATGGCGGAAACGCTCTCACGGGCCTCGCTGGTAGCCCTGCTGAGTGAGTATGAGGCTCATCCCGTCGCGGTCATGGAGGCGCTGGCCATGCGCCGTCCGGTTCTGGTCACCAACACGTCGGGCTTGAAAGAACTGGCGGACCAGGGCTTTGCCCGCGCACTCGCTCTGAAAAGCTCTCCTGAAGAGATCGCACGAGCGGTTCGCTTGCAGATTGAGGAGCCAATCATGCCTCCGCCAGACCTGGCACTCCCAACCTGGGATGAATGCTCAACTCAACTCCTATCGATCTATGATGGCCTGTTGGGGAGGCAGCGATGCGTATCTTAATGCTTGCACAATTTTATCCGCCGACAATTGGCGGTGAGGAACGTTTTGTGGCCGATCTCAGTGCGGCCCTGGTGGAACGAGGACATACGGTCTCAGTGGCGACGACATTACATAAAGGTTTCGCGCACTTTGAGATCCATCAGGGTGTGCGCATTCATCGAATCACAGGCACGATGCAGCGGATGAGTACGCTCTTCTCCCAGAACAACCGCCGGTATGCACCACCATTCCCTGATCCAGAATTCCTTCTAGCCTTGCGCCAAGTCATGCAAGAGGAGCAGCCCGAAATTGTTCACGCCCATAACTGGATAGGACGCTCATTTACTCCCCTGAAAGCGTGGAGCAAGGCCCGACTTGTAGCCTCACTCCACGACTATAGCCATGTCTGCGTACAAAAACGTCTGATGAGGCAAAATGTTCGCTGTAGTGGTCCTGGTCTGACCAGATGCCTGGCCTGCGCGACACACTTCTATGGTCCAACAAAGGGACCATTAGCAACAGCGAGCAATTTCTTTTGGGCGGCGAGGGAGCGTAAAGCTGTCGATATCTTTTTACCCGTCAGTCAAGCAGTAGTTGAGGGAAATCAGTTAGAGAAATACAGAGTGCCCTATACAATTGTGCCAAATTTTGTACCAGATCAGCTAGAGAAAGTTGACAACGAGCATGATCCCTTTCTTGCACAGCTTCCCAAAGGGGCTTTTCTTCTTTTTGTTGGGGATATCACTCTTGATAAGGGAGTAGAGGTTCTTCTACGAGCATACGCCGGGTCCGGCACGCACATACCGCTGGTATTGATCGGACGATCCTATCTCAAAGATGTAGAGAAGCATCTGCCGCCGAATGTTTTGCTAATGGGACCCTGGCCCCACCCGGCTGTCATGGGTGCCTGGAGACGATGCCTTTTTGGACTGGTCCCCTCGACCTGGGCCGATCCTTGTCCAACGGTGGCAATGGAGGCGATGGCCATGGGGAAATCCGTTATTGCGACGCGCAGCGGCGGTCTTGTCGATATCGTGTCTGATGGAGAGACTGGCCTTCTTATTCCGCCCAACGACTCCCTGGCCTTAAGAGGGGCAATACAAACCTTACTTGAACAGCCGGCACTGAGGGAGCGCATGGAGAGGCTGGCCAGACAGAGCGTGAAAAAATTTCAGACCACAGCAGTGGTAGCACAATTTGAGCAGATCTATCAGAAACTTTTAGCAACGGATGCAGCAAGTGCCTCAGCCCTGGTAGACATTGGAAGCAGGTAAAAATAATGCGACGAGATCCGTTTGAAAATCCTGAACAGCAATACACTGCGCAAAAATCCCCTCTGACGAGAGAGCAAGCCAGCATCGCCGATAAGGACACAACTCCACTCAGAGCAGCCCCTGGCGGTACGCAGCGCACTTCTTATGCTCTCCAAAACACTTATCAATCCTTGCTTAAGGTACCGGATACCTCTTTGCCCGATCTAACAACAGAGCTGCTGGCATCCATCTTTATTGCTCCTGAAAAAGCCACAGATCATACGTCGAGAACAGTCAAAAGTATGCTAAGTGAGGGTCTGGAGCGCTTACAGAACCCCCAGCCGGAGGGCTTACATACGCGAGGAGTGCAAGCAGTTAGACTCGGCAGACGTGGGCTGGGTATGATGCCACTGCTGACGCTTACTAACGCAGTCGGCTTGCTACTAGTATCTCTCGCATATTACCTGCGTGTCCTGGGATACAGCTATCCGTTAACAGAAGTCTGTTTTTTCGCTGGCTTATTGACAATAATCGGACCTAATCTGCTTCGCCTCCTTTCTCGCACCCCCACGCGCCTGGAACGGCTCTGTCTGCTTGGAACCCTGGCCGTCTACGCCTACTTTATTCAGTACATGGTCAGTCCCTTGCACTTCTCAGGCTTTGACGAATTTCTCCATCTACGGAGCGTCGAGGATATTCTTGGAGCCGCCCATCTCTTCACTCCAAACTCGATGCTGCCTGTAAGTCCATACTATCCGGGACTTGAGATCGTGACAAGCGCGATCAGCACCACAACGGGTCTGAGTCCCTTTTTCGCAGGAAATATCCTCATTCTGGCCTCACGTCTACTTATGGCTCTTGCGCTTTTTCTTTTTTATGAACATATTACAAGCTCCAGCCGCATGGCAAGCCTTGGAGTAATCATCTATATGGCAAATCAACATTTTTTCTTCTTTGATGACGCATATAGTTATGAAACCTTTGCCTTACCTCTTGCAGTGCTCATGTTCTATATCATTGCACGTTTTGGAAATGCCGAGGAAAATTATAGATGGGTCATTGTTACTGCCTGGATTGTTCTGATTGCAGTAAACCTTACCCACCACATGACGAGCTACTTTTTCGATGGACTCCTCATCTCATGGACAGGTATAAGTTTCTTTCGACCGGTTTCACGTGCCATGCGGACCAATCTGCTGCTGCTCACCATTTTTAGTCTGTTATTTGGGATGGACTACGCATTTTTAATGCCTGGGAATCCAGTTTGGAGCTATCTCTCAACCTATTTTGGAACCTCAATCGGTCAGTTGGAACAGATTATCACGGGAAGCAGTCATACTCGTCCACTGTTCGCCAATACAGTGCAAATCTCTCCACTCTGGGACAGGGTACTCATCGCCTGCTCTGTGGGAATAGTTACATTGAGCATTCCCTTTGGACTACTCATTCTTCAGAAATTGCATCGTCATAACGCCCTGGTGATGACCCTTGGAGGAGCCTCGCTTCTTTACCCACTCACACAGGCCTTTCGTTTTACAACCCTTGGGGTAGAGATTACGGATCGAGCGGCCTCTTTCCTCTTTCTGCCAATCGCCTATATGATTACGATCCTGATCGCGCACTTCTGGTCCACGTGCAGACTGAACCGTGGAGCGATGGCGTTTATCACAGGCATATTTATCCTGATCTTGTCAGGAGGTGTTCTGGTAGGATCAGGTCCCCAACTGGTTGTCACTCCGGGTCCCTACCTGGTTGTCGCCGATAATCGTTCAATCGAACCCGAAGGTATCGCGGCTGCCACCTGGACCCTCAACTATCTTGGAGCCGATCAACGCGTCGCAACCGATCGCATTAACCAGATGCTCGGCAGTACCTATGGACTCGACCATATCGTAACTCATCTCGCCGATGGTATCGATGTTTCACCTATCTTTTACTCAACACAATTCGATAGAGCAGATAGAAGCCTTTTGCAGCAGGGTCAGATACACTACCTGGTAGTTGACACACGCCTGAGCACAGCCCTTCCCCTGGAGGAGACCTACTTCGAGGAAGACAGGCCTACATCCATCATTTCCAGAAGCTCTCTTACAAAATTCGCTATAGTTCCACAGATTAATAAACTCTTCGATAGCGGCGATATCGTCATCTATGATACAGGCGCATTTCTCAATGGTCCAGACGGCTAACAGGGATAAGAGATGAGCATGCCCATCCAACAATTAACCACCACTCGACCAGATTGCTTAGTACTCCTGCAACCAAAAACGTAGCCTTTAATATCGTAATTATCGCTATTAGGATAGTTCATGCGTATCAAACATCTTGACCTTATCATCATACTGGTCATTGTCGCGCTCAATGTGGCATGGACCCAGATACCTCATCTTTTTAGAGTTGTAGGCATTATCCTTGCGTTGCCTTTAATTCTTCTTATCCCCGGATACGCCCTTACTCAGATGCTCTTTCGTAAAAGATCGCTGGAACAGATAGAAGAGAGTAGAGGCAGGCTTATTCTGCGACCATCACTAAAGCTGGAACATCCTATTGGTCCAGCGGATCAGATTCTGCTAAGCCTGGGCTTGAGCATGGCAATAGATGTGATGGTAGGCTTTGGACTCAATATCCTTCCCATAGGCTTGCAAGCGTTTTCCTGGGTGCTCTCTCTCAGCTTGATTACGACAATCTTTGTCGTACTGACCTTCTTGCTACGACGCCAGGATATACCAGGAGGCGCGAAATTGCTTCGCACCTACATCACCTTACGGGATGGTCTGCTCTTCGGATTGGCGATCCTTGCCACCATCTCCGCGCTCTGGTTGGCAATCGCAAAGCCCTTTCAGCCTCAATTCAGGTTCACACAGATCTGGATCGTACCTGCAAACCAGACCAGCAAAAGTTGCGAGGTCTCTATTGGAGCACAGAGCTTCGAAGCAAACACTGTCACCTATCGCGTCGTGATGATCGTCAACAAAACCCAGACTAACGCCTGGTCAGCGATCACTCTCTCCCCACAGGAGAAGTGGAGCCAGTCAGTACCAGTTACCCCAGGAACAGCCAGTAACCTCTTGATTGAAGTTCAACTCTACCGACGAGATAAACCCACTACTCTCTATCGAGACGTTCATCTGACCCTCTTTATCTCAAAAGCAGATAGTCATGGACTCGTCCAAGCACAGTGCACTCTATAAATAATAAGGAAGGATTGTTGAGCTTTTGTGTAGAGTTGCCACACAAAAGCTCAACAATCCTTCCTATTTTCCTGGGGAGGGGGTGGGTTGCAAAGGAGACACTTCTTCAGTGCATGAGTTCAACAATACGAGCGAACTCCTCAATGCCAGCAGGAGTCAACGGATCAAGCATGACGACCAGGTGGCTAGCACCCTCGCCAGCAAAAGCCTGCAACTTTTGAGCAATCTCCTCTGGTGAACCTGCAATAGCCTGTTGCAATAGGGGATGGGAGCTGGAACTGGAAGGAAGACGCACCATCGTCCCAACAGTTATATCAAGCGTAGAAGGATCACGGCCCATATCCACACAGGCCTGCTTAAGTGGCTCATAGCGCTCTTTAAGGGTTGCAGTATCTGTAAACCAGGCCGTATTCCACGCATCGGCATACTGTGCAACGAGCTTCAACATACGTGGACGGCTGGCTCCGATTAAAAGAGGCGGACCTCCTTTAGAGGGTCCACGGGGACGAAGTACGCTATCGCGAACCTGGTAATACTGTCCCTGGAAATCACAATGTCCCTCTTTGAGTAGAGAACGGATGATATGCAGGGCCTCTTCAAAGCGACCAGCCAGGTGATCGAAAGGATAGCCAAAGGCATCATATTCTGGTTGATGCCAGCCAGCGCCGAGACCCAGGATAAAACGTCCCTCACTAATCTCATCAAGAGTATCAGCCATTTTAGCTAGCAGAGCCGGAGGACGAAACGAGGTACAGGCTACGAGAGGACCAATGGTCACGCGGGAAGTAACTGCGGCAAGACCACTGAGCAAGGTAAAAGCCTCCCAGGGACCAACCTCACCACGATCTGGGAAACGAAAGATCAAATGATCTGCCAACCAGAGAGAATCGAAACCAACCTGTTCAGCCTGTTGTGCGATGGTCCGAAGGTCGCGGAAAGTCGGCGTTGGTGATCCTTCCGGGTCCTCGGAAATAGAGAGCATCAGACCAATTTTCATTCGTTGCGTTGGGGTAGTCTGGGTCAAAATATCTGCCTTTCTTTCTTCTAGAACAGGACATGCATATATACCACTCAGCTGCCCATGATTATAGCAACATAGTTCTGCGTCTGGGCAGGCATGCAGCTAAGCCATTTCGCGCCACACGAATTAACAGCGTTTTGCAATGTACCTGAACCTGCGTTATAAGCGCCGAGTGCCTTAGCATAATCGCCATATGTATGATACGCATTAGCCATCACATGAGCCGCAGCGTTGAGTGCCTGGACGGGGTTCCAGGGATCAATTCCCAGACCAGCGGCAGTACCCGGCATAAACTGGGCAATGCCTTCAGCACCACTAGGAGAGCCAGCATTCGGGTTGAAACCACTCTCCAGGTTAATCTGATTGACAAAGTAAGTTGGAGAGATGCCAACAGCGCTTGCATCCTGTTCAGCCATGGCGACATACTGGCTACGAGGCAGTGGAGGCGCGGGTTGGTAAGTGTTGGCGCTGGCGGCGGCAGTAGTGGGTACTGCTGTAGCAATCGCTTGCTGATAGGACTGAATCGGCCACGAATGTTGAACCGATTGGACCAGAGTGCTTAAACCAGACGGGAGCTTGAGATTGTTCTGGTCAGCATAAATTGGAAAGAGGGTTATCAGGGTCACACCAAACACGATCATAATGGTCAGACCGAGAATAGCCAGGCGCAGGTGGGGATTGATATGCTTCTCAGGAGCGCCCTCCGCTGCAAGCGCTTTTATGCGCTTTTTCTCAGGGGATATGACGATATAGCGGCCAACCTTATCGGCTGTGGTAGAAGGAGGGGGAGTATTACGCTCATCGGGCTTCACCTGTGCAGGTGAAACCTGGTGTTTTGAGGATAAAGAATCCACAGGAGATGGTGTTATCGCATCCAGAGAAGCAGTCGCAGCGCCAGATCGCACACTGCCAGTAGCTACTTCTCCCATCTCATTGGACTCTGAAAATGAACTGAATTTCTGCATGCAACGCCCTATAATGAGTTATCACTACAAATGGGTACCAACGCTTCGTCCCTTACTAACGCTCGTCTCAAGTCTACATGTATACATACGAATGCGTCAATCTTTTCACCAAAAGCGTCGGAAAATAGGACGAAACTCCCACATGAGGCAGGTGTCAGACAAAGAGTTCGTCCAATGAACGCTACGTATCCAGCAAGCGTTGTAGCCAGGGTAGTGGCAGTGCCTTCTGGAACTGGCAGGCTAAACGAGTCAGTTCCTCGCCCTCCAGGAGAAAAACACTCTTATGGAAGCGGATAGCATAAGAACGAGCCTGAGCAGTAAACGACGAAGTGGTCACAAAGAGGCCCTCCTCAGCCTGGTAGTCCTGTTTCGCACCCAGGAATTCGCGAATCTCTTTCGGCACCACTTTATGCTCTGGCTGATAGTGTTTACACTGCACGATTACCTGTGCACCAGTTTGATTTTTAGCCAGCAGATCTGCTCCACGATCTCCAGCGCCTCCAATACGTTTGACCGCTGTATAATAATTGCTTACCTCTAACAAGATCCTGACAAACTCCTCAAATTCCTGATGAGTCAAATGTAAGAGATCCTCGCGCCGAATTGACCGCATACGAAGGACGCTAAAAGGCCTCGTGCGAGGTCCTGTAGATCGCAGCATAGGTATCACTACTATTCCAAATGAACGACCCTGTAGCAGCCACCAGAGGCCGAAAAAGCCAGAGAGAAGGAAAATGATGGCACTTCCTAAAAGGAAAAACGTTTCGCGGGGAATTTTTGCCAGTTCCCAGAGGCCTGTAGCTAATAATAGACAAACGAATATTCCAATAAGTGCTCGCCTCTTGCGCCTCGCCTGGATACGCTTCTTATGCATCTCGGTCCGACCACGAGATGAGGCCCGCCTCTGTCCCATAATTTGTCTGTTCATTATGCATAGTCCTTTTACTCATCATTAGTTATCAGGCATATCAAATTATATCTTTCTATTCTAAGTATACTCTAAATATATGTAGATGGGCTTTTTTGAGGAGGGAAAAACTCTTCTCCAGATACAATTCGCCCCGTTTCGGGTTATGAATCATCCCTCATTTTCCTCAAAGGCAAATGCCTTTTTCTGGCGGCTGCGCCGCCGCATCTTCTATGAGTTATCCCGAACTTTTCTGCGGCTTGCAAAGCCACCCCTCCCCCAAGAAAAGGGAGAAAGGGCTGAGTTTGGAGCAGCTTTGCTGCTGCCACACTCAGCCCTTTCTCCCTGAAAAGCTGGCGGCGCAGCCGCCAGCAAGAGCGTTTGCTCATTCTGCCAAAATGAGATAGCGTTGGCGAACTCCTTTTTCCAGCTCGCTTTGAAGGAAGGAGCGTGCTCGCTCTCTGCTCGGCAGAAGGGTTCGCTAACGGGATCAAAATGAGGGATGACTCATATTTTCGAGGAGGTGGGGCGGGGCGGCTTTGAGAGCCGCAGGAAAGTCGGGGATGAAGGATGAAGGATGACTCATAAGAGCGTAGGATTTGAACGAGAGGAGTATTTATCATACAATCTCTGAGAGATACTACGGCCTCAATCAGGAGGGATAACTCCCCCTGTAGAAGTGTATTCATCCCACATCTAATGGAAGATGACAAAGGAGACCCTCCTATGACAGTGCGAGCGTTCTGGATACCGGAAGGAAATGATACATTTCGTGCAACTATATGTACACAAGGACCCTGGAACCCGCAATTTCAACATGGTGGTCCTCCTGGAGCCCTTCTTGTACGCCAGATAGAACAGTGCGCACCTCGCAGCGAGATGATGCTTGCACGCATATCAATAGATATTCTTGGTCCATTGCCAATAGCTACCCTCTTGGCCCAGGCCCGGCTCGTGCGACCTGGAAAAAGCGTCGAACTCCTTGAAGCTACGCTTGAATACGAGGGTCGTACTGTTATGCGTGCCTCTGGCTGGCGCGTTCGTCTCCCTAAAGAGTATCCTCCTATTGCAGAGATCGAAGCGGCTCCTGCGCTACCTTCAGAAGGTGCTGCTCAGCAACTTGAAACAGAGTGGCAATGCGGCTTTCTCAATGCCACCGAATGGCGCTTTATCCATGGAGGCTACACGAAACCAGGCGATGCAATCGCCTGGACTCGGCTCCGCTATCCCCTGATCGACGGAGAAACTCCCTCGCCGATGCAACGACTGATCGCAGCAGCAGACTCAGCTAACGGTATCAGCAGTCCACTCGACATTCGCTCATGGCAGTTTATCCCTCCTGAACTCACGATACACGCAATGCGTCCTCCAGTTGGAGAATGGATATGTCTGGATGCTCGCACCCAACTTCAATCGGAAGGTACAGGTCTGGCAACCTCCAATCTTTACGATCTACAAGGATTTGTTGGGCGTTCCGCCCAGGCCCTATTTATTTCACAGCGCTCATAAAAAAGTGGAGCTTATGAGTCATCTCTGCTTTTGCAAGCCTCAGAAAAAGAGAAGAGAAATGGATGAATAGAAAATACTATGAAGAAACGCTATAATAGATGAAGGATCCATTTCTTTGCCATGTCAAAAACATTTTATAAAAAAAGTGTCATAAGGAGAAGTAATATGCCCTTACAACATTATGGTGTGCTAAAGGGTCGTCCGGTAGAGGGTCAAACTGGAACAACGCATTCACCCCATTTCCAGATCCACCTGATTGACGAGGACACACAGACCGATTACCGCATAGCAGTCAACGTTCTTTCAAGTGTAAAACCCTACAACTTGCTCTATCATGTGGAGGACAACTTCATCTATCCCACAACTCCTGCCTTGCTCCAGCTCCCACAGGGATTTACTCCGATTGTCAGCGAACCCAACGGACTGGCAATCGATTTTACACGGAGCGAGATCGTCGATCCTGAAGAGATGAAACCGGTCCAATTTACGGATATCGGGACAGAAGGAGTCCTCAATAACCTCTTAGATATACGCGTCCAGGAGGCGATCGCAGATCCAGATGCATTCATCTTTGCATTCGGCGATCGTTGGGGACCAGAAGAGAACTTGCCCGACCAGTATTTCCATTTCACGCCTGGAAATGGAATTCACAATATCCATATGAATCAGGGAAATGATCCATCTCATCAGGACGAAGATGGCGTCTGGCAGGACGGAGCACTGATGATCTATCTCCCATCGCAGAACCATTGGATGGCTATGCTCTTAAAGTTCCAATCCCAATCCTGGAATACAGATGACACAACTGGCCACGCTTTATAGTTAGTCCTTTTCCAGTGGCTTGCAAAGCCACTCCTCCCCACTTTTTGGAAGAAATTATGAGTCATCCCTCATTTTTGTAAAATGAGCGAACGCTCTTGCTGGCGGCTGAGCCGCCAGCTTTTCAAGGAGAAATGGCTGAGTTTGGCAGCAGCTTCGCTGCTGCCAAACTCAGCCATTTCTCCTTTTCTCGGGGGGTGGGGCGGCTTTACAAGCCGCAGAAAAGTGAGAGATGACTCATAGATGCGTTTGCAAGCAGCTTTGCTGCTTGCAAACGCATCTATGAGTCATCTCTGATTAGTTAAGCCACTCACCAGGAGCATTGCCACGGATACGTACACCATCGCGGTTCTTAATTACTTTAGCATCATCAGCCATGCGCTGGCGTAGTTGCGGCATAGACGTACGATGCCAGTAAGCTGCCGGGAACAGACCAATAGCCAGAGCGAGCGCACCACCTATCTCAGCCCGATTGATTGGCAGGCCAGGAGGCAGATGGAGTGGTACACGTGTAAGAATACCAAACTGTAGCATCACTACAAAAACGAAGATACCCAACTCAAGCAGTCCAGCAAGGGCATACGAGAGAACCTCTAAGACGTGTTTCTGACGAAACGTAATAACAAGAACTACGTTCAGGAGAAAGAGAAATGCTGTAACGAACACTGCCACAGTCACTAACGTACCAGTTAACGGATCATTTAGCACAGGCTGACTCGCGAAAAAGTGAGTTGTGCCAACAGAGAGGTGCAAAAAGGTTGTCAACAATGCCTCCACCAGTAGGCCCATAATGGGCGAGATAACAAAAATTTCAGGTATACGAAAGAAGGAGATTGGAGAAGGCGACCTCAGAGCCGTTCAAATTGACCAGCATGCCGACACTTCCACTAGAAAGAGAACCGCCCTTCCATGTACCAACCTGTTTTCCATTGATAAGAAACATAAAGTTTTTGCCAGCAGCAACCACTTTGACTGTGTTTTTATGCGTAGAACCACTCCCCTGGTGAAATTCTTTCCCCATATCCTTCGACCAGAGAGTGGTCCAGGGACGCTTGCTCGCATGGCTATCGTCATATTGATTGAATTGGTACTGCCCCTTTGCTCGGTTCAAAACCTCAAATGTATAGAATTTGGTAACCTTGTTCTGAGTTGTTGCGCAGAGAATCATTCCAAATAAGTTATTTGGAGAAGACATATCCCCTTTGATCTGCTCCATCATCAAACTATAGGTAAATGGTTCTTTGAGCACTTCATTGGGAAGCAAAGCCGGTGCACTCTGTTTTGCATCGCCATTGGTTATATGGTAGGCACCATCTTCAAATGCATACGAGAAAGCCCCCTGCTTATTCACCGGCCAATTATGAATATTCTGGCTCAGATCGTCCGAAAGGATAATGTTCGCACCCAGTGTAGCAGTAGCTTGAGCGGTCGCACTGGTCCCAGGATTTGACCCGGTGGAGGTAGGTATCCGGGCCTTGCTGGGAGAACTGACAGGCTTGTGAGAGGTCCAGAACAGAATACCTGAGCCAGCAACTATTACCAGCATAACCAGCAGCAGGCTGGCCACAAAGATGCGCCGTTTCGTATGTTTGGGTACTGTTGTGGTCGGAGAGGGATCAGTTGGAACCACCGGCAGAAAACCTGTCACAAAACGGCCAGGCTGACCAACAATAGGTACTTGCACTATTTTGACAGACTCGGTGAGCCTCATTGTGCCAGTAGGGTTTTCGCCAGCGTCAGTTGGAGAAAACGCAGGAAACAAACCCGTAGTGTTATTTCGCTCTGGCTGCTGAGTCGAGCCAGAGAAGCGTAGCTCATCAGTCAGACCTGTGTGCTGAGGCACGGGATGAAATGAACGACCCACCTGAGAGGACTGCTCTTGCACGCTCTGAGGCGTTTCCTGCGTCAAGGTACTACCAGACTCTAAATGATTCTTTTCCCTATCAAACAATTGACCAGTCATGCCAGTCTGGTAAAGGGTTGAACCCAGCAGGCCAGTTTTTCTCAGTCCTCTGCCAGGAAAATCTGAAGCCGGAGGAACTTCTCTCGGGTTGTTTCTGATCTGCTGTGAACTACTTCCCGCGTCCGGGGTCTCGTCTCCTATCATAGGTGCTATCCCATGATCAAAGGAGGATGTAGGAAAATCTAGTTGCTGTTCTGCGGACGCAGAGAAGGGTATCTGCGAAACAATGGGCGCGAGAGGAACTGGAATAGTCTCCTGAGGCTCATCGAGCACAACAGGGGAGGCAAACGTTTGTGGCTCAGGAGTATGCACTGTGCTTCCATTGACCGAAGCAACGCGTGCCATCTTCGACGTTTCGCCGGTCGCCAGATCCATCAACAGAACAAGAGCATTTGTAGATTGCTTCTCAGCCTGTAGAGGCGAGGCAATCTCTCCATCTAAAAACTTCCCGGTCGGCGAAGAGTGTTCTGAGTCAAGACTCGCAAGGAAAGCGGATGCCAGATCACCAGCGGAGGCATAACGTTCGTCAGGACGCTTCGCCAGTGCACGTAACATCACCTCCTCAGTCGAACCATTCAGAGTCGCTCGCAGAGCGCGAGGAGAAGGAGGAGGAGTTTTGACATGCTTTTTCGCCACCTCGCCCAGAGTCGTTCCCTGAAAAGGAGGATTGCCCGTTACCATATGAAAGAGCAAAGCCCCCAGTGAGTACACATCAGCTTGCTGATCAAGCTTTCGACCCAGAACATATTCGGGGGCAATATAATTCAGCATGCCCGGTGCCGCACGGCGCAAATGCACAAACTTTTTTTCAGTGGTCAGGCTGGCCAGCGTAAAATCACTAAGCAAAACCTCATCATCTGAGATGCTCAAAACATTCTCTGGTTTTATATCTCGGTGCAACACACCACGAGCATGGGCATAATCCAGAGCGGAGGCTAGCTGTTGCAGGTACTTTTGAATCAACCCAAGAGGGAGTGGACCGGGACGGTTGAGAAGAGACTGAAGATTTTCGCCAGCCATATGGGGCATTGCTACGTAAATATGCTCTCCCTGCTTACCAAGATCGAGGATACTGAGGATATTTGTATGATTGAGCGAAGCATTCACCGTCAAAGCTTGCGCTAGATGCTTCTGAAAAGTCTCCTGTATATCTTTCTCCACTGAAGGAACAGGGGAAAAAACCTTCACAGCCACGCGGCGTTGAAGTTGCTCCTGGCGAGCCAGGTACACAGTGCCCATCGTTCCTTCACCAATCATTTGTTCCAGAACGCACTTTCCCAACTTTGTCCCAATCAATGTTTCAGGACTCATGAAATCTTTTCTCTCTTCCTGTGGTTTGCAGATACCCGTTTGTAAAACAGCAGCAACGCTGATTTATCTGCCTTTAGCCAGCTGAAAGCGCAGCTCTCTCGCCCTTCTCTTCTATACAGCCGGATCGCTAGAAAACCTTGCGACTCTCCTACCTAATGCTGAGTGACCAACATATTCGAGAAAGCCACCTCTGTTCCCTTCCAGTTCACCAACATCCCAATCGAACCTGTTTTGAACGAACTGTCTTTGGCCGTGCCTACCTTCTGACCATTCACATAGAGCGTAAATGAGCTTCCGTCAGCAAGCACTCTGAAAGTATTGACCGCCCCAGAGCCATGGCCCTCGTGAAATTCTTTGCCAGCTTTAATTGAGGAGACAATGGCATGCCATGGAGTTTTGGAATTACTACCATCGTACTTGTAAAAGCTGTATAGACTGGCCCCATTCTGGTTCAACACTTCAAACGTATAGAATGTCTCAATCGTTGTTTTCCCACTGGTCTGGGTGTTGTAACGTAAGATAACTCCAAACGTATTATTGGCGGAAGTATCATCCCCATTGATCTCTTCCATGGTAATCTGATAGGCCAGAGTTGTCTGAGAGAAAGGCTCTGGCACAACCACGGCAGCTCCACCGGAACTCTGGTTTGTAATATGATACGCATTGTTCACGAAGGCATAGTTATTGCCATTCTCAGAGCCTGTAGGCAGGTTATGGATGTTCTGGCTAAGTGGGTCGGAGAAGATAGTGTTCGCGGCTGCAGTAGCTGTAGCGTTAGCCTGGTAAGTCGCCGCAGGATCAGATGCACCTCCACTATATGTACTTCCACCAGTATGAGAATTGGAAGGGGAGCTATGTGAGCGCGTAAAGAGGACGCCGCTCCCTATCGCACCCACGACTAGCACAAACAGGATCGCTATCAGCGCAATTTTCTGGGCATTACTACGTGGTGGCTTCTGCTTTGCCAATGCATCAGAGTTTGGTTCAGACCCTCCTCGTTGCATGGGCAAAAGACCAGTCACATACTGACCAGGAGCGACGGGCACCTGCACAATTTTCACCGGACCAGTCAATTTGATTGTATTGCCGCCGCCAGGTCTTTCGCGAGTCAGATTTAATGAGTTTGTGGTTGATTGTAGAGTAGGTGAAAATTGCTGTAATGTTTCTGTAGGAGAGGCTGAGTAGAACGGCTGTTGAAAGCTCGGATCTTCCAGAGTCTCTGGCTGGAACGCCTGCACGCCCATCTGGTCAGGGACAATTCGCTGTTTGCCTGTAGTGGCAGGCACGTGACCTGTAGAGAAAAAGTCCTGCGGACCGGTTGCCGTCGCTGAAGCCGCAGGCATTGAACCGGTGACACCGATCTTGGGAAAGAGGCCGGTTTTTGAAAGCAAGCCGGTGCCAGCAGGACGAGGAAGGGAAGCATTTGTGTCTGAATTCGCCATGAACCCTGTTGGTGCGGCTGCCATAGACGAGGTTGATATATTTGGATTGGCTACACCAAAGGCAGGTACGGCACCCGTTCCCCGCCAGTCTGGCTCAACGGAGCCGGATCTGTAGAGACCCGCGCCTGTAAGTAAACCAAGGCGATGAGAGGTAGTTCCCGGACCACCCAAAGGGGCATCCAGGGAAACCGACGCGCGGAAAGCCTGAGTGAATTCCAGCGCTGAAGTAAACCGTAGATCGGTCCGTTTAGACATAGCACGCAGAAGCACCTGCTCAGCGGCAACCGGCAGATCTGACCGCAACAGACGCGGATCAGGTGGCTGCATATGTAACTGCTGAGATGCAATCTGCATCGGTGTTTCGCCCTGAAAAGGTGTCGTGCCAGTTATCATCTGGAAAAGCACTACACCTAGCGAATACTGATCAGCTCGTCCATCCACATCACCGCCAATCACCTGTTCGGGCGACATATAATCGGGCGTCCCAACAGGTGCTCCCGCACCGGTCAGGCGCATCTGCTCAGGCTGATTATCTGAAAGCA
>DAOTTL010000213.1:0-5160 GCA_034438135.1 Ktedonobacteraceae bacterium | reverse complement strand
AAAACGGGCGGAGTACCCCGCCCGTTTTGCTCGACATCCCTTTTTTTTATTCGCCGCCGCAGGCGGCAAGCAGAGGGCACCTGAGTAGTTACTCGGGATGACTCATAAAAATGTGGCGGCTGCGCCGCCGGAAAAGAGTTTCTTCTGTAGTAAACTGGAAAGTAGCAAAAGCAAACTGAAAAATCCTGCTTTTCCTGGTAGAAAGGGAGAAACGAGTGAGAGAAGATCTTAAATATATTCATCAGTACGAACCTGGTAGTAACGGTCAACAAAACGTTACGTTGTTGTTGCTCCATGGAACTGGAGGGAACGAAGAGAATTTACGTGGTCTTGGACGAATGCTTATGCCCGGTGCGGGACAGCTGCGTCCACGTGGCAATGTTTGGGAGAATGGCCTGTCGCGTTTCTTTCGTCGCTTCGATGAAGGGGTTCTGGATGTGGATGATCTGAAAAAACGAGCTGGTGAGCTGACCGAATTTCTTCATGAGGCCAGTGAGCGCTATGGCTTTGATGAGCGTCGGGTGATTGCAGGTGGTTTCTCAAACGGTGCAAATATGATCGCGGGACTTCTCCTTCTCCGGCCAGATCTCTTTCGGTCGGCGCTTTTGTTTCACCCAATGGTTCCATTTGTTCCCGAGTCTCTGCCTGATCTTGGTGGCAAGCCGGTCTTCATCGGAGGTGGTCGAGCTGATCCGCTTGTATCATCCGAACAAACAGAACAGTTAGCGAAACTCCTCACAGACGCGGGAGCGCATGTGCATTTATTCTGGCAAAATGGTGGTCATACTATAACATCTGAAGAAGTCAAAGCTGCGAAAAGCTGGTTAAACGGTCAGCAAAATCAGCCATGAGTTACCTGTTCTCCAGGACATGTTTCGAGTATCGCCCGAATTACCTCTTCGTCTTGCTCTTCCAGTACTGTGCGCGGATCGAGTACCAGGGCGTCGTGCTGGATACGCGTTACCACTGGATAGAGGCGCAGACGTAAGCGTTGTGCCAGTTCTTCAAGTGAGATCGTCAGAGAAGCAGCTTCCAGAGTTAGCAGAGTCGTCGGCAGGGTTTCGCCGGGAAGGGAACCACCACCGATTGTTGAAAGACCTCGCCTGGTGTGTGCAGGTAAACCTCGATCTCGCAGACGAGCAGCCCATGTACCCGCCCGCTGTGCCAGATTGCGCTCAGAGAGGGCAATCATACGCCAGACTGGTATATGCGTTGTTGCCTCACCTTGCTGATAATGCCTCAACGTTGTCTCAAGGGCCGCAAGTGTCATTTTGTCAATGCGTAGGGCACGCATTAGCGGATGTCTGGCGATGTTCTGAATAATCTCCGCTTTCCCTACGAGAATGCCAGACTGGGGACCCCCAAGGAGTTTATCTCCTGAAAAACAAACTAGATCTGCGCCCGCCTCCAGACTCTCCATGGGCGTGGGTTCATGGGCCAGACCATACTTTTCGCTGGCGAGCAGACAACCACTACCCAGATCATCCATGACCAGTAGATTATGTCGGTGAGCAAGTGTAGCCAGATCGCTGAGTGAAGTAGACTCCGTAAAGCCTGTAATCTGAAAGTTGCTTGGATGGACCGCCAGGAGGAGCGCGGTTTGTTCTGTAAGCGCAGTTGCGTAATCGCTCAGACGGGTGCGGTTCGTTGTACCTACCTCTAGGAGTTTGCACCCGCTCTGGCGCAAAACATCGGGTATCCGAAAGCCACCTCCAATCTCCACCAGTTGACCGCGCGAAATAATTACCTCTCGTCCCTGGGCCAGCGTCGTTAGGGCCAGCAGAACAGCGGCTGCATTGTTATTTGTCACCAGGGCAGCTTCCGCACCGGTTAACTCGCGCAACAGGGCCACAATATGGGTATGACGCGAACCGCGTGTACCCGCCTCCAGTTCATATTCCAGATTCGCATAACCTTCGGCAACCTGACTGGTTGCCGCCAGCGCCTCCGCACTCAGCGGAGCGCGTCCCAAATTTGTATTAATGATCACACCTGTTGCATTAATCACTGCTTGCAAATTGGGGCGCAGCTCCTTTTCCAGTAAGCGAGTTGTTTCCAGGAGGAGCGCCTCATGAGATGGACAGGAAGTTCCATCATGTATTGAGACACGAGCTTCGTTTAAAGTTGTGCGTAAAGCGTGCACAACGCGTATACGGGGATAGGTGCGACAGATTTGCTGACCTCTCGGCGAATTGAGTAGCTCATCAACAGAGGGAAGAAGACGAAACTGTGATTGGTCAATATGCATAGGTTCCATCCTTCTATTTCTTTAGAGAGAGAGAACAAGATAACAGGGAGGTGGATGAGCACCCTTTTCTTTTTCGTGTGGAAATATCTGTTCTTCAAAAGAGGGCACACCGAAAAGATCGCCAAAACTATCCTTCTCTATTTTCAATGGAGGGCATAGAACATCGTAATTGCCAGGCTATTCGCAATTTTCCCCATAATTGCACGAAGATCTGGCTCGCCCAGTTTGCAGATCGCATACTGATCGGCCAGCAGACTACGCAAAACTGCGTAAGTCAGTTCTGTTTTTACCAGGCTGTCGGTATCCAATAGGGGATAATCGCGCTTAAGCAACAGGTGATGGTAAGGGCGAAGTTTCCCACGATACGATGTTAAGGCTACCACATTGACGGCTCCGGCATGACGGCAAAAGGGGTCAGAAGAAACGACGAGTGCGGGATGCCAATCCAGAATGCGTTTCTCCTCGATGCCCGGCGGGAGCGAGTGATAGCCGAAATTAACCCAGTACAACATACCGAACTGTACGGGTGTCTGGTAGGTGAGTGCCTCCAGTGAAAGGTCAGGTGGATGAGGCATTGCTGTCTACAATCTTCTCTCTGATTATGGACGAACAACCACCACCGAAGTGTACACCAGAGTATCACTGGACTCGCGTTGTCCATGGAAGCAGGCGCATGTCAGCGACCAGGCATTCTCAACGAGGCTTAGCCGTTCTTCAAACTCGTCCTGACTTTCTTCCTGTAGGGCAGCCGCTATAACGTCCATTTCGCGTTGGTACTGCTCAATAAGCAGGGAGGAACGGCTAAAGTCATAATTCGTCGCCATAAGAAACCTCTTCGTGTCGAACAAAGTCCAATGCCGAACTTACACATTGACAATGGCAAAGACCATAATAGGTGAGGGTGTGCGCTCTTTTTTTACTGTAACTTTCGTGATTATACCAGCAAATTCAAACAGACGCAATAGGCTAATAGGGATTTTTTGGCGTGCTTTCCCATTCTCGCTGCTTGTTTCTTCTCTCAGAGGAAGAAGCATATGAGTCTTTCCTGCTTTTGCAAAAGCAGGAAAAAGGGCTTTTAGCCTCCTTGCCAGGCTGCTCCTCCCCTGAGAAGAAAGGAAGGAATGTTGAGCTTTTGTGGGGCAATGCCCCACAAAAGCTCAACATTCCTTCCTTTTGAAAAGTTAGAGATAAATCATACACCTTCTCCTCTCCTCTGCCGTCTTTGGCGGCAGAGGAGAGGAGAAGGTGTACTTGACAGCACTGCTATACTTTACTTGGATAGTGGTAAGCGAGCCAGTTCTGGTGCGAGCTTATAGCATATAGAGACCGCGTAGCTCAGTGGTAGAGCAATCGACTTTTAATCGATTGGTCGTGGGTTCAAGTCCCACCGCGGTCATTGCCAAACAAAAAGAGCTTTGTGGATAATGGGGAGTACTAGCTACTCTTCCTCTGACCGCAAGGCTTTTTTTCTGGGGTTGTTAAAGGTGGAGCGAGATTTTCTCAAAGGTTTGGGGGATGGTAGTACTCTGTTATAAATGAGATTTTCTCACAAAAGGGTTAGTTAATAAAACGCTTAAAATGGGAGAGATTAGATTAGATTTTCTTTAGGAGAGTCTGGAGAAACGCCGATTAGTCCAGGATTGTCTTGCCTGTTAAAATGCGTCATGTTACACTACTACATAGGAAAGCATTACCCCAGGTTCAAGCTACTGTCTGTTTATTGGCAACAGGCGTATGCTAATTAGGGTAGTTAAGATTTGAATGACAGGAGGGGGTGCCGGTCTGCCGTGAGAGGTAGAGAACAAGGCACCGATTGTTCGTGGGAAAGCAAATACTTGTTATTGACGACAAGAGTGAGTTGCTTCATCTAATGCGGCGAGTGCTGGAAGACGAAGAATATCAAGTCTCGATCCTCCAGGATGGACGCAATGCATTCACGCAGGTTAAATCACAGCTACCAGATTTACTTATTCTCGATCTCAAATTAGGGGATATTTCTGGTCAGGATGTGTTAAAACAGCTGAAGCACGACCCGGTGACAATTGAAATTCCTGTGATTGTCTATACAGCGGCAGTGCTTGAAGCCGAAGAGGTTTGCCGATTGATCGATAGCGATCCGGTGCATTATCATAATGTTCAGGTAGTTCAAAAACCATTTGAGTTGGAAGACCTTCTAACCCTGGTTAATCAGTTTCTCAGTAAACCCATGAATTGATTGATGGTCGAGTAGTCCTAACGCAAACTCATAGTGGAAATGATCTCAGTCACACAATGCACCCCGATCCCGATCAAAAAAACTATTCAGGTGAATGTTCTCCCTGGATATTCTCTTCTATTGGTGCTATTGGCTCCAATTATGTGGGAGCGGCTGCTGGCTGTTCTCTAGCTTTAGAACGAAAGGATCATATCAGCCATGAAATTTATCACTGGTCTTCTGGTGGGTTTAGGTCTGGGAGTGGCCGTTGGCCTGCTATTAGCTCCCCAATCGGGCGAGGAAACCCGTACACAGATCGGCGAACAGGGTATTATGCTGCGAGATCGCTCTATGGATATGAGCAGTGATCTGCGTACCCGCGCCAACGAGGCTCTTTCACAGGGACGCGAGATCTATCAGCGCACAAAAGGCGATCTCGGCACTGTGTATTCCCGCGCCAAAAGTGGCGATCTCTAATAATAGAGGGTAAAGAGAGCTTCGGACGGATAAAATACTACGCCTTCATTTTTTCGCTCGAAGCTCTCTCTCTTGACCCTTATTCGTACTGTTTCAGAAGCTTTTCAACCAGGTTCCCAATCTCATGCCAGATGGTATGTTGATAATCCAGCATACGAGCCTGATTCAAGTCAAATTCACGGTTCGAGGAATCCCTCTTTGCGTTCTCAGTAAATTGTAACGAAAGCAGGCGCGTCTTCTC
>DAOTTL010000212.1:0-2510 GCA_034438135.1 Ktedonobacteraceae bacterium | reverse complement strand
CGTTCATTAAAGAAAACAATTGCGCGTGCCCATTTGTTTCCAAAACCTCCCCGTTTCTTGCAAGAAGAGAAAAGCTATTTTGCTGAGATATCCCAAACTTCAACCATCCATTAACCATTCTGTACCCACTACTCTTTTTTCTTCTTTACAGCTTCTTTGCATCTTCCCAAAGGTTTTAGTACAATGGGTATGAAAAATCCCTTACTGGGATTGACCCTATTGCTAAAATAGTTACGTAACGTAAGGAATAAAAGATGCCCTTGATAGATGACAATATGGCTTACTACCCCATCGATGTTGAACAAGCAGAAGAGGTTGATCGGCAAGTGCGCCTGGGTCAGTTAATAGCCAGGCATATAGATTTGCTCCCCCCGCAGCTTTCCTTGACAGAAGGGCAGGTCATTCTTGATCTTGGCTGCGGAGCCGGTGGTTGGGTACTGGATATGGGGCGTGCTCACCCTGATTGTCAGATTGTGGGTATTGATGTTAGTCCACATATCATTACGTATGCAACACTTGCAGCGCGTATCCAACGACTAACCAACGTGCAGTTTATAGCCGCGGATGCCTGCCAGAGCTTGCCGTTTACAGAAGCCTCGTTTGATGTGATACACGGTCGCTTTCTCCCCAGCTTCATCTTGAGCAATTATTGGCCGATCTTGCTGGCCGAATGCAGGCGTCTTTTGCGCCCTGGCGGAGTGATATGCAGTACAGAAAGCGAGAACCTGGGCATCGTGACGAGTCCGGCCTTGACCCGTTATAATACTTTGATCGTTGACTATCTGCGTCGAGGGAAACGGTGTTTTACGGAGGAGGGACCAAATTTTGGCATCACCGCCGTTCAAGCCCATCTGCTCTCTAAAAGTGGCTTCGATCGTATTTCGCAACGCGTGCATGAACTCAACTACTCAATTGGGACCCTGGCCCATCCCGCAGCCGTAGATAACTATGCTGCGATGATGAAGCTCCTTATACCTGCACTCCTGAGAGAGAAGATAGCTCCTCAGGAGGAGCTTACTCGCCTCTATACGCGAGCACTGGCAGAGATGCATGTCGATGACTTTTGCGGCATCGCACTCTTTCAAATGGTTTGGGGCTATAAGCCTCTCTGAAGCTTTAAGAGAGCTATGAGTCATCCCTGGTAACTACTCAGGTGCCCTCTGCTTGCCGCCTGCGGCGGCGAATAAAAAAAGGGATGTCGAGCAAAACGGGCGGGGTATCCCGCCCGTTTTGCTCGACATCCCTTTTTCCTCGGTAGGGTGGGGCGGTTTCAGCAGGGCACCTGAGTAGTTACTAGAGATGACTCATCGTGGTCTGGCACACGTCATTTAACGGGGGCGAAAGCAGGAGTGCGGAGGGCTGGCAGCCCTTTGCCTGGACTCCAGGGCTGTGCCCTGGTTCTCTCCTCGGGTGGGGAGCTTACACGTAGAGGTTTCTTGCCGATCTGCTGCGTCGGCCTGGCAGGCCACCCCACCCCATGTGAACAAGAGCAACTGGTGTGGAGTGTGGCGCATTCGCGCCACACTCCACACCAGTTGCTCTTGTTGTCCTCTGTCGCCAGAGGCGACAGAGGGAAAAGCGAGAAGAAACCTCTCCTTGTAAGCGGGCGGGGAGGGGGTGCGTCAAACGAAGTTTGACAGCGCGATAGGGGTGAGCGGCGAGGCGACTTTTGTAAAGCTCCAGGATAGATGGAAGAAAACTTGTGAAAGAAGGTCACTTTCTGGTAAAGTGTGTAGTATCACATACACTACGTATTTGTGCGTAGCGTCAACAGACCTCTCAGAGGAAGGGTAGATGAATCCTGAACTTAATTTCGAGAAACGTTACCGTCTGGTACGTGAGATTATAGAGACAGCGGTATTGACGCTGTTAATGTTCCTTGTGATCCGTTTTGCCATTCAGAATTTTAATGTCGATGGCACAAGTATGGAACCAAATTTGCACAATACGGAACTCATTCTCGTCGATCGCTGGACCTACCTCTTTCATCAGCCTGCCCGTGGGGACGTGATCGTCTTTGTCGCACCACCTCATCCCGATATGGACTATGTAAAGCGTGTCATAGGTGTGCCAGGAGACGTTGTGACTATTCGCTATACGACTGTGATTGTGGATGGGGTGACGCTCAATGAAACATATGTTGCGCCACAAAATCAGGGAAATCTTTTTGCATATAAGAATATTACTAATCTAAAAGTGCCCCCAGGCGACTACTTTGTGCTCGGAGATAATAGAGCTGTCAGTTCCGATTCACGTGACTGGGGCTTTGTCCCGCAAGTGAATATTATTGGCCGCGCAGCTTTTGTCTACTGGCCGCTGGGACAGGATAATGATGGCTTCCTGCACAACGTCTCGACTATTTATGCCAATGTCCATCAATCTGGTTCATCCTCTCTGGCCCCATCAAATACGTTGCCTACTCTCTTAAATGTAGATGGTCTGGCCTTGCTTGTCTTGCCACTTGTCCTGTTGCCTCTTGGGAAAAAACGTTTTCCCTTCTGGAAGCGATC
>DAOTTL010000211.1:0-7377 GCA_034438135.1 Ktedonobacteraceae bacterium | reverse complement strand
GACTCTTGAGCGTCCCCAACGGTCTGCCAGTTCCTCCTGAGTCCATTCTCGCTGTTTCCTATACGCTTTTATCAATTCTCCAAACTCATTGCCTTCATACATACTTTCTCCACCCTCTCAATAAAATGTAGCAGACTGCTACGCCTGAACTTAGCATCTAGCATCACCATTTTATGATGTATTCCATTACTCTTCAAGAGAACGTGATCGCCATCGGACAAACAAGCAAAAACAAGAACCACTGATAAACCACGAATAGCAGCACAAATAACGAAAGAGACCATAGGCTTGCATACAAATACATTCAATAACCAGAGCGAAGTTGCCCGATTACTCCGCTCAATCGAAGAGGCGTACGAAGCAGCCCATCAAGACCTGGATGGACTGGCAATCGTTGGTCCACACCGTCGCCGCACGCTTTGCACTGAAACGAAGGAGGATGAACGCATGACATCGACGCTCTCACAATGCCCCTCAATTTCACCCAGGCACAACGGCTGTCACAGTATTGTGTGCTCTATCGCGGTACCCTGATCCAGCAAGAAGGACCCTCGCTCAAGCGCAATCAGGCTCTTGGCGCAGCTCGTGAGCGCAAAGCACAAAAAGAAGATCTGTTTCGCGAACAGGAACGCCTCTTACGCATCCTGCATGACCAGGAGACTTGAGGTAGAGATTACACGACAGACACATGCATGTTCTTTCCCTGCATACATATGCGATAGCTTTCTCGTGCCGGGCAACTTGCCGCCAGCCAACACTCATATGCCTCCCGGAACTGCGTCCACAATGGATACGTTCCATACAAGGTGAGACGCGTTCCACCTTCTTCAGGCAGCATTTCTAGCGTTGTTTGACGCTTAGAATCGATCATGTAGATGATCGGAGTCTCCCACGGGATGTGCAACGAAGTTGAAGAGGGAGAACGTGGCCCCCACCTCTCCAGGATTAGCGTCTCCTAACCACATGGAAAGGAGACCCCTCAGCACTGCTCAGGGATGCGAAGACGGCACGGGCAGCAGCATCCAAAGGGCGAAGCGCCATAATGCAAGGATACATGTGGCTGCAGACCGAAATACGAATATGCTGAAGCTCTATCGGCACCCATTCTTCCGTCGTCGCATTTCTCCCCAGAAGCAACTTTGATGGGGTATCATGCTGATCGAGCATCGAAGGCGTTTGTTCCCAATACTGACGAAAATCGGCGACGGCACAAAACTGTGTGACCAATTCCTGATACCACGGTTCAAATTGGGAGAGCCTATTGCTTTGCTTAAAGAGCTGAATGCCGCGAGATACCCCAGCTTGCCAGGCTTTGACTGCCTGGTCATTGAAGCTCGAACGTTCTCGGATCGGCAAGTCCTCTCGAAAAAAGACGGGGAGGACGTAGCGTTGTGTTCGTGGAAGCGTCATGAGTGGAGGAAACGCAAAGAAGCGCTGGAAAGGCTCGTTGAGAGCTTCGATTGCCAGGGTATGCGTCACCAGCATGGCTGGATAGGGGAGTGTTTCCATCAACTGCCTGGCCTGTTCTAATGTGAGCCTGAGCGCGTCTCCTGCCAATTCGAGGCTTTCAGGGAGATAACGAGCAGCTAGGAGCAAGGTATTGCGGCTTTCCATGCTACATTCGAGATAATCAGCGATCTGCATCAACGTCTGGCGGCTGGGAATCCGTTGCGAGCGCCCAATCATCAAATTTTTATAGGTGGGACACGCTTCATCAGTTAACTCTTGCTGAGTAAACCGTTTGAGGAAGGGATGGGGACGATCCCTCGCCTCCTCCTGGCGGATGTTCCGCAGTGTTTCAATCTCGCCAAGGATATCACGCAGCACATCTGGTGTGTGAGAAGTGTCAGGTTCGATGTTCATCATCTCTCTCTCCTGCTGTTGGAACTGGGAGAAGAGACCCGATCCTCGAATAGGCGGGACGATCTCTTCCCAATCCAGGTGTAGTTTTACACTTGGTACAACGCATTTCCCCTGGTATACTCTTCCCTGTGAGCAGAATCCCAATGCGCGTGACTGCCTGGAAGAGGCTCTGATCGTCGAGGACCGTGCCGTCGCTTCACCTGCCAATGAGCGAGATCTGGTCTTGCGAGAAAGACCAGCTCACGTTCGTGCGGGTTTCAGACATCTCGTGCAAATGCACATAATGAGAAGAGGTGATAGACATGGAAAACAATAGCGCATTACTTATCATGGATATACAAGCTCCCATGGTGGACGGACTAGCCAATAAAGAGGAGTATTTACAAAAAATACAACGAACCATTGATGCTGCACGTGTGAACGATATCCCAGTTATCTACATCGTCATAGGTTTTCGACCAACCATGCCGGAATTCAATCCTCGCAGCAAAGGACTCCGTGCTCTGCGTGATACCAGGGCTGCCGACGCCCTGGTCAGCCCAATACCTGTTTTGACACTCACAGAAACGGATGTAGTGGTAACGAGGCGTCGAGTTAGCGCGTTTACCGGAAGCGATCTTGAAATAATACTCCGAGTAAAAAAGAGAGACCACCTTGTTCTCACTGGCATATCGACGAGCGGTGTCGTGCTTTCAACAGTCCGTGAAGCAGTCGATAAAGACTATAGACTGACCGTATTATCCGATCTGTGTGCAGATCGCGATGAAGAAGTACACCGCATTCTAACTGAGAAAGTGTTTCCAAGGCACGCCGATGTCCTATCCTCAACAGAGTGGCTCAGTACGCTACGTAGCGCATCATAAAATTTGCCTCTTCCCTGGAGCGCATTTGAAAATGAAGTAGTCAGGAACAAGGTGCTTGAGAAGGCGTTGAATCGAGGCAAGATAGACGATGCCTTCACCGTTTTCAGTGAGCATTTCGTAATCCTTGCTCAAACGTCGAAAGCGAACGCCAGGTTTGTCGAAGGATCACTGGTCATGGAGAAGGTTGATATCCTGGGGCCAGGCTTCCTGGGTAGAGTCGGCTTCGATCACCGCGTGCTGAAGGAAACATCTGTAGTTTGAAACCCCGCCAGTCCTGGCGGGGTTTCAGTCGTTTTTCACAAGGAAGATACCTCATCACTATGTCCCAATCATCGGTAACTATCCAAATTGTCCCAGAATCTCGGCCTTCAACCCCATCCTGGCTGGGAGAAGTGGCTGCATTCGCTCAAGTTTTGACGCAT
Source organism: Ktedonobacteraceae bacterium (assembly GCA_034438135.1). GTDB lineage: Bacteria > Chloroflexota > Ktedonobacteria > Ktedonobacterales > Ktedonobacteraceae > Paraktedonobacter. The sequence continues at coordinate 4,229 of DAOTTL010000211.1, read as the reverse complement.
CTGGGGCTGCTCAAAGCGATCCAGATGCACCGCGCAGATGCGGGTGCGCCATCGAATGAGGTAAAAAACATGATGAGAACCTGGGACGTGTGACCTGCAAGAGCGCAATGACAACTGGCAAAAGAGGATCAATCTTGCCCTCATTATCCCCAAATGATCTGCTAGACGCGCTCCTAACATGCCACTCGTTGCAAAACCGATGACCTGAACCATTTGGAACAGGCGAGCGGTTACTCGTGCCCAGGGTTCAATAAAGGAGTGAGACGCTCGACGAAGATCTTGCGGGCACAGGTCGTCACGTCACAGAAAAATTTGCGTACAGACAATACCAAACGGACGGGTTGTCCTGTGTTCGGGAGATCGTCAAGGATACGTTGATAGCGGCTATGAATACGGATTGACGAAGACCCACATAAAGGACAACGAGAGGAAAGCTGAGTAGACAGCAGAGACACACATAAGGTTCCTTCCTGGTGAGAAAACGCCGTGCTCTCAAAGCCAGCAGGTAAGGCGAGAAAGGGAATGGTTAGCATCTGGGTCGCAAAAAACTCCATGAGAAGGTAAGAGGCTTAAAGAACGATCCTGTCTATTTTGTCACATTTTACTTGGTTACCAAGATTGTGTATGAGCCATAGAATTCCCCAATTTAGAGCGTTCCGGGATCTGCGCTGAGTACGTTCACGAGTTCCCTGGCAAACTCGGTGGGGGAGGCCAGGAAGCCAGGGTGTCCGCCAGGCAAATCGACGAGAGGGAGTCCCAACCTACTCGCGAGTACCCTGTTTGGTTGGGATGTCATCTGGTTCTGGGAGTCGCGTCCGCAAACGAGCACGAGTTGCCTGGCATGTACAGCGAGGGCGTCGAGATCGAGTTCAATTCGTGGATACTGGCGCAACTCATGCTCCAGCCAGTATGCAGCGTTTGCCATGGTGTGCTCGTTCGCATGCGTTGTCAGAGCACGTTCGATTACCTGACGGTCTTCGCTTCCCACAATCCCGCTCGCAAACTGGTGCATCGCTTCGGGAATCCCCTTCTTCCGAGAGAGGTCATAGATCCCGTTGAAAAAAGCCAGCCATGTTGCCGCATCGGGCAGCAGATTCACTGCTGGCGGCTCGTGGGCAACCACGGTTTGGACCCATTCGGGACTGTGGATGAGAACGTTGAGCGCGACAAGCGCTCCCGAACTGTTGCCAAAGACGATCGCTGAGCTGATCTCTTTGCATTCCATCCAGTCAGGGTTGTAACCCCTACGCCTGGGCACGCTCATTTGCGCTTGTGTGTGCGTGGACAAAACATGCTCCTGGGAAAGCAGAGAAGGGTCGGGGCCTCATCTCCTCCGTTTCTAACTGCTCAAAACTTGCGTCCTTGATCAGGGCCACCAGATCGTCTCTGCGGCTCCCCCCGGCGTGAAAGCGTACAGCCGAGCCTGCTCGTTCCCGCTTGTGCGTGAAATCGGCAATGACCAGGCGCCCCCCTGGTTTGAGCACACGAGCGATTTCCGCGAGTCCCTGACACTTGAGAGGAACAGGCAAATGGTGCATCATCAAGGTCGAGAGTACGACATTGAATGTCTGATCAGGGAACGGGAGTTGCTCGATCACCCCGATCTGAAAATCGATGGAAAGACCACGCCGAGCCGCTTTCGCACGGGCACAAGTGATCTGTTCGGTCCTCGGATCAACGCCACAAACAGTGCCCGCACGGCCCACGCCACGTGCCACTTCTAGCAAGAGCGTGCCTGTGCCGCAGCCCACATCGAGCACCTGCTCTCCAGGTTGCACATGGGCCAGCGTCGCAGTCCTCTGCCTGAGTTCGCGCAGCTGTCCTCGGAACGAAAAGGTATCAATGAACCAGGTCCCCAGGTCGTAGCGCCAGCCCCCCTTGAGAAGCAGTCCTCTGGTCTCGGTCTCTGACGCCTGGCCCGATCGGTTGTGGAGATGACGGGCGAACGAATGCATCGATGGTACTCCTTTCAGAAAACACCCCTCTTCCGTCAAAGGAGAGGGTCATGACGTGTGTTTATGCGATGGACAAGCCACGAGAGCGCCTGTCGCCTCTTGTTACGTCTCATGGAGTGTGTCTCCCTGTCTGTTGACAGCGTGACTGCTTTGAGACATACTGTCTCAGATGGATTCTTGTATCTCGTTACGAGTGTAGCTGGATGGGCAGGAAGAAACAAGGTTCAATCAATAAGATGTGTCTCAGATGAGACAAGGAGCGGAAAATGACTCAACCAACAGGCAATCTCCGTGTGAGACGCACCAAGATCCTGCTGCGGGAAGCGCTCATCGCGTTGGTCGAGGAGCGGGGGTTCGAGGCGCTCACCATCGGCGAATTGACGGAGCGTGCGATGGTGAGCCGGGCCGCGTTCTATCGCACGTATCAGGATAAATACGATCTGGTGGAGCAAATCTTTGAGGAAGCCATGGATGCCCTGCTACGTGCGGTCGGAGAGTTGGGACAAGCACATCCAGCAGAGATCTGGGTCCAGTTTTTCGAGCATATTGCTCAGTACGAACGGCTCTATCGCGCGTTGCTTGGCAGAAAGGGAAGCCCCTGGTTTGTCATGAAGATGCGTGCGGCGCTGAGCGACCTGGTCAAAGAACGCGGACGCCCTCCTCACGGGCCAGAGATGAGCGAGCTTTCCGTGCATACCTTCTCTGATACGTTTGTGCCAGATCTGGTATCCGCGATGTTTGTGGAAACCATCACCTGGTGGCTTGAACAGGGAAGACCCTACACCCCCAAAGAGATCGCCAGGCGCAGCGCTTTGCTTGCCTCTGCACTTTTCAAGGAAGTGAGCACCTGGCAATGACCGCTTGCACGCCCGACCGACCGAAAAGATATCTTGATGCAACATATTCTTTGCAGGAATGCGGTACTCGTGGTCAGAGGAAAAGCGCGAATGTTGCATGCTTGTCCACTGCCATGAAACCTCGTATTGAAAAGCGAGCCGTCTCCGTCGCTTTGGGCTCAACCCGAGACCAGACTTCAGCGGAGATTTCCATCCGGCGAGTTGCGAGATGAAGCAGGGACATAGGTCAACCTGATCACATCCTCGCCAATCCGATCATGAGTCATAAGACGGAGCGGCGGTCGGGGTCCGGCGAAATATGGCTTGCCGTGACCAAGCACGACGGGGTGCAGGTAGATTCGATACTCATCGATCAGGCCAAGTTCGATGAGGCTGTGCGCCAAGTTCGGGCCAGCAACTTCGATCTCCCCGTCGCGCTCGGCCTTCAACTCGCGGATCGCGTGCTCAAGATCACCCTCAACAAGCCTGGCGTTGGGGCCGACCGACTTCAACGAGCGCGAGACGACCCATTTCGGCTGGTTCCGCCACGCCGCCGCGAAGGCGTGTTCCTCTGCATCCCATTCAGGATGATCGTCATCCCAGTAACGCATAACCTCATACATTTGGCGACCGTAGACACTGCCCGCCTGCATCTGAGCCTCCTCGATGAAGTGGCGGAAGAGCGTGGGGCCTGGCCCAAACGGCATATGGTCGATGTAGCCGTCCAGAGACTGGTTCATTCCGAACACGAGCTTAGCCATATCACTTCCTTTCTTCACGCGGCACATCCGCGCGGTCATTCATAAACCCGTCCAGCGGCATTGTCGTTCCGCTAATAACGTTTCCCATAACACCTCCAGAGTATAAGTGGATGTTTCCTTCTCCCAATCTTACCCGTTCCCTTCGAAAAAAACTTCTCCGATCTTGCTCTGCTCTTCCTACAGTCAGCACCCATTCCCAGAAAAGGTAAGAGACCCTCTCTCAACCTCGGCGATGACACCAACTTTTTTGCCCAATTTGAGTGCGCCCCCTTTCAAGAATCATACGGCGAGGTGTCCGAGCATCACATCCAATTTGACAATCGATGTCAGTCGGCGACAGAGATAATATTCGTGGAAATTATGTTGATATTCTCGTCACCTCCTTGAAAGGATACATAGCGTGAAGCAGGAACCATCAGAAAATATAGAACTCAAGCTCACTCATAACCGAGATCAGCGTATGCCTCGTAACTTTTTTATCCATTTATTTCATGTTCCTGAAGATACAACAATACGCATTGAGTACGATAGACAAGATCTCCCAGTTTCTTATAATACGAAATCTATTGATGCACGCTTTTGGGTTGCTCCTGATAAGGTAGTAAGTATTACCATTTCAAAAGAAGACGTTGTACTCGTTGCCGGAAAGTACCTTGTGCATGATGGGATTATTTTCG
>DAOTTL010000210.1:0-19549 GCA_034438135.1 Ktedonobacteraceae bacterium | reverse complement strand
GTGAGGGATGGTAACTACTCAGGTGCTCTGCCGAAACCGCCCCAACTCGCCGGGGGAAAAGGTGTATCGAGCAAAACGGGCGGGGTACTCAGCCCGTTTTGCTCGATACACCTTTTCTGTTCGCCGCCGCAGGTGGCGAACAGAGGGCACCTGAGTAGTTACGAGGGATGACTCATATTTTGTGCTCTGTCGCCACAGGCGACAGAGGGAAAAGCGAGAAAAAACTTCTACGTGTAAGGCGGAAACCCCTCCCCTTACAAGACTCTGTTGTCGAAGGCAATGTGTGGACGAATGGCCCGCCGCCCCCCCCCTGTTTTTTGAGGGATTGCGGGCAAGGTGCGCAACGCTCTGCCCGCAATTCCTCTCTTCTTTCTTTGGGGTGGGCCGAAAGCCAAAGGCTTTTGGAGAATGAAATAACTCTGGCTCTGCCAGAACTATTTTAAACGCATCGGAGGTTGGTTCGTATATGATATGATGGCTTTTATATCCTACCAAATTATTCGTTCTATTAGAGCGAAGGGAAAAACCGCGCTAAGGCCACATGGTAAGGAAGGACAGCATTATGGGTATTTTTTCACGGCTTGCTATGTTTTTTAAGGTGCGTGCCAGCGCCGCCCTGGACAATGCCGAAGAGCCAGGGGAGGTCATGGATTATGCGTATAATAGACAGGTAGAACAACTGGTGCAGATTAAGCGTTCAATTGCCGATGTGGTAACAGCCGAGAAACGCCTGGAACTTCAACGAGATCAGCTGCTGGAGAAGGCGAGGTTGCGTGAACAGAACGCCAGGCAGGCGCTTACCGGTCACCGAGAAGATCTGGCTCGCCAGGCTCTTCAGGAGAAAGAGACCCTTGTCATTCAGGTCAATAGCTATGAGCCGCAGATTGCGCAATTGCAGGGTCAGAAAGAGAAGCTGTTAAGCATGCAGCGTAGTCTGGTTGAACGAGTTGAGGCTTTCCGTACGCAGAAAGAAATGGTGAAAGCGCAGTATAATGCAGCGCAGGCTCAGGTGAGGATTAATGAGACCCTGACCGGGATGTCGGAAGAGATGGGCGAAGTGAATCTGGCTATGCAGCGTGCTCAGGATAAAGTACTGAATATGCAAGCCCGAGCCAATGCTATGGAGACCTTGATTGAGGCCGACGATATCAGCGTTCAGACCTTGCCAGGCGGCAGCAATAGTTTCCTGGACCGCGAGCTACAGAAACTCTCGATTGAGCAAAGCATTGATAGTCAGCTTGCCAATTTAAAGCAACAGATGCAACTCGACGGTCCTGGACAAGATCAGAGACAAATCGAAGGGCCAACCTCCTGAGAGGTTAGCCCTTCTTTTTGTCTCGTTCCTTCTTTGCTTTGTAGAAAGATTTTGGCTTGGGATGACGCTCCGTGTCAATATATGCCGCAGGCGCAGCGTCCTCACGCGCTTTCACTTCTGCTTCGTCCCGTTCGCTAATCAACTCTTGCAAGTCATTGTAAATGTTGTAGTTATCAGCTACCTCATTCATACGCAACATGTGTCGTAGCACCTGTAACTGAGAGGTATTAGTCTTATCGTTTTTTGCTGGTTCAGCTCGCTTCAGAAGGTTTTCGATAAGATCCATGCTATCATCATGTGCGCCAATGCCTTCCAGACGTTCTCGGACGACTAGCAAGTGTTCATACAGGTTCATATATAGTGACTCCCCTTTGTAAATGGCTATCTGTCCCTTTGGGACAATGGTAACATAGCCTGTTTCCCTCGTCAAATGGCCCGGATCTATGGCTTATATTCGGGGAGTGCCAGAAAAAAAGTAGCCCCTTCTCCTATGATACCGCTGCTCTCCATCCAGATCAGTCCTCCCATTGCTTCGATGAGCTGACGGCAGAGATAAAGGCCCAGACCGGCACCTCGTTGTGGTCCGATTCTGGCTGTTTCCAGACGTGTGAACTTGTTAAAGAGCAGTGGTTGGTCAGCCGGAGGAACACCTGCTCCCCAGTCACGGATAGCCAGAACTATAAAATTACCAGTGTGACGTTCCAACTGGACCAGTTCTTTGGGGTGTCCATTTGTCTTATATTGCTTCTGATGCACCTTTGTATCAAAGCTGTGAACGGTCAGTGCAATTGGTGAGCCCGCGGGAGTATATTTGAGCGCATTGCTGAGAAGATTAAGGAGCACCTGACGCAGACGCAGTTCATCGATCCAGACGCTCAGTTCATCCGCAATCTGAAGTTCTATCGCCCGCTTTTCACGTGTAATGATTGGCTCTAGAATTTCCAGAATCAGGTAAGCTGACTGTTGTAGATAGACAGGACCAGGTTTAAAGGCAATCTTCTCCACATCCAGATGGGTTACATCCATCACATTTCCTAAGAGGAGCACCAGTTCGTCACATCCGCGCCTGGCATTCTGGATGAAGCGGACCTGAGATGCCTCATCTAAGGTCTCCTTGTAATCTGCTAGCAGATCTAAATAACCCTGTACTGCTGTTAACGGTGTACGCAGTTCATGAGAAGCGGTCATCAGAAAATTATTTTTGACGCGCTCAGAATCTCTGGCTTGTTGAACAGCTTTGCGCAGTTCAGTAGAGAGGCGTGCCCCCTCAATAACGACCGCAGCTTGATTGGTAAAAAGTTCAAATAGTGACATCGTTTCCCGCGTCGGGCGCAGTTCATTCAGCGGTCCATCGGGGATCAAAAAGCCCAGAAGTTGATTATCACCGCTTATCAGGGGCACTACCATCATATCTTCAGGTAGCCACGCATTACTTGAGATAGGAGCAAATGATGAAAGAGAGGTTGGCTCTAAGGTTTCGCTTAAAGGATTGACAACGACAAAATAGCTAGAGAATTCTTCGTCTTGCCAGATTGGAGATTCAGCAGGTAAAAAATAAGAATCACTGATGCGATAGTGCTCATCGACGATTCTCGCTACAATGCTCGCTGGCAAAGGGTGTTTCTCAAGATATGCTTCTTCGTGAGCACGCAAGCCACTTGTGGCAACGACTCGAAAGAGGCCCAAATTATCGATCAGGTAAAGTACAGCATAGCGAAAGCGCAATGCTTTACAGGATGTCGTGACGACCCGTTTGAGTATGATGTCTATATCTGTCTGTAATCGCAAGGAAGAGCCTATATCAACGATATACTTGAGCACATCGCGTAGATATTCGGGGCTATTCTCATATATCCTGGCGTCTTCGCGTTTATTTACTATGTGGTCGTTAGACATGCTCTGCCGTTGGCCTCATTTCTTTGCTGAAAGTGGGCTAGAACTGAGCCTCATAGCGGACTCTCGTCAGTGGGAGCTAGAAGTCAGCTTGCTGTTGCGTCATCCATCATCAGTACCAAATACCTATGAGTAGTCATTATAACATGATTGACTGATCGTTATGCAAGACGCTTTTCATCGGAAAATGATTGAAAAAGTGCTTTAATCTGTCTTATAGTCACGATTGCTTTACTCTTATAATAGGGCTTCGCAAAAGTCGCTTCGTTCCCGCCCACCCACCCTTTTTGGATGGACGGTGGCAGCGCGAACGCGCTGCCACCGTCCATCTTGTGCTCCTGGGGAGGGGTCTGACTATTGCTGATTCGCGACTTTTTCTTATAAAGGAGCCTGTTGTAATTGCAGAGGATCGATGCTCCTACTCTTTTGATAACTGAATTATCGGCGCTAAAGTAGAACGCAAAAAGGTATAGGTTTTTGCCAGAGTTCATAAGATCGGGTTAGCGTGATGAGAGCCAGGTGAAAGTTCTTGCTCCACGGTGACCAGATTTGTATAAAAGGTACTTCCACCACCGAAGTCAGCCAGACGATCGGAGGTGGTCGAATTGATGTTTCGTCGGTCGGGACTAAATGCGGGCCACCAGACGGTTGCTGTGGCCAGTACGCCAGGACGTATATCGGTGGTCACTTCGGCTACCAGACGACACCAGCCACGGTTATTGCTAACTCGTACCATCTGGCCATCGCTAATATTTCGGATCTCTGCGTCGATTGGATGAATGAGTAAGGTTGGCTGTCCTTCTTTTGTGCGTAGCCTCTCTATATTGCCAAAGCTTGAACTGACAAAATGGTGTGCTGCTGGACTGAGAAGAGGCAGTGGATCGCTGGCTGTAGCTGGTTTGTCCAGCCCTGTACGCGCTTCAATCTCAGGTATCCAGTTTGGTAAAGGGTCGTATCCAAGTGCGGCAGCCTGTGCTGAGTAGAGTTCAACTTTGCCCGAAGGTGTACTGAATATGCCATCGGCGAAGGGAATGGTTCGCTCGCTTGAGATAGTGAATGGAAGAGTACCCTCTATCTGTAAGCGTTCAAAAGTGATACCTTCCAGGGTTGGATTAGATGGCCGACTGGCCTCTAGAATGCCATGCATAACCGTTTCTGCGTCCTCATGCAACCACGCTTCAGTAAAGTTCAGTGAGGTTGCCAGTGCACGCATGAGATCCCAATTGCTGCGAGCTTCCCCCTGGGGCGCGATGGCGGGTGCATTGTATTGCAACGCGAGATGTCCATAGGGCTTATGAAGGTCCGCATGCTCAAGCTGACTGGTGGCGGGCAGCAGAATATCGGCATATCGTGCCGTTTCGGTTTCAAACAGGTCGTGCACGACTGTAAAGAGATCGTCGCGTTTCAGTCCCTGGACGATTTTGTCAGTATTAGGGGAAGAAGCTGCTGGGTTGGCATTATAGACGAAGAGTGAGTAGATGGGAGGATCTGCCTCGCCAATCAGCGCGGCTCCCAGTCGATTCATATTGATTGAGCGAGTGACGGGTGGACAGGCGGGATCCTGGGCATGTCCCAGTGCTTCTTTGTCCCAGTGTAGCCAATCACTGGTACTATACATCAGACCGCCACCGGCCAGACCGTATTGACCGGTTAGAGCGGGTAGGCAGGCCAGCGCACGTACCGTCTGACCACCGTTTGTGTGTCTGTTAATACCATCAGTCACGCGTAGTAGGGCGGGTGTAGTTGTGGCATAAGCGCGAGCCAGGTCTACGATGGTTTCCTCGGATAGACCTGTGATCTGTGCCGCTCGTTCTGGGGGAAAGGACTCGATGCGTGCGAGCAGCGCATGCCAGCCCACCGTATGTTTGGCTAGCCAGGCGGGTTGGTGAAGATTCTCATGAACCATCACATACATCATACTCAGGGCGAGGGCGGCATCTGTTCCTGGAAAAGGCTGAATGTGTTGATCAGCCGAGCGAGCCGTTAGCGTGCGAATAGGATCAATGACAATCACGCGAGTCCCTTTACGTTGAGCTTCGCGCAGGAAAGGCATAATGTGAGGTGACGTGCTGGCGGGATTGCTGCCCCAGATGAGGATTAGCCTGCTCTGCGTCAGCATCTGAGGTGCAGGGGCCAGGCGACCGCCCACGGTCAGCGCAACCGCCTCTTCTGCGGCGGCTCCGCAGATAGAGCGTACCAGGCGAGAGGCACCCAGTCGATTCCAGAAGCGTTTATCGGTGACAGCACCATTAACCAGTCCCAATGTTCCGGCATAGCTATAGGGTAGAATGCATTCTGCTCCATGGAGATCGATAAGCTCTTGCCAGCGTGTAGCGATCTCCGCCAGAGCCTCATCCCAGGTAGTGCGCTCAAAGGAACCACTACCCTTGGGACCTACACGTCGGAGGGGATAGAGCAGACGATCGGGATGGTAGACCCGTTCCAGGTAGCGATTGACCTTTGCACAAAGCCAGCCACGTGTCACCGCGTGGTCACTTCGTCCAATCAATCGAACTGCGTGCCCTTGTTCATCGACATGCGTCTCCAGGGCACAGCAATCGGGGCAATCGTGTGGGCAAGAGCCATAGACGACACGCAGTGGGGATTGTGATAACATATGGGATCTTTCCTTCTCCGAAGCCAGGTGAGTGGATGGTTAAGAGTCATGCTCAGTCAGCCAATCCAGGACAATCTCAGGCATACGTGAGATCGCGCCCTGGCGTTGGGAGCATTGGAGCAGACTATGCAAAATAGTTGCACCATATTCCTTGGAGACCACACGTCGATCGAAAATAACGACTGCATTGCGTTTTCCATTGCTCCAGGCCAGACGATTTAGTGCACGACGTACACGCAAGGCCGCCATGGGTACTGTCACCTGGTGCAATTGGTCAGAGAACTGTTCAATGCGTGCGGCCATAGGTGGATCGTTGAGTACAGGCATGGGGAGGCGTGCCACCAGAACACACGCGGGGGGACGTTCCACCTCTTCCACGCCATCCCAGAAGGCTCCGGTACCAAGCAGAACAACTCGTTCCTGATCGCGATACATCTGCCAGAGTTGGCGTGGTGAGCCATCGATCCCATGTCCCAGTACTAGAATACTGCGGGCTTCCAGCGATTGTTTGACCGCAGCATAGGAGCCGCGCAGGGCTGCATGCGAGGTAAACAATACTACCAATTGGCCATCCAGGGTTGTTGCCAGTTGAGCAATGGCCTCGTCCAGGTGACGTTGGTACTGCGGCATATTGGGTTCAGGAACATCATCGGGTAGATAGAGCAGTGTCTGTTCATGATGTTCAGTGACTACAGAAAGAGCTGGACAGGTATCAACATCCAGTCCCAGACGAGTCCGATAAAAAGAAAAATTAGTATCGACGGAAAGAGCTACGCCGACCAGGACAGCGCTCACTTTGGGTGCGAAAATATATTGTTTGAGCAACTGTGTTATCTGGATTACCTGAGCATAGAGAATGGGCGAGCTTTCAGCATTTTGTGCGACTGGACTTGCTGTTTCGGTCTGGCGTTGTTGAAAGGGTGTAGGTGTGGGGGGCATTCTGAGCCAGTAGACCCTCTCGTGCTCTGAGCCAGAATTTGGAGGGGTGCCCAGTGCCTTCTGGCCCATGTGTATCACTTCGGTCAGACGTTGAGCCTGGGAGGCCAGTTCCCAGGCTAGAGATTGATGTTCGCTATTTTCCTGATCCAGGTGATGGCGATGATGCTGAGAAGTCAGCATACTTTTCTCGGCCACATGTAACAGATCGATGATACTTTGTAAGCGTTGGGCGACCTGTTTCCAGCGATGTTCAACCTCCAGCCAGGCCGCGATATTGCGTGTAGAGCCGGTCAGACGCAGTGGTTGATCGATGCGTTCACTGCCGCGATTGGCCTGATTTCGTTCGTTTTTGTTCTTATCGCGTGCATTGCCACCATTGACCCCTTCTATCAACAACTGAGCAAGGGCCTTAAAGAGGTTATTGACAGCCGTGCGGGCCTGGCGCAGGTTTTGAAACCAGGTGAGAAGGCGGGCATCAAGTTCTGTTTTCGTAATTGTAGGTGTGGAAGAGAGACCCCCGGGTCCGTTCTCGCGCAGAGCTGGAGCTGCCACCGCTAAGAGACCCTGATAGAGTCCCTCGGGGAGTTCGACGCCGATAGTGTTGAGCATCTCTAGCAGACGAGGATGAGCGAGTTCAGCGCTACTCCAGCGTGCGGTTTCCTCCTCTAGTAGATCTACGTCCAGAAGCATACGTCGATCAATCGAGCGAAGCAGCGAGTGCGAGGACGAGAGATCATCCAACAGGCCCGCATGGGTTGTTACAATGAGCTGAGCTTCTTTGACCCTTTCTTCGGCTTTGCTTACAAAGCAGTAGCCTTTGCTGCGGTAGATACAGCGTTTATAGGGAGTTTCGCCCGCTCCGTCTGCCAGAGGGGTATGTTCAACCCCTGAAGAGATACGTTCCCAGGCGGAGACCTCCTGAGGGAGAAGAGTCAGTTCTGTACGTTCGCCGGTACGGGCTTGATAAGCCCAAAGAGCCAGTTTGGCCAGTCCACGAGCCTGTTCAGCCGACAATTCGCCACTGGTGCGGCGCAGTGCGGAGCCGAACCAGCGGTGGGTGCAGAGATAGCCACCATGCTCAGCCAGATAGGCTACGGAGAGCTGGCTCTGAAGTTCGTTTTGCAGGCGTGGCAGAACCTCATCCACCAGACGGCGTGCTGACTGAGCGTTGGCGCAGGAAATAAGTAAGCGTGGTCCAGCGTTACTCTGCTGATTTTGTGTCACCGAGTAGAGCCATTCCAGCGCAGGTAGCAGGGCGGGAGTGTAGTCATTTGCGCCTACAGTGACCTCCATGAGGAGAGATGTGCGTTCTTCCAGTGCCGAGAGAACAGAGCGATAGGCAGTCTGGTACTCAACATGTCGATGAGGAGGAGAGAGCGTTTCGGGATCTGATGCCTGTGTATCCTCGGAGGAGAGATCCGCCTGTGCCTGCTCAGGGATAACCTCGACCAATTTCTCTAACAATTGAGGAGACGGTTCAGCTCGGGACGGCGTGACAGCATCCGAGAGTGTGGAAGAGAGAGACGGATCATCGGTCGTTGCAGGTATCACCTCATCGGGACGAGCCAGAGAGAAAGAGAGGACGCGTGGGTCCATTCCCAATTGGGCGGCAAAACGATCACCCAGGCTACCACGTCTGGCAGGGCCACGATATATTTCATCCTGTCCACCACGGTCGCGCCATTCTTGACGAAAGAAGGTCAGAAGTGGCCAGGATCGGGGAGCGTCCAGATGGGCCAGATCTCCAAGAATAGCCAGATCGACCTTCTGCAAGCGCATATGGAGTTCCAGAAAGACATCCATAGCCAGTAGCGTATCAACCATAGCGCGGTGACGGCCTGGCAAGACGGGCAAATTGAGACTTTGTGCCACGTGACCCAGGTTATAGCTTGTCAGTGAAGGTAGCAGCACGGTTGCCAGTTCAAAAGTATCGATCAGAGGATTCTGGTGGGCCAGGCCATGTTTGTGTAAAAAGCCAGCATCGAAGGGAATACTATGGCCAACCAGTGGGTAATTGGCGATAAAGTCCTGGAGTTGTTTAGAGATAGCATCAAAGAGGGGAGCGCCAACGATTTGTTGAGGAGTAATATTAGTGAGACGTTGCACGCGATAGGGAATCGAACGTCCGGGAGAGACTAGTGTTTCCATTTTATCGAGAATAGTCGTGCCTTGAAATTTAACGGCAGCGACTTCCAGGATACTATCCTGTTCAGCATGTAATCCCGTCGTTTCCAGATCAAGTGCGACACGAATAGGTGGCTGTTTACCCATAAATGTTCCTTGCGTTTCGCTACAACGTGGCCACTACTGGCTTCTACACTACAGAAGGCCAGTTTTCAAGCAAACGGCGTGCGGCTTGTGCTGCACGTCCTCGGTGACTGATCATATTTTTTTGAGCGGAAGTCATTTCGGCAGTGGTTTGTCCGAATTCGGGCACAAAAAAAATGGGATCATAGCCGAAACCGTTGTGCCCGCGAGGGCCATCAGTAATCAGGCCCTCGATAGCTCCCTCAACTACATTCGTATAGCCCAACGGATCCATCAGAGCAATTACGCAACGAAACCGGGCTGTGCGCTGAGAAGGTGGGACGCTTTGCAAGCGCGACAAAATAATGTCGAAGCGTTCTGCATAAGAGGCATTCGGTCCGGCAAAACGTGCGGAATAAACTCCGGGTTCGCCACCCAGAGCATCTATTTCCAGTCCCGAATCATCGGCCAGGGTCAACATATGTGAAACCTGGGAGTAGGCCTGGGCTTTTAAAAGAGCATTTTCCTCAAAGGTTTTGCCCGTCTCCTCGACATCCATATCTATCTGGACATCGTCCAATGAGAGCAGTTCAAAGGAGAGTCCCTGAAAAATTGCTCGTAGTTCTTGTAATTTGTGTTTATTGGTTGTTGCCAACAATAGCGTGCGCATAGAATCTCTCTAGATGCGAAGTGGGTTAGCCAGGCAAGCAGGCAGTCCTCAGGCTCAAAGTACGGCACAGATGTGTATTCTACAAATGGAAATGTGCCAGTATTCCCGCGCCCGGTTCTATTGTGTGACCGTAAAATCTTCCCTACTGCTGGAGCGTGGCGAGGAAAAGTCTTCGCATATTGGACCCTATCTTACCATATCTCTCCACAGCTTGTCGAGTTTGTTGCAAAAAAGCCGGAATGATTCAAAAATATGCGCAGACTTTTCAGATGAATTTCTCTTTCTTCCTGAAAATCTTCTTCGAGACAGGATGCAGGACTCTGCTGAAAAGTTTCGGGTAAGAGTGTTTCTTTCGCATCAAGAGGAGTATTAGCCGGCAAGCTTCCTCAGTAGATTCAGAAATTCGTCCATTTCGAAGGGTTTACGGAGACAATAGATGCCTCTAGCCTTCAACTGATCAAAGGGAAGGGAAGCTTTAGCGCTGATAAGTATAACTGGTACTCCGCGAATGTGTTCCAGTTCTTGCATATAGTCAAAAAGTTTTAGACCATCGAGGGTGGGCATCATATAATCCAGCAGGATGACCGAGGGTTTCAAGTGAGGAGCGGCCTCAAGAGCCAGGTCGCTTTCGGCAATCCAGACAACGCGATAATCTGTTTGATCGACGATTATAGAGCGGAGCACTTCACCAATATCCTGATCATCGTCTACAATAAGAATAGTTTTTTCTGACGTTTGTGCGGTGACACGTCGTTCATTTTGCATAACATACTTCTCTTTCTAGCAACTAGATAATATATACACGAATACCGAGCGCTTTGCGTATACCAGAGAAAAGGTTCCTGCTGGTGCATTTGAACCCCTCATTAAATCATGACGTTTTTTTTGCTGAGAATTGAAATATGTTCTCAAAAATGAGAGAAAAAGTTATATGTTTGGCAAGAGGAGAAGGGCACAGGGTTATTTAATTCCCCGAAAGTCAAAGGCTTTCGGGGAATTAAATAACCCTGTGAAGAGCATGCTCAGACTTGACTTTTGGGCGATGCTACGATATAGTTGCCTTGGTTTTGTTATCAGCATAACAAACATATATGCCGGTGTAGCTCAGTGGTAGAGCAGCGGTTTCGTAAACCGCAGGCCAGGGGTTCAAGTCCCCTCACCGGCTTTCCTTTCTCCCCGCTTCACTTCCAAACACGCTCACCAAGCCAAAAAAGCCCAAAAGCGACCCTCAGAAAAGGGCAACTTTTAGGCAGCTTTTTCAATATCTTCATGTCGGAGTATAATACGTTACGATATGAAAACATCACCATTCTGTTAATCAGAACGTCTTTTTCTCCCCTTTATTTCGCAGGTCCAGAGCACCTACCGCAGAGATTTTCTCTTGCTGTTGACGTGCAGCTCGAACGGTAAAATCTTTCAGATACTCTTCCGTCACCTCGACGCCACTATAGCCTATGAGGCGAGAGAGCTTATACATTTCTCCCTCTTGTTCCAGGTACATCTGAGCAGAGTTACCCGCTTCACCCTTCACAGGGTTGCTGCCTTGCACAGACGAAGGTACACGACCCAGGAGCAACGCGATGCCACTGCTACGAGCATCAACTGGCGGTTTACCACTGCTGATGCTCGTGGCAAGCTCAAACGACTCTCCCCTTCTTTGGGGTGCCACGTCGCTTCCTCTGAGCATTCGTCTGTTGCAAAGGAAGTGTGACAGATCAATACTTTTCAGGGTGAAGAGCGGCTTTTCGGAGAAATCTTTATGGAATTTTTTATATTGATCTCAAATGAAAAGTACCTGAATTTCTACAAAAAATGTTATAATGAGCAAGATTTGAATAGAGCAATTTTATAGAGATAATTTTCAGGAGAGAGAATGATGACAACACCCTCGGAGCCACTCGATGAGCAAAATACCTACGTCGTAAGCACAGAGAGTAGTGCTGAGATGGCGCGGTTGATGCGCCAGGATCAGTTGCTCACTCAGGGCATGGGAGGTATTTTTCCAGAGAAGATCGATTTGAAAGGAGTACACGACGTCCTGGATATGGCATGTGGTCCCGGTGGTTGGGTATTGGAGACGGCATTTGCGAATGCAGAGATGCAGGTGACTGGTGTTGATATCAGTGAAAAGATGATTGCTTATGCTCAGGCCCAGGCCCAGGTCCAGCAGTTATCCAATGCTAGTTTTCGTGTAATGAATATTGTACATCCACTCGGTTTTCCTGATGCCTCTTTCGATCTGATAAATGAACGTTTTATCGTCGGGTTCATGCAGCGACAGGCATGGCCAGAACTGATGCAGGAGAGTCTGCGCATCTTGCGGCCAGGAGGCATTGTACGTTTTACTGAAGTTGAGGCTGGTCATTCCAACAAGCCTTCTTTTGAAAAAGCCTGGTGGCTTTTATTCCAGGCTATGAATCGGAGTGGCCTGGCTTTCTCGCCCAATGGTCTGCATTTCAATATATTTCCTATGTTGCTAAGATTCTTCAGAGATGCCAATATGCAGAATGTGCAAAAGATGGCCCATGTGATTGACTTTTCCGCTGGCACAGAGGCACGTGATGGTTTCTACTATGATTTGCTCAATGGATTTCAGGCGCTGGAGCCTTTCATTACGAAAAGTCAGGTTGCATCTTTAGAGGAGTGGCGACAGATCTATCAAAAAGGACTGTCAGAGATGTTTGAAGATGATTTCTGTGCCTCCTGGATGTTGTTGACCGTGTGGGGCCACAAAGCTGTATATAATTTTAGTATCAAAAGCTAACAGGCGGACGGCCTGCATCGCAGGCCGTCCTCCTGTTAGCTTTTGATACTATCTGCGATCACGCTGCGAACAATTTCATAGACTTCCTCCAGGGGAATATGCTGTGCATGAGCTACACGTCGGCAATCTTCGTATTCAGGGGCAGCACTGATCACTCGCTGTCCCAGACGTTTTACTTTGATCTGGACTGGTCCCAATGGGGTAGCGATCGTTTCCTGGCTGCGTTGGGCCTTACGTCGCTGCATCTGCTGAATGCGGACGCCAAGTGTGCTGCTTTCAGCCAGGATAAGCGTTGCCAGTTGCTCGGTATCCTCAATCTGACAGATCAGGGTGAGCATAACTGCGGGACGATTCTTTTTCATCTGTAACGGTGTATAACTCACATCCAGAGCACCACTTGCTAACAGAAGTTCCATGAGATTGCCCAGGTGTTCGCCAGTCATCGTATCGATGTTGCATGCGAGCACATTTACCCAATCAAACTCTGGTACTTCCTCGTTCACCTGAGTGCCTGTCAGGGAGCGTCCCAAACAGATGCGCAGACAGTCAGGCCAGGAAACTGACTTGTGTCCGAAGCCGTAGCCTACTCGTTCAATGGCGATAGCTGGTATTTCAAAGCGTGCCAGTGTGGCCAGGATGGCTGCACCAGCAGGCGTGATCATTTCGCCCTCGGCTTCTGAGGGTTTCCAGGGAGCAGAGACCCTGCGTAAGATTTCAAGGGTTGCTGGTGCAGGAACTGGGAGAAGGCCACGTCTTGTCTGAACATGTCCTCCGCTACTGAGCGGAAGAGCCGAGGCATAGATCTGTTCAATGCCCAACGTTTCTACCCCCCATGCTGCTCCGACAATATCCACAATTGTATTGGTCGCTTCCATCTCATGAAATGGCACTTCTTCCACGCTGATCCCACGGACGGTGGCCTCAGCCTCGACCAGCTTCGTAAAAATCGCCAGAGCACAATTGCGTACACGCTTTTCCAGAGCCGAAGAGTGCAAGATCTTCTGTACGTCTGGAAAATAGAGGATAGATTGGTCAGTTGTAGGGATCTGTATATCGAAGCGCGAACCGCTGACTCCCTTATCAGTGAAATGCTCACAACTCAGGTGATAGATGCGGAGTGGAAGCATGCTGAGGGTGCGTTCCAGGTCTGTGAGGTCCAGACCGGCATCCAGCATTGATCCCAGAAACATGCCGCCATCGATGCCAGAATGGCAGTCGAGATAAGCAATACTATTTAACATACTCTGCTTTCTCCGTCATTTCCGTTTTTCCTGCAAAAGAAAGAATAAGTATATGTTCCTGCCCGTTGGACGCTACCGGGATGCACCCTTTCTCCCCAATGAGGATTGTTTCGTGGTAGCGTCCGTTTTCTAAGGCTCTTTTATTTTATATTGTATGCCATGTGTACAATATGGCTGGTGATTTCCCAAAAGGGTGAGTACAAAGATCGTTCATAGATTCTCGTGCTCCAGAATTGTGAGCCAGAGAGTTCTCTGTGCAAGAGAGAGTTCAGGGCTGGTTGAAATAACCTGTCGAAAGCTTTGTTGGGTCTGTTGAGTGCTATCCTTTGGCGTGAGTTCGTAGAGAGCAGATGCCTCGGCAAGGATAACATATGAGGTCCGTTCCGCCATTCCCAGTGCCAGGCGTATCGTGTGCACGGATTGAGTGAGAATCCGAGCCAGGTGTCCAGGCAACTCCTGAGGGATAGTTGTGACCTCTATCTGGCCACGTGCCAGTTTTTTCACAATCTCAGTACCGAGATCCAGTTCCGCTGCGAGCCTTTCCAGCGAATAGTGTTGCTGATCGATCAGTGTGGTCAGATTCAGTCCCTTAGAACCAGCCCGAGGGTACTCGCGCTCCCAGGCGCGATCCAGAGCCGATTTCGTCTCAGCAGAGAGTTCAGGCATCGTTTCGGTGGTCACAGGTAAATCAGCCTCAGCAACACAGTAGTAGGTCACAAAGTCTACAATTTCCTCAGTGTACTGAGGATAGCGTTGTAAATAATCTGTCAGGCGTGGTGTTTTGCCCGCCTCCTGTTCAGCCACAAACTGTGCGGTGATACGCAATACCATAAAGTCATGCGCTCTCGCCATCGAAGACCTCCTGCTCATTTTCAAGAATCTGACGTAATTGTGCCAGTGCGGTGCGCAGCCAGTTTCGCGCAGTACGATCTGAGATGCCTAACAATTGTCCAGCTGACTTTGTCGTACAGTCCTCCCAAAAAATGAGCCAGAGCAGCGCACGTAAACGCGCGGGCAGATGTGTAAGGAGAGCGACCAGATCGGCTTGCGCAACAGCCTGGAGCGCTACCTCTACGCGGTCATCAGAGACCTCACAGGGATTATCTTCCTCTGGCCAGACGGTGCGTTCCAGGCTTATCAGCAAAGCCTGAGGGACACGCCAGCCTTTGCCAGGTGTACGTTTCAACCAGTGTCCCTCACGTCTCATAAAATCTTCGTAGACATGTTTCCGGGCGAAACGGAGGCTATGCTGAAAGTTCTCCTCCCAGAAATACTGTTGATCGTCCCTTAAGAGGCGGAGAAGCCTCTCACAGAGATCTGCATAGAGATCAGCTGCTATGGCACATCGCTCTCCGGTTAGTAAACGGATGTTGGAAAGAACATGATTCACCCATTGTTCATTGGACGATTGCAATCTTCCAAGAATAATCTCAAAGAGTCGCCGAGAACTGCTTTCATCTTTTTGCGCGATACAACCGCGTAAAATTTTCACCAGTACCTCCATTGGCAAGCCCGGGCTGTTATCCTGACATCCCTCACAAAGAGACCAGAAAAGAATTGAGTCATGGGGTGGAAGTGAACTGTATAGTTGTGCCAGAGCAGTGCGGCGTTCTGAAAAAAAAGTATCGAGGGGAATATCTTCTAGAGGACTATTTCTAATCTGTGCACTATCTTTTTCCACGTGACTGAAAACCTCCTATTGCGCCCATCTACATATTCAAAGATAGTATAGATCTTTCAGATACTGGAAGCAAAATAGTAGCCTATCATGGCTATCATAAGAATAAGAAAAAGAGCAACTGGCCCGTTTGTCAGGGTCAGTTGCTCTCTTTCCGTAACTACTCAGGTGTCCTCTACTCGCCGCTGCAGGCGGCGAGTAGAGGACACCTGAGTAGTTACCTTTTTCTTTCACTTTTACTTGCCACTATGATGGAAGCTGATGGCTTGTTGGTAGACCTCCACATAGCTGCGAGCAGAAGCCTGCCAGGAATGATCTGCGGCCATACAGCGCTTTTGGAGAATATGCCAGGCATCTTTAAAACGATAGAGTTCTACTGCGCGGATAATCGAGGCAAAGAGTTCCCAGGGATCATAATTAATAAACGTGAAGCCATTCCCAGAACCTGTATTGGGATCATATTCTTCCACCGTATCGGCCAGACCTCCCACGCTGCGTACAATGGGGACTCCTCCGTAGCGCATCGCAATGAGTTGACCCAGACCGCAAGGTTCAAAGCGTGAAGGCATCAAAAACATATCGCAGCCTGCATAGATGGTCTGCGCCAATTCGGAATTAAATGTGAGAAAGACTGCTACCTGCTCAGGATAGCGAGCGGCCAGTGATTGGAAGAGTTCGTGGTACTGTTGCTCACCGATGCCCAGGACGACTAGCTGCACGCCTTGAGCGAGCAGTGGCTGAGAGATCTGTGAGATCAGGTCAAAACCCTTGAAATTGGCCAGACGAGAGATCATCGCCAGCAGGGGCACATCAGGTTTTAGCGGGAGGTGGGCGCGTTCCTGAAGGGCTTGCTTATTATCTGCTCGTTTATCAAGTGTTTGCGCATCAAAGCGGGTACGAATATACTGATCGGTAACTGGATTCATTTCTTGATAATCGATGCCGTTAAGAATACCAAAGAGGTGATCACGCCGTGAGCGCAGCATATGATCCAGTTTCTCGCCAAAGGTAGGGGTTAGAATCTCCTGAGCATAGCGTTCACTTACCGTCGTGATTGCATCAGCGAAAAGGATACCGCGTCCCATGATATCAACAACATTAGCCAGTTCGACGATTTGAGGATAGAGAAATCCACCAGCACTTACCCCCGCCACCTCCAGAATACGGTGACCGAAGATTCCCTGATAGGCCAGATTGTGGATCGTATAGACAGTGGCTGCACCGGCGAAGAAAGGGTCATCATGGTAGATTGTATGCATCCAGTTAGGAACGATGCCAGTATGCCAATCATTGCAGTGGATGACATCTGGTGACCAGCCCAGCTCGCGTAACATCTCTATTGCTGCCCGACAGAAGAGGATAAAGCGCTCACCGTCGTCTGTATATCCATAAATATTTTCACGGTCAAAATAGCGCGGTGCGTCGATCAGATAGACCGGAATATCGCCTCCAATGGAACCCTCCAGCACGTCAACTCGCTCTTCATGCTGTCCCATTTTTACAGCTACATTCCCTAGCAACGAGCGCAGATGGAAGCGTTCAGGTTTTACCTGAGCGTAGCGAGGCATCACCAGACGTACATCATGTCCCAGCGCTTTCAATGCTTTTGGCAACGCTCCCACAACAGCTGCCATTCCGCCTGCCTTAGCAAAAGGAACAATTTCAGCGGCAAGAATGTATATTTTGAGTGATTGCTCATTTTCCATGTACTTTTTCACTCCCACAAGGCGTGGACGTATATAAATGCATTTCTTGTGCAAAAACGTCTGTTTTTCTGCTCCAGATGAGTTTACTCTTTGGTGCGCAAGGCCCGCAGAGTAGCCGGAGCTACCAGCCTCTTTATCACCCGGTTTGAGGATACTGTACCCAGTATATCATGTAAAAGCAATTGAAGTGACATCCTGGCAGGATGGTTTCTGATTTTAAAAAGGAGGAATGGCTCATGAGAGTAAAAAGAGGGGATGGCGTATTTTGCGTGGCGGAAGCTGCGCAAAATACGCCATCCCCTCTTTTTAAATGGGTGGGGTGCCCCTATACTTGTGTGTAAGAATATCAGACGCGGTAACGGTTGCGCACCAGGAAATAGAACTGAATGCCAGCGAGAATACTCATAATCACAACAACGATTACAGCATCCAAGGCGGTTGCCCCGCCAGTTCCAACACTGGCTCCAGGAACGAAAGGTATATTGAAATTTGACTCGATATCGTGGAAGCCTGGAAGCGAATAGAGCGCAAAGGCTCCGATATAGAGAAAGAGGCAGGTGCCTACTAACAGCCACATTCCCAGACAGCCCAGAGGTTTCTCGCCGACTACAGCAAATTCGCGCCGTGCCGTACTGGTCCAGATAGTTGCAGCGATGAGAGCAGCGCCACAGAACAGGAGAGCAAAGAGCGGTTGGTAGGGATCGCCAGCATCGAACTCAATGTGGGTCAGCAGGGTCGTCAGAGCAAGCAAGGCGATAACAGTCACGCTGCCGATGATGACCAGGTTGCGCTTCGTGCGCCAGGCCCAGATGGCTGCTGCCAGTGCACCGAAGCCACTCGTTGTAACAATAGCGCCAATCAGATCTCCACCTTCCTGGCTAAAAGAGCAACTCAGCGGAATGGCAGATTTACGAGCGCAGAGTATGAAGAAAGGGCCAAAGGCAGGGATGGCCTGGAACCATGCCATAAAGGGATAGATAACCACCCAGGCTACTATGCAGATAACTCCTATGGGTAGAAGGTTCACGCCCACCATATAGAGTCCATTCATGGTAGTTTTGCGTGTTGGACGCATCAAGTAGTGGAGGCGTAAGGCAAACGCGCCAATTGTGCAGAAAATGGCAATTCCCAGAAATGTACAACTGGCCGTATTGATCACGCTAATAGATATACCCGTTGCTTTTGCCAGGCCGTCGGTGCTTATAAAGGCAAAGAGTATCATAAACACTACAAGCATTACTGTTCCGACAGTAATCAATGCGCGAATGCCCCCGGTTGTGCCAGGATCGCGGCGGTCAGTGTGCGTTTGTTCGCGTATAGCCAGGATGCTATAGAAGAACCAGGCCACACCAACAAAGAGCATAATTGCTCCCAGGGCCACCAGATCGAACGCATTTGGTGGAAACCAGAGGAATACGCCGCCCAGCACCGAATGCCAGGGAGTCGTGCCAGCGATAGGAAGGGTCTGGTTTCCTGTGAGAGATGCCCAGTACATCACACCCAGACCAACGACGCCGATGATGAAGCCGAGCACAGCAAAGATAATGGGTGGAAGCACTGGTTTTGGATCGAAAAGCAAGACAATAACCTGGATGACCAGAAAGCCGCCGATGCAGATGTAGGCCAGCGCGAGCATTGTTTGCTCAAAACCTTCGAGAGATGAAGCCGTGATCTCGGAGTTAATATAACTAGGGAGTTCTCCGACGAGGATAGCTGCGATCAAGAAGAAGCCAAAGGCAAAAACTAGAGCACGAGCCCAGGAGATACGTTCTCCTCCCTCCCTCTGTTGCGTTTGTTGCATGGATCGCTAACCCTTTCAACCTGTCGCAACGAAGCCGCGACATGACCAACGATCGAGAACGAGGTATCGCCTCGTTAGCGAGGCGATACCTGCACGGACAATTATGGGACGATCGTCAGCATTGCCAGCATGCTAGGATGGATCTGACAATAATAGATGATCGTGTGAGTGGAATTTGCATTATAAGCAGCCATCGTTACCGTATAAGAGAACGTGGCCTTGGGAGTGATGAGATTAGTAGTTCCAGAGTCAAAGACCTGTGAATTGGCGACAAGCGAGCCAGGATTTGTGCCTTTAATCGCTGTGACCGTGTGAGGTGCAGTACTCTGATTATCCCAGGTAATTTTTGTGCCAACCTTCACTTTAACGTTTGTGACCTTAAAGCAAGAAGGATTACACGTAGCTCCGACCGGGGAGTTAATGATATCAATGGTCACAGCTTTCTGCTTCGTCATATCCACTGCGGCTCCGAACTGTCCAGTTCCGGCTCCAGAAGTGGCCTGCGCGATAGCAGTCTGGTAACCTGTGGGGTTTGAGTCCTTAAGCGCCTGAGGAACCTGACTAAAACCATTTGCCTGTGAACCTTGTGGGTAGTCATTTTGTTTCAGGTAAGCAGAGTCAGCAGAGCGAACAAGTTCAAATAAGTACTGAATTTGAGGCTGGGAAAGTGAACCGCCA
>DAOTTL010000209.1:0-22751 GCA_034438135.1 Ktedonobacteraceae bacterium | reverse complement strand
GCCATTCAAGCATCTATTGGTATCGATCAAGTTATTTTTAGTCTCACAAATGTTTCTGAACAGGAACCATTTGACGTTCTAGCAAACGAAATTGTACCTGTCGTCGAAAAAATGGCGGTTGCCGGTAGATAAGTTCTTAGCAAAGTTTGCTTCTCTGTCGCCGGAGGCGACAGAGCATGAAAAGAGCAAGTGACCTGTTTTCCGGGGCTTCCGCCCCGGAAAACAGGTCACTTGCTCTTTTTTAAATGGGGTGGGGTAGCCTGCCAGGCCGATGCAGAAGATCGGCAAAAAAACCTCTATCTGTGAGGGGGCCGAAAGCCAGAGGCTTTTGGAGAACGAAATAGCTCTGGGGCTTAAAAGCCCCTTGACGTTGACTCCAGGATCACATAGAATCGTATCTGAATACTACTTGCAAAGCTGGATGCTTGAAAGAGATTAACCTGATGCCGATATCATCCGGGGAAGAATGGCTGAGCCTGAGAGAAGCTGCCGAGATGCTCGGAATGCACCCCGCCACTGTGCGTCTATGGGCCGACCGTAACACCTTGCCGTCCCGCCGCACCAGTGGCGGTCATCGGCGTTTCCTGCGTGCTGATATCGAGGCCCGCCTGCACCAGGAAACTGAGCGTAAACCCAGTCCAGCAGCCCAGTTACTTGTGCAAAGCGTTCTGGGACGTGTACGCTTCGCTTTCACCGATGGCACGCTCAATACTTTCCTCTGGTATACACACTTTAACGACACCGCCCGTGATGCTTACCGCAATCTGGGACGTCGCATGCTTGAACTTCTACTGCGTGCCCTCGCCGGAGCTACGTCCGAGGAAGAACTACGCATTGAGGCTATTCGCCTGGGCTTCGAATATGGCTCTATTACTCGCGCCTCACGGGTCTCGCTGGCTGATAGTGTACGCGCCTTCCTCTATTTTCGCAGTCTGGTGGACGAAAGCTTGCTCCAGATGGCCGAAGTACAGGGCAGTCGCGAACACCAGGATCGCCCGTGGTTCGATAGCCTGCACCAGGTGCAGATTCTCATTAATGAACTTCTCCCTGCTCTGATCGAGGCCGAGCAATCAGCCAATGTAGAACCCTGATTGATCTCCTGGCAACCGTCTATGGCAAAACTGCCATAGATGGCGAGAAATCTAAATAGAAGATGCGCTTATCGTGTCTCTTTTACCAAAACCTCTCTTTCTGCGTAGTGTGTCACCAGGGAAAATCTCCCAGAAAAAGAACTACTCTTCTTCCCATAACGTATCCTTATTTATAAGGTGGCAACACTTTTGTTTTTCTGAAGATGATACACAATCGACCATTCACGGTATTTTTCTCTCTAGAATATGCCTGTGCAAGGATATATTTATGTCACAAAATAGCTCCATACACAACCAGGAGCAGTCTGAAACGCCTGCCAATACTTCCTTCATCAGAGAGACCCCATCGAAGGATATAGCTAAAACGCTTCACGCTACTCCTGATGAGCAGATTTCATCTATAGTTACCCCCGAAACATCTCTGACTCCAGCCGATGAGACCCTCTTACCCCCACCAGGCTACAATCCAGATGAGACACTCAAAATCTCACCCCAGGCACAACGTGCGCTACTCCATATAGCACGTCGCCATATGCGTCGGGCACATGTTACTAGACGCGCAGCGATACAGCCATTGTCCCAGACAGCTATGCCTGTTACTCCTGTCCCTTTGCCTGAGAGTACTCCCACCGGAACCGATGAGCAGATGCTTGCGCTCAATCCCTTCTCTTCCTCCGTGACGGTAGAAATGCACACATCTTCACTGCCTACTGAACTGGCTGAGTCCGCTGAAGATGCCACTGACAAACGGCGAGCAGTGAAACCCATAGCCACTAAGCACTCAGTCGAGCGTTCTTCATCCAAAAAGCTCGCACCTATCCCTATGTATGACTTTCCCACCATGACCATGCGGTCAGGAGGTCGGATCTCGTCGAATCTGGAACGCCGCCGACTCAAACGCCTCTACCGATTACAATATTTCTCGCGCAAAAACATGCGCAAGACACTAACAAAAGATCGCCAATCCAAACGTCACCTATGGACAACTATCTGGATCATCGCTTCAATCTGGCTGGTTATCTTTGGTTCCATCGGCGCTGTTGCTGGCTCGATTGCATACAATTTTATCAATACAACCTCAGGCACGTATGCCAGCAAGGTCCTGACACTACGCGATCTTTTGCCGATGGACAATCTGAAAATCTATGATAGCCAGAAGCACCTGATTGACCAGCTCAGTGATAACGGCATCCACACTACCGTAACGTACGATCAGGTTGCGACAAATCTTGTGAACGCCACAGTGGCAATCGAGGACCGTACATTCTGGAGCAATGAAGGCTATGATCTCACAGGTATCATACGTGCAGCGGTTGCGAACTTGCAGAGTGGAGAATCTATGCAGGGTGGGAGCACAATCACGCAGCAGTTAATCAAGCTCTTAATTGTCGGCAATTCAGATGATGCTATTCGCAAGCTCTCAGAGATTATTCTCGCCCCTCAGATCAATAATCGCTACAGTAAGAGCGATATCATGGAGATGTATCTTAATACGATCTATTATGGCAATCAGGCCTATGGCATTGAGGCAGCAGCAACCGTGTACTTTGGTCTGGTCAGTAAAAATGGCGCATCCGCAGCCTCACAACTGGATATCGCGCAGTCAGCCTTCCTGGCAGGTCTCCCGCGCAATGCCTCGCTCTACGATCCTTTTATGCACTTTTCAAATGCGCTGAACCGCTTCCAGGATGTCCTCGAAGCCATGGTTGAGCAGAACTATATCTCACGCGTCCAGGCCCAGGACGCTTACCAGGAAGCCCTGAGTCCCCACTTCTTCAAAACATCGCCAACCTTTCAGGATCAGGCTCCTCATTTTGATGCCTATGTTCTCACACAGCTGGCGGCAATGTTTCACGTACCGGAGAGCCAACTTTCCCGCTCAGGATTGGTGGTCTATACTACGCTCAATCTTGCGCTGCAAAATAAGATCCAGAAAGTGATGCAGCAGCATATCGCAGAGATTCGACAACAGCACCATGTCACGAACGCCGCAGAGGTTCTGATCGATTTTCATACCGGTGCAATCATCTCAATGTTGGGCAGTATCGACTACAATAACAATTCGATCGATGGACAATACAATGTGGCTCTGGCCTATCGGCAGCCGGGTTCTTCTTTCAAACCTTATGTCTACGCAACGGCCTTCGCTCAAGGTGCTTCGCCGGGTCAGGCCGTCGATGACGCACGCACAACCTTTGCAAATGTGGGCGGAAGTCCCCCTACGTATACACCTGATAACTATGATCTGCATTTCCATGGACAGATGACGCTGCGTTGCGCACTACAAAACTCATTGAACGTGCCCGCTGTGCGTGTGCTCGACCATGTGGGCATTACGAATGCGATGCAGACGGCCCAGGCCATGGGCATCACAACCTATCAGGGAACGCCTGGTCTCTCGCTCGTTCTCGGAGGACTGGGCGTGCGCCTCCTCGATCATACCTCCGCAATCGGCGTATTCGCGAACGGTGGGATACGCCAGCAGTATTATTCGATCAGCAAAGTTGTTCAGGGCAATACCGGACAGGTCGTCTTTCAGCAACAGGCCACGCCAGGCACACGCGTCATCACTCCACAAGTGGCCTATATGATGACCAATGTACTCAGTGACAACAAATCTCGTCTGCCCGAATTCTTTGATTGCAATGTGCTCCAACTGTATAGCAACTCTCAACAAGATTGCTGGGCCGGCGATCGGGGCAAAGTACGTCCGGCTGCCGCCAAAACTGGCACAACCCAGGACTTCCGCGACAACTGGACCGTTGGATATACAACCGACTACGTTATGGGCGTCTGGGCTGGCAATGATGATAACTCACAGATGATCGATGTCACCGGAGTTCAAGGCGCGGCCCCGATCTGGCATGACGCAATGCTCCTGGCTGAACAGGGTCATCCGATCCGAAACTTCCCCAATCCTGGCGGTCTGGTAAAAGCTACCGTAACCTACCCCAATGGAGTCAAAACGACCGACCTCTACCTCCCTGGTGAAGTGCCCGTAAGCCAGCCAAAGCCCACGAAAAACATTGTGAGCCAGCCTGCGACACCTTATTGCAGCACTTTTTCGTTCGCATTTAATCCGCCAGTCGGCAGTGGTATCCCTATCACCGGAGGGTGGTGGTAAAAAAAGTCAGGACTTCGCAAAAGTCGCCTCTTTCCCCGCCAATTCACCCTTTTTAAATGGACGGGGCCATTCGCGGGCGTATGGCCCCGCCCACCCTGCTTTTTGAGAGATGTCGGGCAAGGCGTTGCACCCCGTGTCCGACATCTCTCTTTTTTAAATGAGGTGGGGCGTCCTGCCAGACCGATGCAGAAGATCGACAAAAAACATCTACCTGTAGGAGGACCGACCATTGCTGAGCCGTGACTTTTGCGAAACCTGAAAAAAGTACCCTTGAACATTGTCATCCGGTCGCATCGTGTGCGATACTACCTCCATAAAGGTCTAAGATAGGGTCAACTCCAAGCATAGAGATGCCCACATACATATGTAGAAGAGGAACGTCATCATGCAACATGTCGTAGGTATCGCAGAAATTGTACTCTGGACAGCGAATAAAGAGCGTGCGCTGTCCTTTTATCGCGACCTGCTTGGCCTGGAAGTACTCTCTCCGCCAACCCTGCGCAATGTCTTCCTCAAGGTCGGTGATGGTCATGCTGGCATGCCCCAGATGATCGTACTGGTTCCTAAAACGGAGGAGATCAAAACCAGACCTTCTGGTTACCAATTGAACCACCTGGCATTCGAACTTCCACCCACGCAATTCGACGCGCAACATGCCCTGCTAGTAACAGCCGGCCATCGGCCACGAGGTGGGAAACACCCGGTTTTTGCCTGTCGCACCATGTATGTTGATGATCCCGATGGCAACGAAGTCGAGTTTATTTGCAGTGAATCTCCTGAGTAACCATGACGTTCCACCTGTCTGGAACGAACAGCGAAAGCGCGTCCGGGGAGGATTTATGGATAATCTTGTGCCTGCCGCTAAAGCAGCTATTGTAGCGGGTGAACAGTGGGAAACCGCTCTTCAACAGGTTCTTGAACAAACAGGCGGCCTTGCCCGTGTTGACCTGGCAGTCTTTTTCGCGAGTTCCTATTACACTGACCATTTTCCGGCGATGCTGGCCCGTATTCGGCAAGAGACAGGCTTTCCGGTGCTCATTGGATGCTCTGGTCAGTCTATCATTGGTCAAGGCGTAGAACTGGAAGATGTGCCTGCAATCTCGTTACTAACACTCTCACTTCCCGGCGCACTTCTGCACCCGGTTTACTTTACCCCATCAATGGCAGAGGAGTGCGAAACTCCTTTCGCCTGGCATGAACGGCTTAACACGCACTTTCAGGAGGTCAATGCGTGGCTTCTCTTCGCTGATCCATTTCGCATGGAGATAGAGCAATTGATCGATGGCCTGGCGGGCGCATATGGAGAATGCCCTGTGCTTGGTGGCCTGGCCTCTTCCGCCAATGCAAATGAGCGGCACACACAGATTTTTCTCAATGACGAAGTCTTCACAGAAGGGGGGGTTGGTCTGGCTATCGGCGGATCTTATACGATCCTCCCCCTCGTCTCTCAAGGCTGCGAACCAATTGGAGAAACCTGGACTATTACCGGTGTACGTGATAATCTGATACAGACTATCTCGAATCGCCCGGCATATGATATGCTAGTAGAAACCTTTAAAACCTTGTCGCACGGAGTTCAACAACGAGCACAGCGCAATCTACTGGTTGGTCTGGCCGCCGATGAATATCTGGAGACGTTCCAGAGGGGCAATTTTCTCATCCGCCCAATCATTGGCGTTGAACGAGGCACAGGCGCTCTGGCGATCGGCGCACTGCCCAGGATCGGTCAAACTATCCAGTTCCAGATGCGTGATGCCGAGGCTGCTGATCTCGATTTAACCGAATTATTGGACCAGATTAGTGCTACTCTGGGACACCAATTACCAATTGCAGGCATTCTCTGCTCTTGCAACGGACGAGGTATAGACCTCTTCGGTAAACCAAATCACGATGCCAGTGCAATCTCACGACAACTCGGTTCCTTCCCTCTGGCAGGTCTTTTCTGCAATGGGGGAATCGGTCCCATAGGCTCGCGGCCCTTCCTACACGGCTTCACGGCGAGCCTGGCCCTTCTGATTCAGAAATAATCAGTGCAAAAAAAAGAAAGTCAATCGATGAGTACTGCCAATGCCCTACCACATTGGGACATGACCGCGGTCTATCCCAGTCTGAATTCCCCTGAATTTGATCAAGGTTTTGCCCACTTTGCTCAGCAAGTTCTTGAGTTAACTGAACTGTTTGATACCTTGCATATCACTGATCGCCCAACTCAGCAAATGGATGAAACCACCGTTCAAACTTTTGAAACTGCTACAACGCACTACAATGTTGTGCTGGAGTCCTCGGCGACTATGGTAGCGTACCTGAGCTGCTTTGTTACGACAAATACGCAAGATACGCTTGCTCAGGCACGCTATAATGAATGCCAACAACAGGTCGAGAAGCTATCACTGCTTGAAAAACGCTATGTTGCCTGGATCGGTTCTCTCGATGTACAGGCTCTGCTCGCCAGTTCAAAATTGGCACTCGCTCATGCCTATATGCTCCAAAAAGCCAGCATCCATGCACAACATCTGATGTCGCCCGCCGAAGAGGCTCTGGCATCTGAACTGGAAATGAGCAGCGGTGCCCCCTGGGAAAAACTCCATAGCGATGTCACTTCGCAGATACTTGTACCGGTTGAACTTCACGGCCAAAGCCAGGAACTTCCTATGAGTATAGTACGCAATCTGGCTTGTGATTACGATCGCGAGGTACGCCGTAGCGCTTACTATGCCGAGCTAGAGGGCTGGCGAAAGAACGCCGTTCCCCTGGCTGCCGCACTCAATAGCCTGAAAGGCCAGTCCAATACCCTTACACGCCGCAGGGCCTGGAATTCACCGCTGGATGCTTCGCTTTTCCATGCCAATATCGACCGCGAGACTCTGGAGGCCATGCTCACTGCTGCTCGCGAATCCTTTCCCGCCTTTCGCCACTATCTACAGATCAAAGCTCGCCTCCTCGGCCTGGAAAAGCTCGCCTGGTATGATATGTTTGCTCCTGTAGGCATGGAGACCAAAACCTGGGACTACGAAGAGGCAAAAACATTTATTGTTGAAAAATTTGGCAAATATTCACAGAGATTGGCAAACTTTGCCGCTCGCGCTTTCAGTGAGAATTGGATTGACGCGGAACCCCGCTCTGGCAAAGTAGATGGCGCTTACTGCATCTCTTTACGAAAAGATGAGTCACGCGTTTTCGCGAATTTCAAACCTTCCTTCGGCGGTGTCAGCACGCTGGCCCATGAACTGGGCCATGGTTATCACAATCTCACGCTGGCCCACTGTACCGAGTTGCAGAAAGATATACCGATGACGCTGGCAGAAACAGCGAGTATTTTCTGTGAGACGATTATCGGCCATGCGGCTCTGACCAACGCTGACCCGCAGGAGCAGATTATGATCCTCGAAATGTCGCTTCAGGGGAGTTGCCAGGTTGTCGTAGACATCACCAGCCGTTTCCTGCTGGAGAGTCGCGTCCTTGAGCGCCGTAAGCAGCGCGAGCTTTCAATCGATGAACTCAATGAGTTGATGCTGGAGGCACAAAAAGAGACATACGGGGATGGACTTGATGAGTCGCTCTTACATCCTTATATGTGGGCGGTGAAACCTCATTACTACAGTAGTAGTATTTCGTTCTATAATTATCCCTATATGTTTGGCCTGCTCTTTGGGCTAGGATTGTATGCCCGTTATCAGCAAGATGCTGAGACCTTTAAGACGGGTTACGATGATCTGCTTGCCTCGACGGGTCTGGGTGATGCTGCAACGCTAGCTGCACGTTTTGGTATCGATATTCACTCAACCGATTTCTGGCGCTCTAGCCTGGATATTGTGCGCCAGGATATTGCACGGTTTGAGCAGTTGACGCAGCCCCATTAAAATAAGTTGGAG
Organism: Ktedonobacteraceae bacterium; assembly: GCA_034438135.1. Classification (GTDB taxonomy): domain Bacteria; phylum Chloroflexota; class Ktedonobacteria; order Ktedonobacterales; family Ktedonobacteraceae; genus Paraktedonobacter. Next base: position 14,664 of record DAOTTL010000209.1, on the reverse strand, counting down.
ATGGAACATTTTATGGCCATGCCTTCATCCGGGCGTCCGCGCCCGTTCGTTTTGATTATCATGGATGGTTGGGGCATCAATTCCCGCAAAGATGGGAACGCGATTGCCATGGCTCATACCCCTCATCTGGACAAACTTGCCAGCCAGTGGCCACACACTGCCGTGCGTACCTCTGGCCTGGCAGTAGGTCTGCCAGAGGGTCAAATGGGCAATTCGGAGGTTGGACACCAGAATATTGGTGCAGGGAAACGCGTACTTCAGGACTATACGCGGGTGAGCGAGTCGATCACTGACGGCTCGTTCTTTCAGAATCCCGCTCTACTCACAGCTATTGAGCATGTGAAGAAAAATAATTCTCGCCTGCACCTCTGCGGTCTGCTAGGCAATGGGGGCGTTCACGCTCATTCCACTCACCTCGAAGCGCTCTTTCGCCTGGCCCAGATGCACGCGATTGAAAAAGTTTCTGTTCACGCCTTTACCGATGGACGCGACTCTTCGCCCACTGGCGGCGTTGAGTTTATGACTCAACTTGAGGCACGCGCACGCGAGATTAACCCCGAGCATCCCGCTGAGGTTGCCACTGTCACTGGCCGATATTATGCTATGGACCGGGATAATCGCTGGGATCGCACAGGCAGTACATATCTGGCAATGGTACGCGGTGAGGGTCAGCACGCAACCTCTGCCCTTGAGGCGATCCAGCGCTCGTATGAGCAAAAGGTTACCGACGAGTTTATTTTACCAACGGTGATTGTCAATGAGGAGGGTCAACCTCGCGCTCTGGTGCAAGAGGGAGATGCGGTGATTCACTACAATTTCCGTCCCGATCGCGCTCGCCAGTTGACCAAGGCTTTTGTGATGCCGGAGTTGCCTCCCCAGGCAGAGGGAAAATTTCAGCGCGGACCCCGCTTGAAGGACCTCCAGTTTGTGATGATGACCGAGTATGAGTCGGGTCTGGATGCAGAGGTCGCATTTCGCGCCGATGAGGTCGAGATGCCTATCGCTCGTGTACTTGCTGAACGAGGTCTGAAACAGTTTCATACCGCTGAGACCGAGAAGTATGCGCATGTGACGTACTTCATCAATGGACGACGCGAAACTCCCTTTGCAGGTGAGGACCGCGATCTCGTTCCTTCACCCAAAGTACCAACGTACGATCTCCAGCCCGAGATGAGTGCCGCGGGTATTACTGAAACCGCGATTGAACATATTCGTAGCGGCGAGTATGAATTTGTGGTGATGAATTACGCTAATGCCGATATGGTTGGACATACTGGCGTGATGGATGCCACAATCAAAGGCGTTGAGGCGGTTGATACAGGGGTTGGAAAAGTTGTTGAGGCGACGCTGGCCATGGGTGGCGGTCTGCTGATTACTGCTGACCATGGGAACGCGGAACAGCTTATCGATTATACAAACGGAAAACCCTTTACCGCTCATACAACTAACCCGGTTCCGCTCTTTCTGATCGCTCCTCATCTCGCTCAGGCTCATCTACGCACCGATGGCATCCTGGCCGATGTGGCCCCCACAATTCTTCAGGTTTTGCAGGTTGCTCAACCTGAAAATATGAGTGGACGCTCATTAATCTCTATGCATCATCCCTGATTTTGCAAAATCAGGACAAAAGGCTTTGAGCCTGCTATGCAGGCTGCCCCACCCTGTGTTATGGGGAAGAAACGAGCATGTCTGGCGAGGCATGCGCCCCGCCAGACATGCTCGTTTCTTCCTCTCCCGAAGACGTATCTGCTGAGCCGCCAACATTGTGAGGAAGAAGTGTTGAGCTTTTTATGGCAAAGCTCAACACTTCTTCCTCTTTTCGTTAGAATAGATCTCCAGAGGAGAGTTATCCACATTTTTCATTGAAAAGTGTGGATAACCCCTTTATATTGTGGACAATTCGCCTGATTACCCCACATGTTGAACACATAGACCAGACTCAGCCAATACGCTCTAACACCGAAAGTGGCACGATCAATAGGGTGCCATCCTCCAGACAAACACGTGCCGCACGGGCACGTACACCCGAAGGGAAACTCTGTTGAGATGCAAACAAATAATCAATCTCCCCAATTGAACCATCATGATTGCCACTGCACACACGCACCAGCGCTCCGGCACGCAGGGTCAGATCAATCGCCAATGGTTGCCAGCCATTTTTGACCTCTTCTTCAGATAGAGAGACCACCAGCTCTGGATACGTTCCGGCACGAATTGAACTCGTACCGGCGAGCAGAGCGATCTCCCCTTGATGTTCGCGCAAAAGGTCAATGGTGCGTCCGGGCATAGGAATATTTCCCAGTCCCTCGGTCAGAAGGATAGTCAATGGAGGCAGACGAGTAAGTAGCAGATCAACGTTTGGGCAATTCAGCACATCAAGAAGATTGGTATGCAAAAAGTGCTCCAAATCTTGAAAACAGATACTACTGGCTACCAGACCAGAGATGCCCAGATTGAGCATTTGACGAAGCATGGTCAGAGTAAGCGGTCCAGGCATCACTAGAATTGCGCCTGGAGGAATAATCGGACGTTCCCGCGTCCCATCTGAGGTCTGCCAGAAGGTCAGAGGGCCAGCAACCTGTCTGCCTATGCCAACTGCACCTGAAACGACTGAGACCAGACCCTGGATCACGACTCCCCCACGGGGAGTTACTGCGACCACTTTACCACATAGACCCGCGAGAAGAACCTCGCTTTTCAGAGGTGCCAGGTGACCAGCGGGAGCTGCTACTCCCTGCATGGCCACCATTGGCAAAGATAAGCGAGGCACACTGGCCAGGGGTAAGGCCACATCTACTCTTTGTTGACGCATAACTGGTTGGTTCGGTTGAACGTTGTCACCTGGACGAACCAGTGGGAAATAGCGCATCCCATAGCCGCCAGGCCAGCGCTCTCGCCATACCCATATTCGAGTTGTTAGAGACCATCCAAGTGGATAACCCACAACACACCACCTCACCACAATGACCATCCCTGGCTGCATTCGTAACATATCGACTTTGGAGGGAAACTCTCCACGACTCATTCAAGCGTACTACTAGGCACCTATGACCTGCATCCACTGTAAGAGACGAGCCTGACGCTCGGCATCATCTGAGGCCAGAACCAGCGGCCTGCCACGCGCATCAATCACCAGACCCACCAGACCCCCATCTATCTCCTCCGCGGCACGCGCTCGTTCACCTGGTCCCAGTCCCACATCTACCGTCTGAGAAGGGTAGAGCGAAAGCAAAGCCTGTTCATTGACTTGCAGAGGAATCACCTCGATTGAGCCAGTGGTGACATCGGCAGAGACCTTACGCCCATTACTATATTCTACTTCAACCTTGATGGCAACCTGTCCCACCGGCAAATTACCGTAGGGAACCACACAGGTACCGAGTCGATGAAGCACAGCGTCATTTTCATTCACCTGAACCGCTGCAACCGGAGCCACAGTCGCAACTGCTCCCAATTGTGAGATCAGCATTGTCCTATCAAGCACCATTGAAGTCACACCGCGCGGCTCCAGGGCATCCAACAAGAGAAGCATCGCCTGACCGTACTTCGGAGCATGGGCAAGCACACCACCGGTCGCCAGAATAAGATCCGCGTTAAACAGATCGCTGCGGGCATGTGTTCCCGATTCCAGGGTCAGGATAATAGCCTCACGTGCAAAGGCTTGAGCAATCTGTAAGTCTCGCAAGCTCATCGGCACAACCTGAGGATGCATCAAACGATTCACCACATACTGGCGTAACTCATCCTCATTAATCTCAAAGGGAAGCCAGCGCACAACTCGCTGCATCCCAACCTGTTGTAAAATAGCGCCAATATTTGGCCCCATCCCGATGCTGGCGTTTACCATCGGGATAAACTCCCCATGTTCACCGCCCATCATAACAGAAGTGGTTGAGGCTCCGACATCGACTGCCGTTACATTCATGGTATAGTGCTGAGCCAGAAAGCGTACCAGACTACTCAAAGAACCCGCAGCCCCTACTGGAGGAGCGGGAGACCAGGTACGCATAACATCATAGCCAGCGACTCGTTGGATGACATCGCGTTCATAGAGAGCCGTTGTCGCCATACTCACCGGTCCAATCTGTCCCTGAGAGGATAGCATATCCACGCGCGTCACCTCGGCTCGTCCCTGCAACATACGCCTTACAGCCTCAACATACTGTGGAGCACCGGCGTAGAGAATCGGCAGCGCCCTCGGAGCAAGACCTTGCCTCTGTTGATCCTGTAAAACGTTCAGTATGAGTTGACAGGCCTCCTGTAACGGCGTAGCTCCAGCATTCCCGTCGGCCAGACCCACAATCAGCGCCGCGTGCGGTTGCAACTCGCGGATGCTTTGCAACTGACGCTCCCACTCCAGTTGCACGCGCTCCTGAGTCCACTGACCCGCTTGAGGACTATTCATAGCGCTAAATGTTGGTGAGGGAATAGCATGAGTCTCAGCATACAAGCCCGACACTGATTGAGAAGCCAACTCCGCAATTTGTGAACTAACTCCACCCAGGACGACCAGTCTAATAGGTCCTCCAGCACTAATCGCAGCGACAAATAGATCCACACCATCGCCTGTCTGCTGCTGAGGAGTGAGAATGCGCCCTCTGGACACAAATGTATGGCCCGTGATCCGCTCAATCTCTGCAATCGCCTGAATAATACCTTTAGTGACATCCTTATGAGGTGCGGCAACGGTTGTGGGTGCCTCACCACGAGCCATAAGGCGATACTGTCCCTCTACAAGGCCAAGCAGCGACACCTTTGTAAATACAGTGCCACAGTCCGCTACCAGAATGGCGTTAGCAGTCTCTGGATCGTACTTACCCGCTGGGATCTGTCCTTCACCCAGGGAAGATTCTGTCTGCATCTGCATTCCTTTTTTTACTTGAAGAAAAAGTCACGAATTGAATCAAAAAAACTTTTTTTCTTCGTTACCCCAGCCTGGGAGTCTCTATTACCCTTGCCATGCGGGTTTGCTGTTGAACTATACCCAGGAGTAGAAGCATCCGGCCAGGCCGCACCTGTCTGGCCGGCGTTCTGCGCTCCACTTGACTGAGTTTGTATTTTCCCGCTACTATCTCTCTGACCACTGGTCAGAGGGAGTCCACCCGGCATAGGCGAAGAGACCCCACTGCCACTTACCATCGGCATAGACCCGGATATCTGCCAGGACTGCGGCGGCTGTATGTTCTGGCCACTCTGGGGCGATTGCCAACCAGGAAAACCAGGCGGTGTAGTAGGCTGTGATTGCGGAAACGGCTGAGAAGGGGGCACCTGAGCCACCCCTAGATTATTATAGACTGCCGAACCCTGACCAGGATACTGTGGTGCCGAAGCAGAGACTCCTAACATCGAAGTAAAAACGTTCGCTGCCATCTCGCTCTGTTCCTGGGGAGCAATCTCTCCTCGGGGACGGCTGGGAACCGGTCGCATCGGCGGCTGCGGTCCCCGCATTCCCCCACCCTGTTGAACGGGATTATCTGCATTGCGCAACCATCCAGGCAATGCATTTGCATCTAAGAGAGAACCAGCCGACATTCCTCCTGGCTGAGTTCCCTGGTTATAGCTGCTGTTGGCCCGATTCTGTTCCGCCTCATTCATCCAGGATGGCAATGAATTCATATCCAATAAGTTCGCCGCCGGCATCCCCACTCCTCCTCCAAATTCCTGTCCCGTCCCCTGCCCACTCCCACTCACCGGCACACCCATTGCAGATACGGGGTCTGAATTGTCCTGTCCTTGCAACTGTCTCATCCAGGCTGGCAATGATTGTTGCTCTATCAGATCATTGGCCGAAAAACCTTGCTTCGGCGGAACAGATGAATTCTGACTCTGCTGTCCTGGCCCCTGTGCATTCATCATCCAGGGCGGAGCCATTTGATTCTCAACCGGACCACCTGCCCCCATCCCCCGGGCTATCTCGCCATATGAGGCTGAGATCGGGGGAGTCCGCGGCATGCTTGCCATATCATTTGACAAGGGCGGAGTCACAGGCGTTGGAGGCATGCCATATTGTTCTTCTCCACGTGGCCTGTTGGGCTGCGGTGGCGGCGTCTGCGATAACTCTTGCATCCAGGCCGGCAGAGCATCAGGCTGTACCAGACTATTAGCAGATACATTCTGAATTGCGCCAGTCGGACCACTCTCCCGATTTGTACGCATCCAGGACGGCAATGACTGCTCGTCAATTAATGAACCAGCATTTAAGCCTTGCGCGTTAAATCCCTGCTGCTCCACCGAATCTATATCGGGCGGAGTCGCAGATGAGAGCGCAGGAAACGCATCCGACATTCCGCTGTCTGGCGCTCCTTGCTGATCTCGGCGCATCCAATTCGGCACCGAATTCCCATCTTCCAATTCGGCCATAGAGAACGGCTGATTCCCTGACCCACTCGAAATCGGGCGCTCATGTGCTCGCAAAGACTCTAGCCAGGCAGGTAATTCTGGCTGATCACGCTGTCCAGCCGCCGTAGTACCCGCTCCATTGTTCGTCGGAGTCAATGGCATTCCGCAATTCTGGCAGCTTGTCGCTCCCGTAGGAGCTAACCTTCCGCAGTGACTACATCTGATCACTTTTTACTCCTCACTTTCACCAGACCGACACCCACTTACACCTTTGCGCAGTGTATCATGCTTTCTTAGGGCTGACAACGACCATTGCCGCATGATGAAACATACTGATATCATACAATACATCGATGCTAATTCCCAAAAGTACTATACACCGGGCTTACTCTATACAGAGGGCTTTCCCATCCCATCATCACCCCTCCTACTATCCCCCTTAAGGCTTTCATTACAATAGGACTAACAAAAGCTTCGTTCTGTAACAACAATGTGGCGAGATGTGTACTTCTGTCCAAACTGCCAGAGCAAACTAGAACGCTGAGCACAACCATACGCTCCACGCGTCCAACCTTTGCATAGGGTCTTCTCTTAATAGTAACGATTGAACGAATTTTTTTGCCATGTTCAGGGCTTTTATGTAGCAATAGTACTGTATAGAAAAAGAGAGCTACGCAAAAGTCGCTTCTTTCCATGCCCTCCTCTCGAAAAATATGAGTCATCCCCGGTAACTACTCAGATGCCCTGCCGAAACCGCCTCACCTCATAATGAGAAAAGGGATAGAGAGCAAAACGGGCGGGCATCTTGTCCGTTTTGCTCTCCATCCCTTTTTTGTTCGCTGCCGCAGGCGGCGAGAAGAGGGTACCTGAGTAGTTACCAGGGATGACTCATACTCTCTATTTCTCAGGTGACCAAAGGCCTGTTTAGTAGCGTATCCAGTCGCCAATAATTGGCAACCGATAGTTTGGTCTAAACCATGCCATGATCATTAACCAGACGGCGAGCACAATGATCGACCACCCAACTATCGCTCCAACAAAACCAAAAACAAGTAGAAGTATTCCCCCGATGAGCGGAATGTGACTCAGAATGCCCCCCAGGAACCCAAGCAGCCACCAGATCAGACAAAGAGGAATAAACACAGCCATAGACTGCTTCGCGTGAAATTGTACATTTCGATTTTTTCTCTCCACAAAAAAGAGTATCAAACCACTGAACCAGACAAGTAGATAAGCAAGCACTCTCTCCAGGCGCTCACTCAAACCAAGCGAGGTTGCTCCCCCTCCGGTCATTCGATTACTTCTTGTCATGCGCTCTCTATTCATCATTCTTGTCCTCGCACTTTCTGAGACGCTCGGGCACTAACCTTTTTCTTTATCTGGCCTTTTTTCACGCCTCGGCGTCTTTCATTATCTCTCTGCAATCTATACGAAACTGCTACTCACATGTTGCATCCGCCCCAGAGTGAACATGGCAATTCATGGTATACTATCACTATGCGTATTACCTCACTTGAACAACAAGCTCATAACCCGGAACGCTTCAACATCTATGTCGATGGCACTTTCTTGCTCGGCATCGGTGCTGATCTGCTGCTCAAAGAAGGCCTCCATATCAATCAGGAACTTTCTACCGAGCAAATTGAACAGCTGAAACATGCGGAAAACCACCAGCAAGCTATTGAACGCGCGATCAATTATCTCTCCTTTCGACCTCGCAGCGAAGAAGAGGTACGGCGCTTCTTGCGCAAAAAAGAAACCCCGCCCGAGATCATCGAAGCAGTCCTCGAACATTTAAGTAAGCGTGATTATGTCAATGATAAGTCCTTCGCCACATTCTGGGTAGAGAATCGCGACTCGTTCAATCCACGCGGCGCTCAGGCCTTGCGCAACGAACTACGGATGAAGGGTGTTGACCGCGAGATCCTTGAGGAGGTCATAAGCAATGAGCATGAGGCTGAAAATGCGCTGCGTGCTGGTCGCAAAAAGGCGCTATCGCTCATTCATACGCCCAATATCGAGTACAAAACGTTTTATAGCCGCCTGGGAGGCTTCCTCCAGAGACGCGGCTTCTCTTATGATGTGATCTCCAAAACGGTACGCGCACTCTGGCAGGAACTCAAAGAAGAAAACGCCGACCACTGAGGTTGGCGCATTCCTCTTCTCATTCTCCACTCCCATTCGCCGGTGTAGTCGTTGGCACAGGCGTCAGCGATACCGAGGGCACATTCTCAGGATTGAGCGGAATGACAGTGATGGACTGCACATCGACTGGAAGAGCAGGTCCTTTGCCAGAGGTAAAATGGATCTTAACACTGGCAGGATCAATACCCGACTGACTGCGTAGAAAAGTAAGACCGGCATTCTCTGTCTTGCCGGCGAGTCCCTGACGAATTGACCCTATTTCGGAGGAGGTAAAGTGGTAGCGAACAGCAACTCCAGCGGAAATCAGGATACTTCCCTGTCCATCAGTTGAAGTTGTGTTGCTCAACTGAGGTGTTCCTACCTCGGTCGTTGCATCGATTACTTGATAGCCCTGACCCAGTCGCCCAACCGCACGTGTGAGCAGTTGATGAGCCAGGTTGGTAGCATCCCCTTTAAGTACATAAGTAATGGTTCCCTGCTCCGAGAGATTCACCGTGACGGTCTGGCTGGGCATACCAATAGCTGGCGCTGACGTAGGCTCCTGATTGAAAAAATTCACCTGTCCAATAGCGATACCACCTGCGACATCAACTTGAGTCTGGAGTTCCTGAACAATCTGTTTCTGAAGATCAGGCTGCATCTGTGCCAGTAGTAAATTAACATCATCGACACTCACTGACTGCTGACAGGTGATCGGCAGACGAAACACACAGTTGGTCTGTCCACTGGTACTCCCAACCTGTTGCTCCGATTTTCGCACGGTGAAGAGACGAGTAGGTATCGAGGAACGATCAACATTGATAGTAGCTGAAGTGGTGTCGGCTCTCAATGTGAAAACCTGACTGACCACCTGCACACGAGGTGCGAAGTTAACCGAGATCGAGGCCGCGGTGACAATTTGATAGCCATAGTAGAGCATGCATGCGATCAGCAGGACAAGCACAGCAATACCAGTCGAGATAACCGCAAGCAGCGTGCTTTTTTTACGCGTGGGACGCGGTTTTAGCGGTCTGATCGGTTTTCTGCGCTTTGGAGGTTGGTTCGTTGGTCCAAACATGGTCGTTGGCGCAGTATAATCTTCGGGCGTAAATGAGGCCGAACCGGACCCTCTGGCCGATATAGATACAGAAGACGAAGAGGAGGGCGTGGCGATCTCTCCTGAAAGGGCGAGAGAGACCAGTTGCGACCGGGATGATGGCTCATCATAGTCGTACATAAGCGCTCTTGTCTCCTGTAAAGCGTTCAAGGAAGCCGCGGACAACACTTCCCGTCTCGTCTGCGTCGGACCCGTCAACTGTTCATAGCTCTCTTCAAAAGCTCTTAACAATTCATCGGCACTGGCATAGCGTTCCGCCGTATTGGTGGCCACACTGCGGCGTATAACCCGTGCCAGTGGTTCTGGTAATTGCATGGACTGAGTGTTTGTACCACTCATAGAAGTCATCGAAATTTGACCGGCTAACATCTGGTGCAGAATCACTCCCAATGAGAAGATGTCATTGCTCGGAGCAGCTATCCCCGATAAACGTTCGGGAGCCATATAGGCAATAGTGCCCATCTCGTGACCGGCGGTTGTGAGGGGAGGGCTGGCACTATGTCCCTGAAATGAGGCGATCCCAAAGTCGATCAGGCGCACATAGATCTCACCATCCTCGTTGTCGAGTAAGATGTTCGTGGGTTTGAGATCGCGGTGGACCACACCACGACGGTGAATATAGGCCACAGCCTGCACCAGGGGCACAAAAAGCGTGTGTGTGTCCTTCAGAGATAAAGTACCCTCTTCCCGTAGTCGGGTAGCCAATGTGCCTCCCTCAATGTAGGGAGTAGCCATAAACAACTGGCCATTTACCTCTCCGAAGTCATACATTGGAAGGATATGCTCATGCTTAAGATGCGCACTCACCTCAGCCTCACGTAAGAAACGTGCACGAGCAGTAATATCATGCATAAGATCGGATCGAATAATTTTAACGGCAACAGAGCGGCCAAAGGCGCTCATTTGATGGGCCAGGTAAACCTCTCCCATCCCTCCAACATCAATGCGCCTCACCAGTTCATAGTTACCAAACTGTGTCCCAGGTTTTTCTTCCATAGTCAGACCGTGTTGCTCTCTCATATGGTACGTTTGCCTTCATCAGTCGATGATTATCAATTGGATAACGTCGCATGCATTGCATCGTCGCTCAAACTTCAGGTTGCTTCCCTCTTCTGTTGCATCACTACTGGTCTTATCGTGTGTGATTTGAGAAACAGGAATATACATTGCGAGTTCTCACTATGTATAGACGAAGACTATTCCGATTTCGTCAAATCGTCTATTTGCTGAGAAAATATAGTATAGTAGAATACATGTCAATTTGATACACCCCGATAGACACTGCTACAATCTCTTGCAAGTATAGCATTTCTCTCTCTTACGAGGCAAGAGCCTGGAAAGCAAGAAAGAGGGTTTCGCAAAAGCCGTTCTCTTCCCCGCCCACCGACCCTGAAAGAGGGAAGAAGAGTGGAGTACAGGAGCGCACCCGTGCTCCTGTACTCCACTCTTCTTCCCTGGGGGAGGAGTTTGGCCACTGCTAACAGTGACTTTTGCTTCTGAGCAAACTTAATCTAGTTCGGCGGGCGATTCGTCGTGGGCGAAGAGAACATCCTCCACTTTTGGCTCAACTGGCAGAGGTTTCTGTCCGTAGATATAGCGTTTACCGCGCAGAAAAGAGGTCAGGGCTGCAATCAAGCACAGAGTGGCATAGAGATAAAACACACCGTGTAAACCCACAGAATCAATCCAATTACTGACCCCAGAATGGCCGCAATCTGGTTAATTCCCATGGCCAGGCCACGCTGATTGGGGGGAAACGCATCCGTAAGAATAGCTGCACTGTTAGCAAAAAGGAAACCTGAACCCACTCCCTGAACCAGGCGAAAGATAATCAGTTCGAGCGCTCCTGTATTACCAGTACCCGGCGTCAACCAGAGCATAACACTGCCAATGGCAAAGATCAGAAAACCCAGGTTATACATCCTGACTCGTCCAAGCATATCGGAGATGCGACCAAAAGTTACTAATAAAGTCGCAGTCACAAGCATGTACCCAAGCAAAAGCCAGAGGAAATAGTTGGTCTCCCCCGGTGCTAGAGGGTTTACATGAATACCGTTGAAGATTGCCGGCAGGGAAATAAGCACAATACTGGAATCGATACTGGCCATCAATACACCAAGCGTCGTATTCGATAACGCCACCCACTTGTAAGACGGTCCAATTGGTCGATCCCTGCGCGAAACAATAGCCATAAGGGAGGGTCCTTTCCAGAGAAAACGCTGGCAGGCGACGAAATCACAACCATCGCTCGCCCCTGTCCATCAATTAATCTATCAATTTAATTGATACCACACAAATGTCGTTAACGTCAACGTTAATCTCCAATCCCTCCAGGATTACGCAAAAGTCGTTCTCTGGTAATTGGGACCAATCTATGAATATTTTTGATACCGTTGGCGAACTCCTTTTTCAAGCTCGCCTTGAAGGAGGGAGCGTGCTCGCTCTCTGCTCGGCAGAAGAGTTCGTCATATGAACCCCTTCCCCGGTTCAAAACAAGAGGAATGGAAAGGGCTGTGGACTCCGCCACAGCCCTTTCCATTCCTCTTAACCTCAGGGGGTGGGGCCGAAAGCCTTTGGCTTTCGGAGCATGAAATGGCCCTGCCTTGTCGCAAATATGCCTTGACAGATGCAGCCTTTCCGTGTATGATTAAAAAAAGAACGAACGATCGGATGTTATTCAAAAAGGACCTCTTCTATGATCTTAACAGAGAGCGAGAAACCGAAGTCACAGGGCCGTGATGGGATCTTGCAGGCAGCCCTTCACCTCTTTAGTAAGCGAGGATATGATGCCACGTCCATTGATGATATCCGCCAGACGGCAGGATTTAAGTCGAAGGCAAGCCTGTATACCCACTTCAAGAGTAAGGAAGAGATTGCTTCAGCGCTCCTGCAGGAGATTATCGAGCAAGAGGATCAGGTCGTGATGCGGGCCTATCAAAGCGCTGATCCGGAGCCTCTGCATCGCTTTCTGGCGATCGGGAAGGCTTTTATTGCCTGGGTTCTGAGTCATCCACAGGAAGTTGCTTTTTGCTTTTTGCGTGTGCAGCAGGAAGCGTTGATCCAGGGGAAATTGGCGTATATGGGTGATCGTCCACTCTCATCCGATCTCGTCCTCTTGCAACTTATTCACGAGTTGCGGCAAGAGTACCCCGTGCGCCCCATCGCCGATGCTGCCTTGTTGACGATGATCGTTGGTATCGTGAGCCGAGCAACAATAGATCAGGCTGCCTTTGGAGCCGTGGATCGGGAGACACGTGTACAGCACCTCATTGAAGTCTGTCTGGGCGTGCTCTTTCGTGAACCGGTCCCTCTTCCTGAATAATGGAAGCTTCTTTTTTGCCATAAAAAGTCCGAACGTTCGGATACAGTGATAAAAGGCATTGAACAGCCTCGTCATTGTGCATTAACACCAGAAATGTTACTCTTTGTAGAAGTAACGGAAAGAGAGTCTTCTCATGTTTCTGTATCGAGGAAAGACCGCCCTTATTACGGGAGCCTCGGCAGGGATCGGTGCCGCATTTGCCTCTGAACTGGCAGCACGAGGCATGGATATCGTCCTGGTCGCGCGTTCTGAGGAACGCTTGCATGCTCTTGCAACGGCTATCATGCAACAACATGGTCATAGGGCGGAAGTCATCGTGGCTGACTTAAGTACCGAACAGGGAGTGGCACTGGTCATTCATGAAGTCGAGAGGCGTGGCCTCACGATTGATCTATTGATCAACAATGCAGCCTTCGGGCAGCATGGACCCTTCACTACAATTGCACCAGAACGTTATCAGCAGGAATTGATGCTGAATGTGGGTGCTGTTTTGGCTTTGTCGCATGCCTTTATTTCTGCAATGGTTGCTCGTGGTGATGGCGTAGTTATCAATGTTGCTTCAATGTCTTCCTTTCTGCCAAGCCCATATATGTCAACCTATGCTGCAAGTAAAGCGTTCGTCCTCTCGTTTTCCATCGCTCTAACAGAGGAGTATCGGGGTAGTGGAGTGCATATCCTGGCTCTCTGCCCAGGGAATACTGTCACATCCTTTGCTAGCGTTGCCGGAGATGATGCAATGATGGGGTCCCCACGTACCTCTGAACAGGTCGTAGCGACTGCCCTGCACGCAATGGAACAAGGTCGCAGCATGGTCATTGATGGATTTACGAACTCGCTGATCGCACGCCTCATACGTCTGATGCCACTCCCAACAGTGGCACGTATAATCAAACGCATGTTGCGTCCAGGACACAGTACTAAGAATAAGAAGCAGACCAATGTCAGCCTGGTAAAACAGCCGTGAATCCCAAAAAAGCTCGGAGAGAATCTGGGGTTTGGTGGGCTGGTTGGTAAGCCTGAATCTTTCGCCGTCTGATCTTACGATGGAAATTTCGTAAAATGAATTCACAAATTCCAGACTTTCCCAGGCTCAGATTTATTCAAAGATTGATCCCAAATACCATTTTCTTCCCACCCACCCATCTAGAGAGGAAGAAGAAATGAGGGTGGTGGGTTGATGCAGGGTCAATATCTCCCTGAGAAATCGTCTGATACGTTGCCAGAAGCCATTTCATAGGTATTGAAAAGTGCGTATGATATAGGGAGTGTAGGATATCACCAAAAAATCCCCTATACGAATCCCCAAAAATGGAAAAGAGAAAGTTTTGGGAATCACCCTGCAATCTCTACACCAGATGAGCTTCCGAAAGCAGGCCTCCCGCCAACCGAGAAGCCACAGGAGGAACTGTTTTCCCTCTCGCTTCTTTGGAGGGTTATCCTACATCAACAGAAGAAGACAAATCAAGAGAAAAGGATGAGATTGCCAGCAGTGAAGTTGCTGGCAATCTCATCCTTTTCTCTTGATCTCTTTTTGCTGTCAGGAACGATGGGGAGCGCTGGCTACAAAGGTGCCAGTGACTTTGACATCTCCATTCTGATCGGCGGCCTGCACTTTGCCTGCGATCAGTCCCTCGCCATCCTGCTCATACTTCTCAGTGATGGTGCCAGTGCAGGTAATTTTATCATCCAGATGGGTCATGCCCTTAAAGCGCACACCAAATTTCTTCAATGACTGAGGTCCGGCGTAATCGCTCAACATCTG
>DAOTTL010000208.1:0-7125 GCA_034438135.1 Ktedonobacteraceae bacterium | reverse complement strand
GGCATGCTCATGGTCTGCAAACGCTACCGCCTGGGCAAGGGTTGTGCTGAGCCAGATACCATCACCGGTTGCCCTGCTCACCTGCTCAAAGGAGAATACGCTTGTTTTACTAAAGAAACGCCCCTGTTTTGTCACCAGATGCGTCAATTGTTTGCTTGACGAATCAACGAGAAGCTGTGTGAGTGTGCCTTCCTGGCCATCAGCATAAGTTATTTTATTGCCGAAATGAAATTTGAGCATTTCGGAGACGAGTACCTTTTCAACCATAGAATAAACCTCGATACAATAATTTGATGGAATACTGGTGTTTCCATCTTTTCTAACCATTTGATAGAAAGTGTAACATGTCCTTGAGCACAGACGCAAGCGAGAATTCAGGCTGTTATCGCACCAGACGAGATCCCTACGGTGCCAAAAATGCTCTCCATCGCTGCCGGGGCATAGCGCTCAACTATCTCCTCAGTAATTGCATTGGCACGACAGATCTCACCGAAGAGGCTCGCGCTAACTCTTGGGGTGCGCTTCTGGGTGAACCTGTCAAGTTCGATCAGACCAAAGTGTGCTCCCCAACCTTCGGCCCACTCAAAATTGTCAACCAGCGACCAGTAGAAATAGCCCTGAATGGGAATTCCTTCCTGAATAGCTCGATGGACCATAGCCAGGTGCTCCAGAATGGCGCGAGGACGACGATTATCCAGGACATCATTGAAGCCATTCTCGGTAATATAGAAGGGCTTATTGCCACGCGTGTGCCTGTAGACAGTTTTGAGCACATGATAGAGTCCATAGGGATATATCTCACCAAATTGCTCTCTTACGCCCGGATCGTTCATAATTGCATCAGGGTTAGTAAAACGCTGCCCAAAAAGACTCCCTGGCTTTGTGAGATCAAAATGGACCATTTCACGCGTATAATAGTTGATCCCATGAAAATCACGTGTCCCTGGCGCACGCTGTAACGGTTCCATGAGCAGATTCAGTGGAAAAGCAAAACGTCCAGTCTCGGCTCCTTTGAGGAGGGACCAGTTGAAGCTGTTTTCCTGAAGAGCCGCGGTCACAACATCCGGCAGCGAATGCGCATTGGCCGGGTCAAAGAGTCGATAGTGAAGACAGTAGCTAATTGAGGAGGTCGGTTGCAATTCACTTATCGCATAAAAGGCCTCAACGTGTGCCTGCAAAAGGTTGCGAATAACCAGAAGCGCTCGCCTCAAATCTTGCTCACCAGGTGGGAACCCCCCAAGCAGATAGCCCATTGTGGCATAGACATTCGGCTCATTAAAGGTAATCCAAAAATCACAGAGATCGCCCAGATGGGAGAGAACATAGCGAACGTAACGCACAAAGAAACGACGATTTTCGGAGACGGCAAACCCTCCTCGATCAACAAACCAGAGGGGCTCGGTAAAATGATGTAATGCGACCAGTGGCTTGATATGGCGACGCTGCAAATCGGTCAACATAGCTCGATAGCGTTCAATGGCAGAGGAATCCCAACGACCCTCTTCTGGCTCAATCCGACTCCACTCCAGACTTAAGCGCAAGGCATTATTCTCCATCTGCTCCGCACGGTCAAAATCGGCCTCAGCATTCTGCCACCAGTCACAGGCCGCACCACATGTATCGCCAGTGAGAATACGCCCCTGACGCTCCCAGCGCGACCACTGATTATTTGTATTGCCACCCTCAAACTGATGTGAAGCGGAGGCGGTACCCCATAAAAAGCCATCGGGAAAGCGAAGCACACGTGGCCGAAGAGGATTTGAGAAGAAAGGTGTTGAGTCCATCAGCACACTCCTTGACAAAGACGGGTATAAAGTAGGCCGCATACTTCTTCGATGCGGCCTTTCTCTGTCAAAAACAACAACTTATTCGCGAATGCCACGAGCTGGTAGTGGACGAACAAGAGGATTCATCATTGGGAGGTCTTTCTTCCCGCGTGGGAGACGCTGACGAACCAGATAGTCAGGAGCCACAGCCAGATCACCCTTTTCCAGAGTGACATCAGCACCAAAACGATTGAAGAAGGAGAGCTCAAAGTTTGGAGTCTCACCCAGAGCACCATGTGGGCAAACCTCTACACAGTCACCGCAAAAGATGCAGCGATCGAGCGCAAAAGCGTAACGTTTCACGGTCCGCTCAGCCATCATAAGTGACCCTGTGGGACAGACCTGGACGCAGGCCCCGCAGGATACGCAGTCGGTATCGTGCAGGCTGACGTTAAAGGGCGTTGAAACGATGGTGTCAAAACCTTTCCCAAACATTCCATAGCAGTCAGGACCAATTACGTCGTGACAAACGCGCACACACTGGGTACAGTTGATACACTTGTTGGGGTCGCGCAGGATAAAGCTGTGCGAGAGATCAAAATCGTAGTCGTGATAGTCGCTCACCTCTCCGTCGTGGAAACGATTATCGGCCAGTCCATGCTCGATACTGTACTTCTGCAAATCACACTGACCAGCAGCCGGACAGGCGCACTGTAGACAACGCCCGGCTTCGCGCATGGCCTGTTCGCGCAGGTAACCCTCTTCAATCAATTGGAAATTACGCTGACGCTGCTCGTAGGGCAGCATGGGCATTTTCACTTTAGGTTCAACAGGCTTATAGGGTACGATGTCAAAGAGATCAGGCTTGCGCTCCTCTAACTCCAGACGACGTGCGACTTCAGTCATATCCTCGCCACGCAAGAACGCGTCTATTGAGCGAGCACCTAATTTGCCTTGACCCACGCACTCAATGATTGTTTTGGCACCCATCTGCGCGTCTCCACCGGCGAAGACGGCATTTCGATCGGTCATATAATTATGTGGATCGGTTTGAATGGTTGTCCCACGAGTCCACTTCACCCCGGATTTCTCGTCCAGCACAGCTTTGTCGGGCTTTTGACCGTAAGCTGGAATGATTACGTTGCAGGGGATGACATGTTCGGAGCCTTCAATAGGAATCGGGCGACGGCGGCCACTGGCATCCGGCTCACCCAGTTTGTTTTTAACAAACTCCAGACCCTTTACCTTGTTATCCTCGGTGACAACCTTTGTCGCCTGCTCGTAGTAGAGGATCTCTGCGCCCTCGGCCTCACCATCTTCTACCTCTTCAGGGGTGGCAGTCATCTCATTGCGTGAACGGCGATAGGCGGTGTGAACTTTTGCACCCAGACGGCAAGAGGTACGCGTGCAGTCAAAGGTGGTGAAACCACCACCCAGAACCACAACTTCATTCCCTTCAACCACTGGGACAGCTTTTCCTTCGACTTTATCGCCCAGAAAAGCGATTGCGTTGACGACACCCTCAGCATCCTCACCAGGCGCACCCAACGGGTTACTGGTCCAGGCACCGATAGCCAGGTAGACGGCGTCGAAGCCCTCGGCAAAAAGATCATCAATGGTAAAATCACGACCCAATTTGACGTTGCACTGGAGATCTACTCCAAGCTGCCACACATGTTCAATCTCGCGATCCATCTGATCTTTGGGCAAGCGGTACTCAGGAATACCATAGCGCAACATTCCACCAGTCTGAGGTTGCATCTCAAACACCTTACAGTAATGACCCTTCTGCGCCAGATAATACGCGCAGGTCAAACCGGCAGGTCCACCTCCTACAACGGCCACTTTCTTCCCGGTGGCAGGATCTTTGGGATAAGGGATTGGGGGATCGAGCAGACAGGTCGAAGCAGCATATCCATGCATGCGGCAGATGGCGATTTCTTCATCAACCAGTGTGCGGCGACAACCCTTCTGACAGGGGGCGGGACAGGTCAGACCGAGGATGAAGGGAAAGGGCAAAACCTCTTTGACCAGACGAGCCGCCTCTTTCATTTCACCTTTGGCAATCAACTCCAGGTAGCCAGGAATATCGATATGGGTTGGACATTCAACCTGGCAGGGTGGCTGACAGTAGGCGTTATGGTCAGAGAGCAGAATCTCCAGGTTTGTGCGCCGAATATGAAATAACTCATCCGAATGACTCGTCACTACCATACCGGGCTGAGCAGGAGTCGTGCAGGATGGCAAGGGACGGCTCTGCCCCTCAATATGCACCAGGCACATCCGACAGGCAGCGGTCGGCTCCAGCTTCTCATCATTGCACATATTGGGAATGTCACTGATACCACTATCGATCGCCGCGCTCAGAATGCTCTGGCTTTCATAGGCCTGTACGGACTTGCCGTCAATGGTCAAGGTGAAGCCTTGATGGCCGACCGCGTTACGAGACATTGCGGTCTTTGCCTCATTCGCTATAGGCGAGAAATTGTCTCGGACTGATATAGCCATGAATTTCCTCTTCCGAGTCTTTACACGTAAACGACAAATATCTTTATCATAGCTCTTAAGCAGGGCAGGGCGTCACGGTAAGACATGCTTGGTTACAAAACGATGAGAACGCAAAGGGATACAGGTTTCAGTAAGACATCTCTGCTCCTCGATATGTGCCGAGAAGTGGTCGGGCCAGTAGCGTATCGCCGTCTTCAGGGAATTCGTGGCCTGAATACCAAAGCCGCAGAGCGAGCCATTTGGCACATACTCTGCAAACTCATTCAGCATACTCAGGTCTTGCTTCACTCCCAGATCGCTGGTGATGCCCTCCAAAATGCCCGTTATACGTTTCATGCCCAGACGACAGGGAACACATTTCCCACAAGATTCTTTGCTGAGGTAACGGCTGCGATCCATGGCCCAGGCGACCATACAGGTATTGGCCGGCAATAACTCTATTACGCCAGATCCGACAATCGCGCCAACCTCTTCGATCTGATCAAAATCGAAGGGGGTCTCAAGCAGAGACGTTGGCAGCGCTCCGCCTTCGGCTCCGCCAACAACAATTGCCCGCACATCTCCATCTGGACGACTATATCCAGCGTGTCGTAAGATCTCACGCAGCGTTATCCCAAAGGGAACCTCGACTACTCGCGGCTCACTATCAGGTATGTAGTCGTAGACAGTCAGGATCTTCGTACCTCCTGAGGTTATTGAACCAAGATGGGCAAAGGCTTCTGCTCCATCGCGCACAATCACGGGAAGGTTAGCTAACGTTTCTATCGAATGAATGGATGTTGGTTTCTCCCAGAGGCCAAATTCTGCCGGATAAGGTGGACGCTGTTCAGGCATACCACGCCGACCCTTAATCAGAGCCATCTGGACGGTCTCTTCACCACCCATAAAACCAATATCAACTCCTACGATATTAATAGTACAGCTAAATTCGGTGTTTAAAATATCACGTCCAACCAGATTAGCTTCGATAGCTTCCTGCAAAGCCTGTTGAATGGTGGCCAGACCCTCCTCATAGAGGCTCCGCGTAAAAATATACGCCTCCTGAGCTCCCACGGCATAAGCTGCCATTATAACGCCTTCGATCACCTGATGAGGATTGCGCTCAAGTAGAGAGCGAGCCGCCCAGGAGCGCGTGTCAGCATCATAGGCATTACAGATAACGTAACGAGAGAGGTCCTCTTGACGACGCACTATACGCCACTTTTCACCGGTTAAACGGCCCGAACCTCCACGTCCACGCAGTTTAGCATCAAGCACTTGCTGAACTATCTGCTCAGGTGATTGCTCATGCAGAGCTTTCTCCAGAGCGACATACCCACCAGCACGACGATAGGCGTCTAGCGAGCGCACATCTGGCTCGCCACGCCGTCGAATCACACGGTATTCAGTATCAGGCATTGGGCTGCCTCTCATGATAAATATTACCCCAGATGCCACGTTTATCGGGTGCCAGACCGCGTGCAGGTTGATCCTCACGTCTGATACCCTTAACGGCGGGGGCCGGTTTAAATTTCGGACTCATTGTCGCAATCCCAAAGAGATCGCTCAGATCCACACCGCGCGTCTGCACTATACGTTTCGCAGCCGGAAGAGGCAAATAACCATAAAGGTCCATCACTGCATCCAACAGACTGGGCAGGGCGCTGGCTTCATCTGACCAGGTTTCTAACAAAGCATCTACCTTCATAAGGTCGATCTCTGGCTCCAGGTGATCCTTCACTGGCATCGAGACACAGGGAGCAACCGGTTTATTATGGTATTCAGTGGCATATTCAGACATACGCGCAGTATAGTAGCCCGCTTTAGGCGTACCTGAAGCGGGGTGAATTTCATGCGATGAGTATTTTTCCGCGCCTTCACGAATATATGATTTATACCAGGATTTTTCGCGCCAACGACTCATAGGCTCATACTCAATCGTAATAGCACGTGGTGGACAGGCCTTTTCACACAGCAAGCATGCTTCGCATTTCAAGTTGTAATCTGTCTGCAAACCATCTTCGGCAATCAATTGGATGAGACCACGACTCCTGGGTGGCAATTTGGGCTTCTCGTAGGGATAGAGACGGGTGACCTTAGGACGAAAAAGATGGCTGAAGGTCAGGCCCATCCCCTGTAAAATACCGCGCATAGACTATACCTCTATTTCCTTCTCGCCACGAACCTTGAGACCCTGTTTGTAGATCTTCTCACGTAACTTCAGGATGCCTTCAATAAGTGCTTCAGGACGAGGTGGACAACCGGGAACGTAGACATCTACAGGGACGATGGTATCGACTCCCTGCACTGTATAGTAACTATCGTAGAACTCGCCACCTGAGTTTGCACATTGCCCCATACTAATTACCCACTTGGGTTCAGGCATCTGTTCCCAGAGCAGACGCAGGCGCGGTCCCATTTTGATCGAGACTGTGCCGGCTACTATCATTAAGTCTGCCTGGCGTGGACTGGAACGAAATACTTCAGACCCAAAACGCGAGAGGTCATAATGTGCCTGTGCACTGGCTATCATTTCGATCGCACAACAGGCCAGTCCATAGCCCAATGGCCAGACAGATTTCGAGCGAGCCCAGTTTTGTGCCCACTGCAACATGTCGGCCAGGCTGGTCAACTGTACTGGTAACTCCTGATCACCAGGTATGTACTCCTCGGGTCCTCTAGCCATGACAATCGGGACAGGCTTCCGCCGATTGGCCATATCTGGCGCTTTTCCCTCGGTCTTATCTTCGCTGCTCATTGTGTAAAACTCCCATGCAAAGGTTTAGCAGCACCTCTTGCTCGGTTGATATTTAGCGGGTTGTTTATAAAGAGAGCTGTAATTCTATCTCTTCGATCAATCCTATTATAGCAC
>DAOTTL010000207.1:0-17644 GCA_034438135.1 Ktedonobacteraceae bacterium | reverse complement strand
TGAGATGGTCAAAGAGACAACTGAAGAGATCCAATTGACCACCAAACATCGAATTTATATAGAGGATGACCCCATACAGGCAGTTTGGGGGGATAAGGATCGCCTGGGACAGGCTTTGACAAATCTGTTAAACAATGCGATCAAATATTCTCCCCACGCAGATATGGTCCTCGTTCGAGTGAGTTCGGAAAAGGATATGGCCGTTGTAAGAGTTCAGGACTTTGGCATTGGCATTGATGAAAAGCACCTGACGAACATTTTCACACGTTTCTATCGCGTCAATGATTTAGAGGAGAGAACCTTTCCAGGTCTGGGCATCGGACTCTATCTCTCGCACGAGATTGTCAAGCGCCACGGCGGAGAACTGACCGTTGTAAGTCAGAAGGGGAAGGGGTCAGTCTTCAGTATAGCGATCCCTTATGCTCAGAGAGAAACGTCTATAGAAGTATGAAAAGTATAGAAAACCGTGCAAAAAAAATCGTAGTCGTTGACGACGATCTGGATATTTTAGAGGCCTTCCAGTTCACGCTGGAAGAGGCTGGCTATGAGGTTACAACCACAGCCAGGGGAGAAGACGCAGAAAATTTACGCGCGATCGAAGGTGGGTTACCAGACCTGATTATCCTGGATGTTTTTCTCTCAGGTAAAGATGGACGGCTCATCTGTCAAAAGCTTAAGAGCCAGGAAGAAACCAGACACATTCCCATCCTGATGATCTCCGCCCATCCCAGCGCGAAACAAGCCATCAAAGAGATCGGGGCCGATGACTTTCTACCCAAGCCCTTTGATGTAGATGAACTATTAGCCAAAATTGCTCACTATCTCTAAAGGGGTGGTTCTGAGCGCAAGAGAGAGCAATTGAAAGCACTGACTTATGCGGGATCATAGCGGAACACCAGCATATCACGGATCTGAATCCCATTCTCTATAACTGGTGGCTGGATATAATCGAAGTAGTCACGCCTGATCTCGTACATACGGAAGCCACATTTCTGATAGAACGCGATATTGTCAAAGGCAGCATTTGCCGTTCCCACCAGTAGAGCAAGTCCCCGGCGTTCGCGCAGTTCCTCCTGCAAATGTTGAATGATTTGCTTGCCATAGCCCTGTCCGCGCAGATTGGCACGAATCGCAATGTAGAGAATCTCGCCACTTGTATCCTCCTCCCAGCGCACCACAGCGGCCCCCACGATTTGATTATCTAGCCAGCCTGCATAGGCGATACAGTGTGGATCATGCAAGGCGTCACGAATGCGCTCCTCAACTTCTTCAGCCGCTGAGAGGATCGAAATAAGTAGCTCGGCATGCTCCCTTGAAATTTGTTCAGTTGTGAAAGCCATTAGCTATCCTCTTTACTATGTTCGCCAAGACTGTTTGAAACCTCCCGTGTCGAAGAGGCAAAAGTTGAGCGCAGTTCATTGCGCAAGCGGCGAATACGTTCGCGATATGCATCCTCGGGTTGTAGATACCCGAGCTTTGGTTTGTCGCCCATACTCACATGCCATTTGCGAAACGCCAGACCAATCTCTGTCTGATAAAGACTTTTGACACGCAACCATGGACGCAAACCATATTGACGTAGAACCTGGCGTTCGCGTTTTGTACGATGAAACGAGTTTTGGAGGAGTGCATATTCATCGACCTGTACAACGCCATTGGCCACTTCAATCGCCAGGAACTCGCGGATCACCGCAGCTTCATGGGACAGGCTCTTAATCAGGATATACGCCAGACCCATCTGTGCCAGAAAAGGCAGGACATAATTACCGATAATCGCGGCCAGCGCGTAGTTAACGACCGCGGTATCAGCAGGGGCATTATGGATCATCGCGCTGGCCTGGAAGTCCACAAAATCGAAAAAGCTGTGCAATCCTACGGCCATAAGATAGCCAATTAAAGGGATCACGATCTGTTTCCAGCGCACACGTGTATGGCGGATATAGCCCAGACCAGCCCCAAAGCAGGCAATAAAGGTTGAATGTCCCAACCAGCCCAGGATAATACGTCCCACAATCAAGAAAGCCAGCGAGTCGGGACCGTTGATGGCGAAATAATCAAAGTTTTCGACCATCGCAAAGCCCGCTCCAATCAGTGCGCCGTAGACAATCCCATCCGTCACATTATCAAACTCGTCCCGCAGAATAATGAAAAGCAGGATCAGGCCCAGACCCTTAATGGTCTCCTCAGTAATACCGGCGTTCAGGCCTTTTTCGAGCGAGTGAATAAAAATATTGTTGGCATTACTGGCCAGCCAGCTTGTGAGGACTGCATTGACCTGTTGCTCAATAAAGAGCGCCGGAGGAATGGCGATGATCGCGCCCCATAAAAAGGCTGCCAGACGCAGAAACCAGGGTTCACGCTCAAAGCGATCCATAAAGTTTACCAGGAAAAAGATCCCGACTGCCGGGATAAGAGGAATGGTCAAGGCGGCCAGGATCGTTGTTGAGCCATTCTGTTCCAGCGCGGAGAGACCAATAACGCTATTGAGAATGATCGTTATCATTGCGCTGATAATCAGAATAGCGATCCCAATACCAGCGATCAGCCAGCGAGTGCGAATGCCCATACGCTGCGGCAGAGCGAACTGCATCGTAATCCCCAGCGCACCTTCAGCCCCCTCCTCTTCGGTCCAATCCCCGCTCGCAAGCATCGCTGGCAAAGGAGGCAGAGGTGTATCAAAGCGAGTCGAGTGGGACACATTGCCATCTTTGGACTCCGGCTCAGGCGTTTTGGAGAGCGCAGTCAGGGCATGCTGCTCATCGCGCTTCACTAGATGGCGCTTTTGCTCAAGCGGCAATGGAGAGGCCTGGTTCGGGAGTGCATGATGCTGAACGCTCTTCAAGAGATGCGTCTCTTCATTCTGAAACAGTAGTTCACGATGATTGGGGGGAGCGATCAACTGGAGCATTGTATTGCCCAGGACCAGGATATCTTGAGGACGGACCAGCGCTCTCTCACCCGAAGGAACCTGGCGACCGTTTACACGCACGACATTCTGTTCTGTCAGATTTATGATGAACCAGCCATCCTGGTTGAGTAACAGACGAGCATGCTCACGCGACACACTGAGATCGAGCAAGATCACATCATTGTTGAGTGCTCGCCCGATCGTCGTATCCCTCTGCTTGAGTACATGGACCAGGCCCTCTTCAGGCAACCAGCCGTCAGAATACCGCCCATGCGCATTTGTAGCACCAGCAGTAGAACGGTTGGCCGGTAGCACTCGCAAGACCCTCAGTACACCATAATTCTGATTCATGCACTACTTCCCTGATCTCGTCTCGGGGCAACCACAGTGACGCTCTCCCATTGAGAAATATCGTACCTCCCGATAAGAATTCCTCTCTCAGGTATTGCCAGACGAGTCTACTCCATTGCCGGATGAGAAGTCAAGTCCCTCCGACTAGACGAGAGGCCTGTCCCCCGCCCTCCAAAGGGAACAGTAGGAGGACGCTTGACAACGATCCACCAGCCAGAGACATGCCGAGGCTGGCAAAATGCCTGTGATAGAACGCGCTCAACAGACAACCTGTCCTTCGGTATATTAGTAGTGAGATGTTCTGCTCTGCTAGCAAAAAAAAGGGATGTCTGGCATTTCTGCTGGCCATTCATCCCACAATCTTCCAATTTTGTGCACTACTTGCATCTGAGTGCAGAAAGAAAGAGTCTGGCAAGGATATTCCGCGCCCCTGACAGGTCGGTCCCACTTTTATTCCCATGTACAGGTGCAGATTATCCATCTATATCTCTCTATCAAAGGAAGCGATTTCTCCAGGTGCACGCGAGAAAGAGCGTTGAAGCCCTCTATCATGCACGCCTGCTTCTCTACAGAGTGAAAGAAGGAGAGATAGTATGCCTTCTGTAGCGAGTACAAATATTGTATAAGTTCGGTTGTTAGCTGTCAAATCTTGGTGCAGGATCCCGCTTTTATCGTATCCTCAAAGCTGATCGAAGAAAGGTTCTCTATGAGGAAACCTGCTGATATATTCAGGCACATCTTATCCTATAAAAAAGAGTAGTGGGATGTTCCACCGGCTTTGATCTCTGGCTTTGCCATGAGAACAGTTCTGTTTTCACCAAAAGCTCTTCTCATGACAAAGGGCAGAGGGTCGGGTTCATTTCCTGAGCTTAGACAACATAACCGAGGGAGTTGCTAAGGGTCTGAACACCGCTAAAAAGGCCACCTGAGCCTGGAAGATTGTCGCCAGCAGAGCCAGTGCTAGAGCCTGGAAGGCCCCCGCCGAGAAGGCCCCCGCTGGTGAGACTGTCCAGTCCCTGTCCTCCCCATATTGTGTAAAGCTCTTCATCGCTGATCTCAATGATACCCTCATTGAGTTCTCCTGAAATATCTTTGGGAGAAGATTTCATTTGTTCCCTTTCCATCAGCATCCATCCTTTCTTTTGTAGCAGGTAGACTCTACCCATAGTGTTCTGTCAAACTTCGTTTGAAGTGCCCGCTCCCCACCTGGGGAGAGAGGAGAGAGCCGGGGCTGCGCCCCGGACCCAGGCAAAGGGCTGTTGCCCTCTGCACTACCGCTTTTCCCACCCGCCAAATGACGTTTGACAGACCCATAGAGGGTCAGTCAGGGTGTCCTTATCAATAGGACATGTTCTGCTTTCTTACATTATAGTTGTTTGACCAAATCCCATGGGAAAAAACAAGAGGAACGGGCTGGTGTGGCAAGACGATCGTCCCGCCACCCTGACCCGTTCCTTTTATTTACATGGAGTGGGATGGTCTGAGAGGGCTAGCTTTGGGCCATTTTGAGCGTATTGGCCTGTTCTCGTGCGGCGGAGGCCTCCTCAGGGTGTCCAATCTCCTCATAGATCTGCGAAAGAGTTTCATAGGCCAGAATGAGCGAGGGATCCATAGCGATCGCCTGCTGAGCATACTCCAGGGCCTCATTATAGCGTTTGGCTTCACGTAAAGTATCGGCGAGATCATTATAATAATCGGCATTGAGGGGATCGCCCTCCAGCGCTTTCAGGTAGTTCTCAACAGCCTCGTCGAACTTTCCCTGAGCGTCGTAAGCGGTTGCGAGCTGATAATAACCTTCGGGATCATCTTCAAAGCGTTCCAGGAGGGCACGACTGGTCGCAATAGCTTCATCATAGCGTGCCAGGTTCGTATATGTATCGGCCAGACCGGCATAGGCGGCGGCTACATCGTCAGGATCGAGAGAGCTGGCTTCATCAACGAGACTTTGATAGACCTGACGAGCGTCCTCAAAATTTTCGGCATCGAGGTGAGCTTCGGCCAGACTGAAACGGGCAGTATAGCTATCGGGGGCCAGTTGAACGGCTCGTTCATAAGCATCAATAGCTCCTATACTATTATCCTGGAGCGCACGCCAGGTGCCCAGGTGTTCCCAGACATCCGCATCATCAGGGGCTATCTGCGCAAGCTGCTCATAGGTAGCGGCAGCCTGGTCGCGGTCGCCCATAGCCTCGTAGACAGAGGCCAGCGAGTCGTAGCCGATGCGCTCCTCTGGATCGAGACCGAGCATCTGGTTTGCGGCTGAGATGGCATCATCGTAGCGGTGCATATCCAGATAGAGATTCACCAGTTCGGCATATTGGACTGTATCACCAGGGTTTTCATCGATCAGTTTCTCCTGATCCATAATGCGGCGGAGCTGGTGATTGACGCGTTCGCGTACATCGCGCAGATTATCGGCGGCAACGTTATTTTCGGGATTAAGAATAAGGGCCTGACGATAGGCCTGAGTTGAGTCAGTATACAAATATTGTTGTCGATAAGCATCACCAACGCTGGTATAGAGTTCGTCATTATCGGGATCAAATTCCAGGGCTTGTTGAAAGGTTTCCAGGCTCTCATCCTGCAATCCCAGTTCACCATAGAGATTGCCCAGATTTGTGTAAGCATCGATAAGTTGGGGATCGAGATCAATGGCACGGCGATACCCGGCAATCGATCGCTCAGTGTCGCCCAGCAGTTGCAAGGCTAGAGCCAGATTGTAGCGCGAACGCGCATTCCCTGGGTCGGCATCTACCGCTCGTTGAAAGGCATCTGCGGCAGTTTCGTAATCTTCTTGCTCTGCGGCAGTATTGCCCTTGTTTGTCCACTCCTGATCCTCCAGGTTGGGCTCCGGGCTGACGAGGCCATTTTGACTGGCGCTCTCGTTGTTTGTGTCCTGTATGTCATCCATACGATACCGTTTGCTCCTCTGTTTCCTAGTTTGTAAGATATCGGTGCAGGACCCTCCAATGCTTCCAGATCATCTGCGATAACTCAGAGAAGGAGGGAGGGTTTTATGAGGACATCTCACTCACCATGAAAGGACTACTATCCTTTACAATACTGTTCTGTCTTGAAATGGAAGGCCCTGGATATCTGTGCCGTAGTCTAGCTCGAAGTTATAAAAATTCTCGCGCTTAGTATAGCACGGAACTCTAGCTGCTTCTAGTACATGGCACTAAAATCACAGGGCTTCGCAAAAGTCGCTTCTTCTCCATCGGCTCACTTACACAAACCAGGAGGTAGGACGGCCTGGCAGGCCCATAACGAAGAGAGATACTTGTATCCCTGAGAAAGAAAGGCCGTCCTTCAGCTTCAAATTATCGTGTTACTCGCAGGGTAATATGAAAATCAAAATTATCACCTGGGAAGAAAGACTCGGAATATTCTATCGGTTGACCCGTAGAGTCATAGGTAGTGCAGTGGTCACGCAGACCTGGCTCAGAGGCCGCTATTTTCAGAAGCTCGGCTTCACGTTTACTGGCGGTACCACCTCTAATAGTCTGCTCAGCGACGTAGGGACTGAGTCCCTCGGAGGTCATGAGGACATATAAAGAGCCTTCGGCGACCTCTTTCGCTCGCTGATAGATACCACTGGAACGCGGATAGGGTAGATAATCAATTTCATAAGCACAGGGAAGCCCATTGGCAGTGCGAATGCGTTCCAGGCGCACAACCTGCTCTTCATCCGCAAGTTTAAGCCGTTCACGCACAGTCTCGTTGCTACGCGTCAGCTCGCTGACAATTAAAAGACCGCCAGGCTGTTTTCCTCTGCGTCTGAGTTCGTCGCTCAAGCTGGTCAATTCGCTGAGCTTCTGCTGGATACGCGGCTCGCAGACAAATGTACCCTTGCCATGCTGGCGGTAGAGCAGTCCTTCGTGAACCAGTTCGCTGAGCGCCTGGCGCACGGTAGCACGGCTGACATGATAACTGGCAACCAGCTCCGGCTCGGACGGTATCGCTGCATGCGGCTCTAAATGTCCTGAACGGATCTGCTGACGTAATACTTCTTTCAGTTGATAATACAGTGGTAGTGGATTCGATCTTTCTAACGTTGGCATGTTCTACAGTTCCCCTTGTGTCCAGACAACCCCTTAGTATTAGACCAGGCAAATTATATATGCAATATAACAGATTCCTTTGTAGAACGCAAGCACGAGTTTTTCATAAGCGCTTCTTTCTCGCTCTCCGTTCGCTTCAACCCATATGGGCCGAAAGACCTTCCTGGGTCTCTTGTGGCTAAAACTGGTCACTACTGGCTATTTATGGAGGGCTATAGCTCTCTCTATAGCTCTCACAAATGAGAGGTTGAGCGGGCCTGTCAGGCGCGTTAAATGGATTGCATGTCTATTTTTGCCTGTAAGAGTAAGTGTCAGAAAATGTGCGAGCATGTGTGGGGATTCCGCGAACTGTTCCGGCATTTACCTGGGATGTATGCGTATGAAAGCTAAGAGGGAGTGATCTGCTTCAGTCGGAGGTGAATGATTTGTTCGAGGAGCTCTTCTGAAATGGGGTAACCGAGAGGAACACGAATGGCACCTTTGGAGAAGCTATAGTAAGGAATGGCTCAGGACAACCCCGGGCTGGCTGCTGGTCCTGAATAATATGGACAAGGTAAGCATTGTGCGACCATTTCTGCTCACACGCTTTGAGGGCCATCAGGAGATGTCCCTGTTCTTGCTGACCGGACGAACCGTGCGACGACACCAACGCCAACCGGTCGAAACCGTGAATGTCTACCACGCGAACGCAGAAGCTTTACAGGGACACCAACGGACCGACGTAGTGCCGCAACAACTCTATGGCGGCCAGAGTCTAACGATTATACCTGAAACCTCCGGTCGATGAGAGAAAGAGCCTCTCTCTCACTTTTCTTGGAGTGGGAGCTGACTGTGGCGAGGAAGAGCAAGATCGAAGAAGTTTTTTCGCCTTAATTAGGCTACTATGATCCTTATATCACTTTCGTTGATCGTCTTTCACATTTCGTAGAAGGAGCGAGGTTTCCATGGACGCTTCAAAGCAGAAATTCATTTTCCATTTATTGTTCGTCGGAGAGCAGTGTGGCAAGGCTGAAGAGGCCATTACTTTCTACACATCCCTGTTCAAGAATTCTCGTCTCTTACAGATCGAACGGTATACTGAGGGCGAAGATAAAGAAGAGGCTGCGGGAACCGTCAAGCTTGCCAGGTTCTCTCTGGATGGACAGGAGTTCATGGCCATGGATAGCGGCAGACAACATCCTTTTACCTTCACCCCGGCCATGTCGATATTTGTGCAATGCGAAACAGAAGCGGAAATCGCTGCGGTGTTTCAGAAGCTTTCCGAAAACGGCATGGTTCTCATGCCCCTCGCTACCTATCCCTTCAGTGCAAAGTTTGGGTGGGTTGCGGATAAGTACGGGGTTTCATGGGAAGTGAACCTGGAAAAAAAGTAACCCTTTGTTGAAGACGCTCTCATGTCACATTCGTTGGTGCTTTTTGCCATCATTGCAGCCTCTGCCGCTGAGTATAATCTCATTTGTAAACGCGTCTGCTGCTGCTCAGAGCCAACCCAGCGCTGGCATCCCCATTGCCTGGCCTCCTCAATCCTAGCAAGTTTGTGAGGGAAGAAGGGGTTCAATCCTCTCATGAGGTCAAATCCCTTTTTCTTTGCTTTTGGCAGATCATTTCCTCCATCCCCAATCTCACTCCTCTTGCGTTCCATTCCCTGAAAGAGAGCAAACAAAGAAATTTGTCTCTGGAAGCGGCGATGATATCGCGTAAGTGCTGCCAAATCCACTGCTCACGCCAGTGATAAACCAGGTGCGTGATGTTATTTCGCATGCTCCTCTCATTGCTAACGTTGTTGTTTCCACGCCCAGGCTCCGCTTACAACGCGGAAACCTCATCGATGGCCCGTAACCCGTTCAGCGTGCGTGGATAGCCGATGAACGGCAGGAGTTGCGTCAATACGTCGATCAGTTTCGTGCGGTCGTTGCCGACATGCAGATTCGCGGCGACATGGCCCTCCACTTGCGGGTCACATCAGCCGAGCGCGACAAGCATGCTCAAGGTGAGGAGTTCGCGGGTCGGTAGGTCGCGCTCGACGGCCAGTCATCCACTAAAGCACCGATGGAGATGAAACAGGTCAGTACGTTTCTGAAAACCCGCTTGATACGTCTCCACAAGCCATTTCACAGGCGTTGGAAAGCGCGTACGATGTAGGAACTGTAAGATATCACCAAGAAACTCCCTATACGAAGCCCCAAAAATGAAAAGAGAAAGTTTTGAGAATCATTCTACAGTCCCTACATCTGATGAGCTTACTCAAGATGTTCTCCCACCCACGGAGAAGCCACAGGAGAAGATTTTGAGAATTCTATAATAAATCTCTTCTGAAAATCAAATTATCTCCTATAAATATAGATACAAGAGAATATTTATGGTAAAATAAGGACAGAGTTAAAGAGGCGTTTGACAAACCAGTAGTTATCCGCAACAGTTTTGGAAGAAGGAACGCTGATGGAACGACCAGTGACAGAACGGCGCGTGAAAGTGCCTTGCTTTATTCAATTTATCGTGATAGTACTCGTCTTTGCTCTGCTTATCTTTGGGGCTTATGAAGGCTACCAACGCTCGCAAGCCTCAACCCTCACGCTCCCGACCAACGCAATAGTTGTTACATCGATCCAGCACATCAGCAAACTGGAAACGGTCACCTACACACTGCAACAAATTATCGCCTACGATCCTCATCCCAACTCCATATGGAATTTTCTGGGCGACCCCAAAAAGCTGTTCGTCGTCTATGGCACCTCTACCGCTGGCTTCGATTTTGCTAAAATAACCGCCAACGATATCCAGAGACAGACGAAGAACAATAAAACAACCATCACACTGACCATGCCTCCACCAGAGATCTTGAATACCGCAATCGATCCCACGCACACACGAGTGTATGACGCCAATAGTGGCGTTTTCTCAGGACTGGAGGATCAGGGTATGGACCCCAACACAACCGTGCAAATATTGTCAGCGGGCCAGAAAGAACTCCTCAGTGAGGCTTGCCAGGATGGCATTTTGCAGCAAGCCTCCAATAGCGCCCAGGTACAATTAACATCCTTTCTGACCAACCTGGGCTTTTCATCAGCAACTGTCAACATACCAACCGGAACGTGCGGTTAAGAAAGCCCTGTTATGAGTCATCTCTGCTTTTGCAAAAGCAGGTGAAAAGGCTTTCGGCCTCTATGCAGGCTGACCCACCCCCTTTTCTTAAGAAGAAGCGGCTTTGCCAGCCGCTAAAAAGGTAGTGATGACTCATAAAAGGGTCATTTAGAACCAATCGCTATAGGGAAACCAGGTATGGCCCACTGGGAAGAGAATCGTCAGCGCGGAACGCAAATCAGCGGTCAGGTGAGAGATGTCGGTCAGTTCGGCCAGGGGACGATAGCCAAAGACGAGCTGAACCAGCGCCTGGGGAGTCAATTCCACTCGATCAAGCGCTGAGAGAGAAGTCTCTGCCAGTTGAACCTCAGTGCCGTCGAACCTGATGATGCGAGTCTGCCCCTCGACCGTCAGACTGATCTCGCCGGTCCAGTGAGCAAGCGAACGCTGCCAGCGAACCTGAAACTCCGGGAGGAGAGAAGTCAGCAGGAGCGGAAAGTTAATGAGGCAGCCCATCCAGCCGGTAAAGCGATGATGATAGGAAAGACCGCGCACTCCCCATTCATTAACCGGCGATCCCCATTGTGAGGTATCGGGAACCTGGAGCGTATCGATCAGCCAGTGTGTCATCGTGTCCTCGGGCGGCAAAAAGTAGCGTAAGCTGGTGGGGGCTGTCGCATCCTCAAACAGATGGGCATGATAGTTCAACAACGCGAGAAGCGCCTCCCAATTCTCTGCGGCGATTTCGTATCCCCGCACCAGATCTTCGTCCTTTCCATGGAGCAGATAGCCCGCAATTGCTCCCTGGGGAGAAAGCGCCACCATCCAGGGCTGACGTTGGTGAAGCAGTCGATACACCTGAGTTTCCAATGAGCGCTCAAAGCTCCCTGTATAGCTCTCAAAGTGACGCTGATAGAGGGCGAGCAGAGCTGAAGCATCCTCGCTGATAGTGGGTCGAACCTGATACGCGCCCGTGGGCTGCGCGAGTAGAGCGGAACGATCAATCTCAACCGTCGTCACATCAAACATATCCGTGTAGCCAAAACGAAAATAAAAATTCGGAATGCCATCCAACAACAGCAGTGCCTGCCCATCGTGCCGAGCGAAAGCCAGTGCATCCTGCATCAACGCCCTGGCGGCCCCCTGTTTGCGTGCCTCCGGGGCAGTCACGACCGCGCCAATACATCCGACCGAGAGACGCGCCGCTCCCATCCGCAAGACGCGATCATACAGCGTATATCCTCCCAATAACTCGCCGGAACGAAAAACCCCACGGAAACCTTCGGCGCGAAAGTCAGGACTCTCCCGTGCAGAACGTTGCCGACGTTGCGCAGCTTCTTCAGACGGCTCAGAGGCAAAGGCGCTATCCGCCAGACGATAATAGATGTTGTATTCTTCCGCCGATTGTAAAGGACGAACAATAAGATCGGACGTATTCACTGTTTTTCTCCTCACTCAAAAGAGTTCCTTTGGTCCACTCTTCATCTCCAACAGCATAAGTATATGCCGATGTCTACTCCTATGGCCAGTGTGACTCCCTTCAGAACAGGGCTTCGCAAAAGTCGTTTCTTTCCCCGCTCACCCACCCTTTTTAGATGGATAGTGGCAGCACGAACGCACTGCCACTATCCATCTTGTTCCCCTGGGAAGGGGTCTGGCCACTGCTGCTCGGTGACTTTTGCGAAAACCTGTTTGAGAAAGAAGCATCCTTGACAAATTGCTGATCCTATGTTACAAAATAAACAGTGTTAATTTAACAAGAAGGTGGAGACAATGGAACAAAAAAGCGAGGTGCGGGAAACACGTATACGCAAGGCCAGCCGTAGCAGACGCAAGCAAGAGAAGGAAGAGTTGCGCCAGATTATTCTCAAGGCTGCCAGTACGTTGTTTCTGGAACAGGGTTACAATCGTTTTTCGATGCGCAGTCTGGCGGAGTCCATTGGCTATTCTGCGGCAACGCTCTATCTCTACTTTCGCGATAAGGACGATCTCTTGTTTACTGTTGTCGATGAGGGCTTTGCTCGCTTCACACGTCAACTCGCCAATGCCGTCGCCAGCAGCGCAGATCCATGGGAGCAGTTGGTCGCGCTTGGCGAGGCCTATGTCACTTTCGGACTGCAAAATCCTGTCTATTACCAACTGATGTTTCTTACACGCGTTGACTATCTAACCCAGCCACCGGCTGGCGAACAAACGCCGCGCATTGCATCTCTACACATTCTTCAGGAGACCATGCAGGCTGCGATGGAGGCTGGCGTAATCGTGCCAGGCGACCTCGAAACGGCAAGCGATGTATTCTGGGCCTCGATGCATGGTATTGTAGCTCTGAGCATCAATATGCCCGCCTTCGATTTCGCCCGCGTCCAAAATCTGGCCACTGCCATGCGTGAAACTCTCTTTAAGGCCTTTTATCAAAGAGTTGTCTAAACTCTAACTTTTTTTTGTTTTTAAATGAACACTGTTTATTCTGTGAACGTTGTTAATAATAATGAGTGAGGCGGCTCTCATTTGTTCTTAAATGAACGTCGTTTATCAAATAAGTGCCGTTAATCTACAGGTACAACCTGTTCACAATTGCGCACTGGCGCAACAAGGAGGTTTTCTTATGTCCGGTCAATTTGCTCACGGTCTGACGACTCAGACCCAGGAAATTACGTGCGATCGTCTGGCTATTCAGGGAGAGGTACCGACCTGGTTAACGGGTTCTCTTTTGCGCAATGGGCCAGCTCAGTTTGAGGTTAGCAAGCAGAACTTTCGTCACTGGTTTGACGGTCTGGCCATGCTCCACAGCTTTACCTTCAACGAGGGCAATGTGGCGTATGCCAACAAATTTCTCCAAAGTCCTGCGTACCTTAAAGCCCAGGAAACTGGTAAAATCTGCTATCAAGAGTTTGCTACCGATCCCTGTCGCTCGATTTTCAAGCGGATCACCTCTGTCTTTCAGCCGCTCGAACCGGGCGGCAATAGCAATGTCAATATAAGCAGATTTGGCGAGTCTTTTGTCGCGCTAACCGAGTTGCCTCCGTGCCAGGTTCATAGCGAGTTAAACCGGTATACGCACCCGTTTCGGGGTCATTCGCCAGAACTTGCTGCCAGATGCCAGTTATCTTGCCACTGGCCGCAAGCCATTCTCCGGCGGGCATATGAAATTCGTACTCAGGTTTTGGCACGCGTTGCTCACTTTCGAGACAAGCAGAGAAGCATGGATTGTTCTCTCAAGAACAGGCTAGAGGAATGCAGTATACCATGCTTCTCTCCACTGCACTATGTCAAGAGCCTATCACATCCTTCTGGAAAAACAGCTTCTCATCTGGTATGCTTCTTTTGAAGAGTGTTAATGGCGTCCTTTAAACCACTCTTATCGGAAGGATACTGATGGGTCCACTGACTATCGAAGGAAGGAAACGAAAAAATATGAGCACGGACATTCCACTATTGAACTGGCAAAACTGGATGCACCGCTACGACCAGCAGCAGAGTACCTACCTGCCTGACCGTGAAAGGCGCTTTACCGCCATGTTCGATGTGTTAGAAACGCTGCTCCCTGAAAACTTTGTCGCACTTGACCTGGCCTGTGGTCCCGGCTCAATCAGCCAGCGCCTCTTAACGCGCTTTCCACGGGCACGCTCCGTCGCTGTGGATATTGATCCCGTCCTGCTGATGCTTGGACAGCAAGTCCTGGGTGACATGCATGGGCGTTTGCGCTGGGTAGAAGCGGATATCAGTGAACCCTCATGGTACAGTCAACTCGGCGAAGAGCACGTGGATGCGGTCGTAAGCACGACAGCCCTGCATTGGCTGCATGCTGGCTCACTGGTGGAGTTGTATCTCCAGTTAGGAGAACTCGTTCGTCCCGGTGGAGTCTTCCTCAATGGGGATGCCTTCGGGTTTGCCCCGCACCTGCCGGGCTTCAATGTGGTCAGTGAGAGTGGACATGCACGTTGGAGCGCGGAGGCGGCCAAGACGGAAGATTGGGAGATGTGGTGGGAGGCGCTGAGGCACGAGCCAGGAATGGAGCCGCTCTTCGCGGAACGTGAGCGGCGCTTCAGCAAGAAAACGCGTCCCCCTGGTACCCTGTTAGAGGTCCACCAGGCAGCGCTGAGCAACGCGGGATTTCACGAGGTTGGCGTGATCTGGCAACAGTTGGACAATCGGGTCGTGATGGCCGTGCGCTAGCGGGACAGATGTATTCTATTTGCTCTATCCAAGAGAGAGTTGAGAATCAGGAGATGTTTTGTGTCAGAAATTACCTCAAAGACTGGCTTTCTCGATGTACAGACAGCCTCGCTCTACTATGAGATTGCGGGCGAGGGTCATCCATTGCTCTTACTACATGCTGGCGTCGCGGATAGTCGCATGTGGGATGAGCAGTTTCCCATCTTTGCACAGCACTACCGAACCGTGCGCTATGACCTGCGCGGCTTTGGTCGATCTCGCTGGGAAGCGGGAACGTTCGCCGCGTACGAGGACCCGGCGGCGCTCTTTCGCGCTCTCGATATACAGAAGGCTCATATTGTAGGTATCTCACTCGGCGGGAAGATTGCCCTCGATTTCACGCTTGCCCATCCTGAACTGGTAGCCTCGCTAGTCCTGGTAGCTCCCAGCGTCGGGGGGACGCAGCCATCCGAGCAGGTACGGCGCTTTTATCAGGCAGAGGATGCGCTCGTTGAGAAAGGCGACCTGCCAGAGGCAACGGCATTAAATGTGAGGTTTTGGGTTGATGGTCCCCAACGTAGCCCTGAGCAGGTGAACCAGATGGTGCGTCAACGTGTCTATGAGATGCAGTATCACGCCTTCACGCTCCCGATGCCCGCAGATGCGGATGAACAGACGCTTCAACCGCCCGCCATTACGCGTCTGGCAGAGGTTCACGTGCCAACCCTGATTATTGTCGGGGACCTCGATCTTCCCGATAAGCTGGCACTGACCGAACAACTGGCAAGGGAGATTCCCGGTGCGCGTCGTGAGATCATCGCGGACGCGGCTCATATGGTCAGTATGGAGCAACCGCAGGAGTTCAATCACCTTGTACTCGATTTCCTGGGCGAACTCTCACTTTATCCCTAGCAAGTTGTCACTTCATCCTGATAATTCGCAAAAAGAAGAGACAAATGTGTGCAAACGTGCATTTATCTTTATGGAATGAATGATCTTCTAAATCAGTCATGTCAGAGGAGAAGGCAGAGAGAGCACAATGAGCGACGATCTCGATCAACAACAACCCACGGACCCGATGAACGATGATGAGGTTCACATTACCGATCTCGATTATCCCGGCTCACCCCGAACCAGGTGGGTCGAGCAAACCATCAATCTAGCTCGCAGGGGACTTGCCAGACCCTGGGTACGTTCCAGCCTTTACGCTGTGTTGCTCATGATCCTGCTCGGTGCTCTCCTCTTACAAATTCCACGGCCCATGACCCCTCAGGTTAGTAGCGGTCCCAAAACGTCAGCGCCTCCCTTTCTCAGTGCCACGACCCTGCCGGGACTCATCTTCATTCAGTCCACAGATCATACCCTGACAGCCTATCAGAGTACCACCGGTCATGTTCGCTGGAACGTCTATCTACCGGCAAGCAGCACAATCATAGCGAAAAATCACTCACTCTACTGCTATTTCCGCACAGGTACAGGCGATACAGAACTGGAAGCGCTGGATGCTAATACCGGCAGCCATCTCTGGAATGATACATTACCAGCCGTCTTCGCCCTGGGTCGCACGGGACAATTCGAGAACGTGCTCGGAAATATCTCTCTGGGACCGGCCTTCGTCTACTATAACAATGCCCTCTATATCCAGACCTCTAACGATACGATCTACGCCATCCAGGCCAGCACTGGCCGCACTAACTGGACCTACCGGACGCATGATAATCCAGCCCAGCAACTGAGTCCAACGCTACTGTATACTATCTCACTGGATGTAGAGGATGGCGTGCTTGATTTTTCGTCCACGAACTCTATTTTCCACTTTCTGGATGCTAATACGGGACGGGAAATGCTCTCGCTACCAGCAAAAGACGCCAGTTCTTATCCTGTGATAGATGGTCAGATGATCTATATTCTCTCGTCCTCCAGCCGGGCAACCTCACCTATCAGCGCATTTCACGTTCCCGATGGACGGCTCCTCTGGACTCGTCAGTTTCCTGAAGGTACAGCGGTGCAGATAGAGATGAACGGCATGATCTATCTTAGTTTGGCGACGGACCCGACCTTGATTGCTCTGAGCGGCAGCAATGGTCAGCAGCTCTGGACTTACCATTTCAGCGATGACCAGCCCGCAAGCAGGATGTTTTTCGCAGAAAATGGTTTCGGCTACCTGCTTCAACAAGATGCTACGCTGGTCAAAATCAGTACAAGCGATGGTCAGGCCCTCTGGAGCACTCAGATCGCTACGCTGCAAAGTCAAAACTTCCTGCCACTGGGATTTATCATGGACCAGGGTAACCTTGTGCTCTATACGCAAAACTCACTCAATTCCTCTATTATACCTATGTACATCCTGCGTGCCAGCGACGGGCAGCTACTCTGGAGCAGCCTTGAGACTATCACCAGCGCTATCCCATTCAATGGTACTATCTACGCCCTGCAAAATAATGGTGAGTTCGACGCCTGGCGAGAGGACAATGGACAGCGCCTCTGGAACAACACTACGCCGCTTGGCTCGATTATTGCAGGCTTTCCCACGACAGATGTTCCACTCATCTTCCTGATCGATCTCACAGGCAACTTCTCCGTCTGGCGTCCCAACGATGGCAAGCTACTCTGGCACTATCCATAGTAAGGGACGTTCCTTGCTTGCTCTTTGCTGCGCTAGTGATTATACTAGGGCTACGGATCGCTTGAGTGATACTGCAAAAGTCGAAGATGGTTTCCCTGGCTCGCCTCAGGATCTCACGAGACACAAAAAACCACCGCTTCAGGAGAAACAGAAGCGCAGATCGATGAAGCGAGAGCGCTCTTGCGAAGCTATTCCCTTCTCTCTTACGATGCATCCGTCCAGACGTTCACGATCCACCGTCTCGTCCAGTCCATCTTGCGCGAGGGCCTGCCTACCCAGACGCAGCAACGCTGGCAACAACGTGTCATCTCTGCCGTTGCTGCGGCATCTCCTGACATCACATTTGACCTATGGTCCAGCTACGAACGCCTGTTGCCTCACGCGTTGCTCTGCGCCACCTGGATCGAGCAGTTGTCGGTGGTCACCTCTTCCGCTGCGTTCCTGCTCAATCAAGCTGGATAC
>DAOTTL010000206.1:0-4475 GCA_034438135.1 Ktedonobacteraceae bacterium | reverse complement strand
AGCATGCTGCCCTCTAGTTCTAAAGCTAGCCAGTCCAGATGTGTCAAGGCTACTCTTTTCTATCAGACAAGCTATTTGCATCTACCTCTACGAAAAATGAAACACCTGTACTGTATTTGCTAAAAGTTCTATACATAACAAAAAACGACAATTCTCTCTACTATTGTCCTATAGAGACAAAAGTGGTCATCAGGGAAGGAAATATGGGCTAGTGAAAAAAGGCCAAAGCCTTTTTCTGACGGCTGAACAGCGACATTTGCAGGAGAAATGGCCCTTAGAAAGGGCCATTTCTCCTGCAAATGTCGCTGCTCAGCTATAGCCCGACCCCTCCCCAGGCAAAAAAGAGGCTCAGAGGCAGCGCGACCGCGCTGCCTCTGAGCCTCTCTAAAGGGTGGGCGGGAAAGAAACGACTTTTGCGCAGCCCTGTTCTAAGGGCCAGGGCTATTATCTCTTGACAGGGGCATAACAAACTGTTATATTTTAATATAGCAGATAGTTATTAGAAGGGATGTTGGTCGAATGCATCTTGCGGAGAAAGTCAAACACCTTCGCAAAGTTGAGGGTGATTTGCGCGGACTAAAGCGTCCCATGACCCAGCTAGAAGTTGTGAAAGCTATGCAGGAAGAGCAAGGCGAAAGTATCAGTCAGGCCTACCTCTCTCAGCTAGAGAGCGGGAAACGTATTCACCTGACAGCGACAAGTCGTGCTCTACTGGCTCGTTTTTTCAAAGTTCATCCTGGCTACCTGGTTAGTGATCCACCTGACCTCAGCATCAACCTGCACGGCTCTGACTTACTCATGGAACTCGATGGACCACATCGTGATCGTCTGCAAAACTGGTTGGCCAGCAGCAGCTTCCGGTGGCACAGCGATCCAATAATTCAGAGATTCCTGACAAAGCTGGCTGACCTCGAAGATCCTCGCAGCTATATTTCTGTCTTTGGGCAGTTGCTCGATTTACCGTTAGAGGTGCTCAAAAACTTGCCTGGCGATCTGATGACCCGGTAAAGGTAAACTCTATGACAGGCTATTTTATTGTGATGTAGAGATTTCGTCTATATAAGATGAGTATTGGAATACTTGAGAAAGCAGCGCGAGGACTGCAACGGCATGAAAAGGAGTATTTCTTATGCCTACAATCGCGACAGATACCCTCTCTTTGGTCTTTATTCTCTGCTTCCTGGTAGGCTTTGGCTTCTTCTTGATAACAGCCCTTCTTGGAAGTCACGGTCATATGCATAGCAGTCACGGCGCATCTGGACACGTTCAAGTGTCTGGTACTCATCAAGCACCAGCACATGTCGGAGGACACACTCATACATCCGGGTCACAGCAGGGAAATCAGCTTCAGAGCCAGGAGTCGCACTTCTCCCTCTTCGGCTACCTTAATCCTACCTCGTTCGGACTCTTCCTGCTGGGCTTTGGTCTCTTTGGCTACTTCTTCCACAATCTGACCAATATAGCAACGTCCTTGAGCGTCTTCCTGGCACTTTTTGCAGGTATTGGACTCTCGGCCCTTTTGCTTACTATGCTCAATCGTCTTTTCGCAAATAGCGAAGGTTCAACGGAACAAGATGTTGTAGATCGTACAGGTATGATTGGAAAAGTAAGCATTACCATTCCTGAGCAAGGTCTGGGAGAAATTATCTATACCTCTCCAGGAGGCATGCGTAAAAGTATTCCAGCTCGTGGTCCCAACGGTCAGAGGCTTGCTCGCGATCAGGAGGTAGTAGTTGTCAGCTACCAAAACGGTGTAGCCGAGGTCGATACCTGGGACCATTTCATACAGGAAGGAGCAAACAGCATTGACCACTCCACAGCAGACAGCGTGGCACAGATTCGTGAGCAGCTCGATAGTGCCAGTCCCTCTGAAAGAGAGATGGTTATGCGCCAGGAATCACCAAACGAATAGCACTCATACCATATCACTCTAGCAAATAACGGTTTTTTTGTAGAAATACCTTGAGTTATCACCAAATCTATACACAAGGAGTACAGACAATGGAACTCACCGCAGCGGTAGTCATTGCAGCCATTTTACTCATAGTAGTCTTCGTTCTGATCTACATCTGGGGAAAAATGTTGCGCAAAGTTGGCCCTAATACGGCCTTGATTATCTCTAGTGGACGAAAAGTAGAGGTCGTGACTGGCGGCAGTAAACTGGTCTTTCCTCTGTTTCAGCGCGTTCAAGAACTCTCGCTTGAGTTAATGTCCTTTGACGTAGCACCACCCCAGGACCTCTACACAACCCAGGGTGTGGCTGTCAAAGTTGAAGCAGTCACTCAGATTAAAGTGCGTTCAGACGCTGAAAGTGTTCGCACAGCCGCCGAGCAATTTCTGAGCAAACGCCAGGAGGATCGCGAAAACCTGATTCGTCTGGTCATGGAAGGTCATCTGCGCGGTATTGTGGGTCAGTTGACAGTCGAAGAGCTGGTAAAAGATCCTGAGAATGTCGGCTCCAAGATGCTCAAAACAGTGACACCCGACACAGAGAAAATGGGCCTGCAAGTTATCTCTTTCACCATTAAAGATGTACGAGATAACAATGATTATATTACCAATATGGGCCGCCCACAGATTGTAGAAATTCGCAAAAATGCGGATATTGCCTCAGCGCTGGCAGCACGTGATACTCAGATCCAGCAGGCTAACGCCTCACGTGAAGCCGCCGTTGCCAAGTCATCAGCCGATCAGGAACGCGTGAAAGCTGAAACAGAGTCACTCGCACTCCAGGCTCAATCTCAACGCAACCTGGCCCTTAAAAAGGCTGAATTCGATGCCG
Source organism: Ktedonobacteraceae bacterium (assembly GCA_034438135.1). Lineage (GTDB taxonomy): Bacteria > Chloroflexota > Ktedonobacteria > Ktedonobacterales > Ktedonobacteraceae > Paraktedonobacter. Next base: position 1,693 of record DAOTTL010000206.1, on the reverse strand, counting down.
AGGTTAAGAAACAACAGGCGACCGCCGATAAGTCGTATGATATTCAAGCCAATGTGACACAGCAGCAAGTCATTGCTGAGTCGGTCAAAGTGACCGAGATTGAGAAGCAGGCACAGATCAAGGTGCAACAGGCCGAGATCCAGCGCCGTGAACTCGAATTACAGGCGACAGTCCAAAAAGGTGCTGAAGCTGAACGACGTCGCATTGAGACTACCGCTGAGGCCGAACGCCAGAGACTCATCCTCGAAGCTCAGGGTCAGGCGGATGCCACCAGGGCGAGAGGTCTGGGCGATTCCGAGGCTTCCAGAGCTCGTGGTCTGGCGGACGCCGAGGTCATCAAAGCGAAAGGTCTGGCCGAAGCCGACGTTATTCGTGCCAAGGGTGAGGCTGAGGCCGATGCAATGAAGGTAAAAGCTTCTGCCTTCCATGAATACAACCAGGCCGCAGTTCTCGATAAGCTTCTCACAGGCATGCCTGACATTGTACGTGCGATCGCGGAGCCTTTGAGCAAAGTTGATAAAGTAACAATCATCTCTACCGGCGCAGATGGTGCTACTGGCGGAATGGGAGCGAGCCGTCTGACTGGCGATATTGTCAATATGGTTGCTCAGGTACCGGCACTCTTTGAATTGCTCAGCGGAACTCAGATCGGCGATCTGCTGAAACAGGTCCCAGCTTTGAAAAATCAGAATGGTTCTCAAAATGGCAATGGCCATGGAGCCGGTCCTGTGGTTGAGGCTCAACCAACCGAAAGGTAATCCCTTGCACCTCTGTCAAGCTGACGGCTAAGCCGTCAGCTTGACATGAGTCATCCCTGCTTTGGCAAAATCAAAACAAAAGGCGTTCGGTCTGCCTGGCAGGCCGCCCCACTCTCTTTTTTAAGAAGAAGCGAGGCTGGTTGGCGGGGCGAATGCCCCATCAAGCAGCCTCGCTTCTTCTTTTTTCGGGGGAGGAGCGGATTTGCAAGCCGCTGCAAATTTAGGGATGACTCGTACGCCAGCATTTTCATACTACCGTTTCTCTGTGAGCAGTCTGGGGGACACCAACTGATGAATCTGCTAAAACGCATATTCGCTCTCATACAAGCCAATCATACGGCTACTACTGAGAAGTCTGAAGACCCTGAGACAACGCTGCAACAACTTCAATTAGATATGCACGCCCAACTTGTTCAGGTTAAAACGCAGGTCGCTACTTCCATAACCGAGGGGATGAAGCTCCAGAAACGTCAGAAGGAAAATCTGGCAGAGGCCAATGAGTGGCTTGAGAAGGCAAAATTGGCCGTCCAGAGCGATAATGAGAAAGCTGCCCGCGATTTCCTCAGCCGCTATAATGATCTCACTCGTCAAGCCCGACGCTATCAACAACAACAGCAAACGCAGGAACAACTTGTAGCAACGATGCGAGACGTTCTACGTCAGCTTGAAGAGAAAATCTCTGAGGTGGATACCACTATTGAGTTACTCGCATCTCGCAAGCGCAATGCACTCATTCAACAACGCTTTTACGAAGCACTGGATAAAATCAATGCTCCCGCAAGGAAGCAGCGCACGTCACAGGCTCAGGATAAGTTACTGGAGATGGAGGCACGCGCAGGCGCAATGGCAGAACTACAGCGACGTGATCTCGATTTTCAGATCACGCAAATTTCGCAGGAGGAAGAGAGCGGAGGCGGCAGCGCGACCGCGCTGCC
>DAOTTL010000205.1:0-9291 GCA_034438135.1 Ktedonobacteraceae bacterium | reverse complement strand
TGAGAGTTATCAGTGAATTTGGAGAATAAGGGTAAGCAAATCCATCGGGAGTATGTTTCAGCGGGAGTATACTTACCGATGTGGTAGAGGTTGTTCAGGCAACCGCACTATGAAAATCCTGTGGTTCTTCCCTTCTATCAGATGCATGTGAGCGCCTTATGAGGGAAGAAGACCGGGCAAACAACTCAGGTACTTCAGGGATTGAGCAAAGCTGACGGTATATTTTCGCTCGACGCCAGTTTTTTCTACAGCAGGGACATTTTTCTGTTATCGATTATGAGTTTTAAACAGGTTGGGGTCAATCTCAGGAGTGACAACCTATGGCGCAGCAGCCTGAGTTAGCAACAGATCATTTGTTAGATGTCATTACGACTATTAAAATGGAACGTAGGAGTGGGCAGTTAGTTGTCAGGAGAGGGAGCGGTCTTACAGCAGAGGATGGCACATTTCTCTTTGTTCAGGGACAGGTTACGCATGCGCAGGTCGGAAAAAGGATTGGTTCAGATGCTTTGAATTGGTTGAGTACCTGGCGACAGGCCTCTTATGTTTTTATCCCAGCAATTGCTCCATCGGAAACATCTCTCCACCCTCCTCAAGAGGTGCCTCCAGCTCTCAGCGACGTATCTATATATCCATATCTTGATCTGAACATCGTACAGCAAAGTGGGCCAGCCGTCTCGTTGGAATATCATAACGCGATTCCCTATGCCACTGTGAAGCTTATTGAGGCGACGGATCGTTTTGAACACGCTCAACTGGCTCGTTCTTACCGTCATCTTTATCTGCTGATTGATGGTCAGCGCTCAGTTTCCGACCTTGCACGCATGACAGGGAGAGCGGCTGAGGTGGTGCATAGCATGCTCTACGATTTGCATAGGCTCGGTGTCATTCGGATTGCCAGCCGATCACTCTCAGGGCAATAAAGGAGCAGTAGACTTGTCACAACAAACCTATGTTTTAACGAAGAAACAGGCTTTACAAGAGATAATCGCGTCCTTGAAAGATGAACGTGTGCCTGTGTTGGATGGCGCAGATTTGCGTAAAGCTGATCTGCGCGAGACTGATTTAAGTGGAGGAAATATCCGCGATGCCAATCTCAGCGAGGCGAATCTGAGTGGTACCTATCTGTGCGGGGCCTATTTGCGCCATGCGAATCTGAGTGGAGCGAATCTGAGCGGTGCAGATCTCAGCAAAGCTGTATTGATAGGTGTAAATTTAATTGGAGCAAATCTGCGCGGAGCGGCTCTGCGTTCCAGCGATCTGCGCACGACTGATCTGTGTGGTGTGAACTTGAGTGGAGCGGATCTGAGTGGGGCGGATCTGGCTGAGGCCGAGCTTATGAGGGCAGATCTAAGTAAGGCCGATCTGGTTAGAGCGAATCTGAGTCAGGCCAATCTGACCGGGGCTAATTTAAGTGGTGCCGATCTAAGTTATGCAGATCTGACGCATGCCGTTCTCAATGGAGCGGATCTGAGTCGAGCAGATCTGAGCGGCGCGAAGCTTAATTGGGCGCAACTGAGTGGAGCGCAGTTGAGTGGCGCTAATCTGAGCAAGGTCTCCATGATTCTGGCTCACGTCAGTCAATCCAATCTCAACGGCGTCTATGCTTATGCCGCAAATATGCGTGGCATTAATCTGGTAGAGTCCAATCTAAGTCAGGGGAATTTTTCTGAGTCGAACTTTAGTTATGCTTACCTCTTTCGCGCTAATCTGAGCAAGGCAAATTTGAGTAAGGCGAATCTGAACAGGGTTAACCTGGTGCGAGCCGATCTGAGCGAGGCCAACCTGGGCAAGGCGAATCTGAGTCAGGGCAATCTGACGCAAGCCAATCTACAGAATGCTTATTTGCGAGCTGCGAATTGCTCTTATGCCGTATTTCTGTTCGCACATCTGGTAGGTGCGGAACTTACCAATGCTCTTTTCCACAATGCTAATTTACAAAACGTTCAGTCAGGGATAAGTGAATTTGCAGATGTCACTGCAAGCTCCCTGAAGGGGGCAACTATTGATGCGCAGACGGCGGTACGTTTAGGACTATCTGATACCATTTATAAGTCGAAAGTAGAAGCGTAAAGAGCGCCGCATCCGATAGCTGCCGGTTGAAGGGAGAATATCTCAATGATTAATTGGGAAATGCTTATCGTTTTCACTATTGTATTTATTGCTGTCTCTATTCTGGCGTTCTGGGCAGCACGCTGGCGGCCAGGAGATCTGAGTCGTTTACAAGAATGGGGGCTGGCTGGAAGACGTTTTGGGACCATTCTTTCCTGGTTTCTTATGGGTGGTGATCTCTATACTGCTTACTCATTTATTGCGGTTCCTGGTCTGATTTTTGCTTCTGGTGCGCTGGGATTTTTCTCAGTTCCGTATCTGACTCTCATCTATCCACTGGCCTTTCTAGTTCTACCCAGGTTTTGGAGCGTTGCCAGGCATCGTGGTTATGTGACACCTGCGGACTTTGTGCGCGAGCGTTTTGGGAGTAGCAGCCTGGCGCTGGCGGTGGCAATTACAGGTATTCTGGCGACTATGCCTTATATTGCGCTCCAGATTTTAGGGATTGAAGTCTCGCTTGCGCAGATGGGAGTCCCGGTTGAAGCTTCGCTTCTGCTCGCCTTTGCGGTACTGGCAGCGTATACCTATACGAGTGGACTTCGTGCTCCAGCTATGATCGCTGTTGTAAAAGATATTTGTATCTGGTTGGTGGTGGTGGTCGCGGTCATCTATATTCCAATACAATTGGGAGGTATAGGGAGAATCTTTGCACTCGTTAAAGCTAAGGCGCAGGCGCATCCTGAGACCTTTCATGTGCTTCTAGCACCTGGACAGTATAGTTCTTATGTGAGTCTGGCTGTTGGCTCGGCTCTGGCTCTATTTCTCTATCCTCACGCTTTAACCGGAGTCTTGAGTACGAACAGCCGCAAGGTTATTCGACGTAACGCGGCCTTTTTGCCTGCATATACGTTGCTATTGGGGATGATTGCGCTGTTAGGTTATATGGCGATTGCGGCGAATATTCATCCTACCGCGGCATATCAGACGAATAGTACGCTACCTGCACTTTTTGTGCAGATGTTTCCGAGTTGGTTTGCGGGCTTTGCACTGGCAGCCATTTCAATTGGTGCGTTAGCTCCCGCCGCTATTATGTCCATCGCTGCCGCTAATCTTTTTACACGCAACATTTACCGTGAATATTTCCGTCCAACCTGTACAGAACGTGAGGAATCGAATTCGGCACGTGCAGCTTCGCTAGTAGTGAAGTTGGGCGCTCTGGCCTTTATTCTCTTTATTCCTACAACACTGGCGATTAACCTTCAACTGCTCAGCAATATCTGGATCATTCAAACGTTGCCAGTTGTTTTCCTGGGACTCTATATAAACTGGTTTCACCGTTATGCTCTACTTGCTGGTCTGATTGCTGGATTGGTAGTTGGAACGTCGCTGATGGCTGCTCAAAGCTTTAAATCGTCCATCTTTACGATTTCCCTCGGCGGATTCAATCTGCCGCTCTATGTGGCTATTATTGCCCTGGTTGTCAATCTGTGCATTTCTGGCATGTTGACACCGCTCTTTCGTTTCATGGGTGTGCACGCTGGTGAGGATATGACCCGACCTGCGGACTTTGAGGCTCATCCGGTTGGTGTTTTGTCCACCCAGGCTCTGGCTACTCAGGCGAGCGAGGCTGTTCTTGAATGAGAGAAAGAAGTGTTGAGCTTTTGTGTAGCTTTGCCACACAAAAGCTCAACACTTCTTTCTCTTTTCTCGCGGGAGGGGTGGCCTGCCAGGCCAAGGCAGCAGATCGGCAAAAAACCTATATCTGTGCTGGTTACAGCAAATATCCTATTTGAGGTGGTCACGCAGAAAGCTGACCGCCATCGGCCACGCATCTGCGGCAGCCTCTTCGTTGCCATGGCCATGGTCGGGATTGATGAAAGCATGTCCGGCGTCGTAGATTTTGACTGTGAGTTCTTTATTGCCGCCCTGATACATGCGTTCAATTTTTTTGATTTGCTCTGGTGGAACGCTATCATCCTGGCTGCCATAAAAAGCTAACACAGGGGCATTGATTTTTGCCACATCATCGGCTGAAGGGTCATATCCGGCACCGTAAAATGAGACGGTTGCGCCCAGATTGTTGTAGTGTTCGGCGACCTTATATGTCAGGAAGCCACCGAGGCAAAAGCCTATCAGTCCGAGCTTTTTGGGAATGACATTATCCATGCCATTGAGCGTTTCCAGGGTTCCAATAATCTCATTGACTGCCCGGTCAATATTTTTTTGGAGCATCATCATCATTCTCATCGCGTCATCAGGTTCAGTTGCTATCTTGCCATGGTAGAGATCAGGTACGGCTACAACAAAGCCCTCTGTCGCGAGTTTCTGAGCCAGACTGCGTATATGGGGTTCAATACCCCACCATTCCTGAATGAGCACTACGCCGGGATGTTCCATACCGTCGTCCGGTTGCGCTACATAGGCATAGGCTCCATCGCCGTTGATTTTAAGATCGACATATGATGTACTGAGTACCGCCATTGCTTCCATCCTTTTAGTTGCAATTCAACTCAACAGTTTTATGATGTTGTTGGACCTGTGGGTTTGTTTGCCAACAAGATACTCTAAATGTGTATTCTCTTCTCTGTTACAATAGCAAAAAACTTTGAAGTATCTTGCTGTCTTCTTCATTGTAGTCTTGCGTTCCGATGACTGTCAAAGAGTCTTTCAGGGCTTCACAAAAATCTCTTCTTTTCCCGCCACCCACCCTGAGAGGGGGAGAAGGAGGCTTTTCTCATTTCTCCCTTTGTCGCCTCCGACGACAGAGAATAAGGGTGTGTGGGTGGGGAGAAGCGACTTTTGTGAAGTCTTGAATGGTTTTTTGCTCAGCTTGACAAGCCTTCCTGTTTCTGATATCGTATTTGTTGCCTATAAATTGTTGCACAATGATGGCTGGCTGCTGGCTTGCTATTCATATGGGTATCGTACGAAAAAAACTCACAAGAAGAGGATTGCGCCAGATGATGGAACAGGAACGATTAGCCATATCTCAACAGATGGCAAGTTTGTGTGCGGTTCTATTCTGGACCTTTATTATGCTGCTTTGCGTGAATGATCGCCTTCCTCTGCCAGTGTCTCAGCTACAAAAATCCTGAAAACTGGCGAATACAGAGAAAACTTACAGGGGTGCGGGCGATAGGCCTGCACTCCTTTTCTATATGAGTAAGTAGAGAAAAAGGGGTAGACTATGAAACAAAGTCACGAGCCAGGGGACGGTGACCGGAAGTATTTCATTACTACAGCTATCGACTACCCTAATGCTGAGCCACACATTGGACATGGCCAGGAGAAGGTTGTGGCGGACGCGATTGCACGCTATCGACGCTTGTTGGGGTACGATACCTATTTTAGTATGGGTCTGGATGAGAATAGTCAGCATGTGGTCAATGCGGCGGAGGAGCATGGTGTGACGGTCCATGTCTGGGTTGAGCGTATGAATGAGGCTTTTAAGCTGGCCTGGCAGAAATTGGATGTTGCTTACGATCGCTGGGTGCGCACCACGGAAGAGGTTCATTTTCGCGCTGCTCAAGAGATGTTCCGCCGTGCTCAAGATCGTGGTGATGTCTATAAAGCCTTCTATTCGAGCTGGTATTGTCCAAATTGCAATACTTTCTATCGCGCTGAGGAACTTGTTGAGGGGATGTGTCCGTTACATCCAACTGTCAAAGCTGAGTGGGTAGAGGAGGAAAACTACTTCTTTGCTCTGACTCGCTATAGTGAGCCACTACTAGCTTATATCGCCACGCATCCTCATTTTGTTGAACCCTCATCCAGGTTGTCAGATTTGATGCGCTTTTTTCATCAAGGATTGCGAGATTTTTCTATCTCTCGCAAAGTACATCCTGAGAGACCAATCTGGGGGGTGCCTGTGCCTGATGATCCCGAGCAAGTCCTTTATGTTTGGTTTGATGCGCTGACAAATTATCTGACGGCTGCGGGTTTTCCCGATGACGAGACGCTGCTTGCGCGTTATTGGCCTGCGAATGCACATGTGATTGGGAAGGATATCACTCGTTTCCACTGCCTCTACTGGCCTGCGATGCTGCTTTCGGCAGATCTGCCGTTGCCAGAACAGGTTGCTGTGCATGGTTTTACGACTTTGGGTGGGAAGAAGATCTCGAAGTCTCGTGGCAATGTGATCTCGCCAGTTGAACTGGTAGATGAGTTTGGTGCGGACGCTGTGCGCTATTCGCTTTTGAGGAATCTCTCGCTAAGTTCTGATGGAGACTTTAGTCGTCAGTCGCTGATCCAGCGCTATAACGATGAACTGGCCAAAGATCTTGGCAATTTACTTCATCGCGTAGTGACTATGGTGAAGCGTTACCGTCAGGGGGAGATCCCGTTGCCTGGAACATTGGGGGAACTGGATCTAGAGCTCCAGGGTATAGCTACGTCCGCCCGGATGGGTGCTGAAAGTGCTCTGGAGAAGTGGGAGATCGGCCATGCGATCGACTGTATCTGGAGTCTGGTCAAACAGGCGAACCGTTATTTGGAACAGAGTGAACCCTGGAAGCTGGCTCGCAAAAGTGAGGATTTTCAACGTCTGAACACGGTTCTTTATTCGGCTGCGGAGTCTCTAAGATTACTCGCTATCTATCTGGCCCCGATAATACCTGCTGCTTGTGACAAGATTATGGCTGGTCTTGGTCTACAGCCTGTTGGTCCTGGTGACTGGCGAGATGCAGGTGGTTGGGGTGCTGTCTCTCTACAGAATATTGGTCCTATCCAGCCTTTATTTCCACGCATCGAGTCCACAGATGGATCGGAAGTGACTGGCTAATCTCTTACATTCTCCCGGGAGGGATGACTTATATGCCTGTCTATGAGTCATCCCTCATTTTTCTGCGGCTTGCAAAGCCGCTCCTCCCCCGAGAAAAGGGAGAAAGGGCTGAGTTTGCAAGCAGCTTTGCTGCTCGCAAACTCAGCCCTTTCTCCCTGAAAATCTGGCGGCGCAGCCGCTAGCAAGAGCGTTGGCTCATTTTGCCAAAATGAGGGGTGACTCATATCTCTACTTTAAAAAAGAGAATAGATGACATGTTTTGCGGGGCGTACGTCCCGCAAAACATGTCATCTATTCTCTTTAAAATGGGATGGGGTGGTCTGCCAGGCCAATGCAGCCAATCGGCAAAATACCTGTAGTTATGAGGGGGCGGGCTTCTGCCAAAAAGGGTTCCTTTTTGCCTCTTTATAGGGTATACTTATTGAAGGTCATACGTATGACTTCGGTATTTTATGTATGAAAAGTATTTGAAATAAATGAGGAATACAATGGCATGGAAGACAAAAAAGCAAGGCATCAGGGGGCGAACTCCCAGTCAGTAACAAGTTTTGATGTAGCAAGGCATGCTGGCGTTTCGCAATCGACGGTCTCATTAGTACTGAGTGGCAAGGCGGCTGGACGTGTCTCTGCTGGTACTCAGGAGGCCGTTCTGCGCTCTGCGCGTGAGTTAGGGTATCAGCCGCACATGGCTGCGCGTACATTGCGTCTGGGTCGTACACATGTTGCTGCATTGATCATTCCTGATGTGAGTAATCCCTTCTTTGCGACTGTTCTCCAGGGAGCTGAGCAGGCGGCGAGATTGCACGATTATACTGTTGTGCAGGTGAGCACGGGAAACGATGCGGACTGGCAGCAACGGATCATGCACGCGTTGGCGACACGCGCGATCGATGGTTTTATTCTCTGTGCGGTGGATCTGCCTGAGTCTGCCAATCGGGAATTGTTGCATGGAAATGCGGTGATTGTGGATGGATATTCTTCTGAGTTTCCCTCACTGCCCCTGGATATCGAGTATGGAGCCTCTACCTCGCTAGACCATCTATTGAACCTGGGACATCGTCGGATAGCGCACCTGGCTGCGAATATTGACGTTGAGACCTTTCGTATACGTCAGCGGGTTTATGAGCGTATCCTGGATGAGGTTGGTCTGGAGGTACGGGCGGACTATCAGGTGACGGCTGGTCTGGATGTCGAGGAGTCCTATCATGCTGCTCTTGAGCTGTTACGAGTACCGGAACCGCCTACTGCGGTTGTGTGTGATGACGATCTGCTGGCGGCAGGGGTATATAGAGCGGCCAGAGAGATGCATTTGAGTGTGCCTGATGACCTTTCAATCGTAGGTTTTTGCAATAGTCTGGTTGCCCATATTTTAGATCCCGCTTTGACGACAGTTGTGATCCCTGCTCTGGATCTCGGTCGAAAAGCTGTTGAGCTTTTATTGGCGGGTTTTGAGACTGATCTGTCGTCGTTTTCTGAGACTATCCCTTTAGATTTTGTTGTGCGTTCCTCGACCTCTTTGCCTCGCCATAGATGAGCATCGTTCTAAAGAAAGGATGTTTTTGTGCGTCAGCGTGGATTTGCTGTGATTCTGGTGACGTCTTGTATGTTTGGTCTGGGGGCTGTGCTTGCTAAAATAGTCGGTGAAGCGTTTAATCCTTTCTTTGTTTCATGGCTGGCTTTGTTGTGCGGTGGCATTTGCGTTCTTCTCTGTCAACTTATGCTTCGTAAACCGCTACTACCTCGCTTGAGGCGTTCCGCCTGGATCGATATGGTTCTTTTCGCCAGCGTTGGCACTGTTCTCCCTCTGATTTGTGTAGTTGTGGGGTTGTCTCAGACTAGTGCGATTACTGGCAGCTTTTTGCTTCAGTTTCAGGGACCTGCGGCGATCGTTTTCGCGCTGATTTTTCTCAAGGAGAAGATGCGCTGGCGGCAAGTTGCGGGTATCGGATTGTTGATTGTAGGCAGTCTCCTGGTCATTTTGCGCGATTTCCATGCTCCAGTTTCACTGGCAGGTGATCAGGGGGACATGTTTGTGATCATTGCGGCTATCGGGTTAGGCTTTTCTTATATCCCTGGCAAGCGTCTCACGGCATACGGGGATGCTTTACAGATTATTCTTCTGCGCCTGTTTATCGGTTCCTTGCTGGTTCTGCCGTTTCTGGTCTTTCAAACGACCTTTATGTTTGTTCCTCTCTCTGCGACTCTACTTGTGGCACTGGCGGTTTATATCGTGAGTAACTTCGGGTTAGCCTATATTTTGCAGCAGGTCGGCCTTGGACTGCTACAGGCCTGGGAGACTGCCATGATCATGCAGACGCTCCCACTTTTCTCGACAATTTTTGCGCTCCTGCTGCTGCATGAGTCGTTGACTGCCTTGCAGATTGTCGGGGGTTGTATCATCCTTGTGGGTGGCTTATTGATCATTTGAGGGATCTATTCCACCCGGGAGAAGCAAAGGA
>DAOTTL010000204.1:0-2685 GCA_034438135.1 Ktedonobacteraceae bacterium | reverse complement strand
GAACCGCAACGTCGCAGGTGACGAAATCCTGGCTGCCCTACTCGAATATATGCTGGGTGCAGCCTCAAATCATGGAATACTCCGTATTTTTGCCAGGGTTGAAGACGATCTGCCCGAGATGGAACTCTTTCAGAAGGCAGGCTTTCAACGCTACGCCCGGCAATTGACATATGTCTTTGACCCGGACAAAGCTTCAATCGAAGGCGACTTCAACCTACCCTCTTTACGACGCTGGAATCGCCATCACGCATGGGGATTGCACCAGCTCTATCGCGCTACAACCCCTCAACGGGTGCAGATGGCGGAGATGCTGGATAACAGCGAAGAATGTGCTAAACTCTATGTCGGCTCACTGCGACCTCTCCCATCGCCGCTCTCCCGGGGCGATGAGAGCTATGTATGTGATGTCGGTGTGCGTTTAGGAGCCTGGCTAAGGGTCTGCCGTGGACACGGCTTAACCCCTCACCGACTCTCTCTTATTGTCCATCCTGAACACGCTGATCTGGCCGAGCCACTGCTCCACTTTGGAGCACGCTGGCTACTGGAAGGAAGCGTACGCCCCATCTATTGTCAGGTGCGGGAGTATGAATCCTCCTTAATTGACGCGCTACGCTCCAGTGGCTTCGAGCATGTCTCAACCCGGGCCCTGCTCGTTCGCCATATAGCACTACTTGCTATGAGTCCTCGCGGTGTCCCTGCTCTGGAACAACGCGCAGCCTACGGTGTGAAAGGTCTGGGGACAGTCCACTCACACGATATAACGAGGTGATAGAACTGCCTATGCAACACGCGATCACTGACGATCTGGAAGCTCTGCTCGTTGCTCTTCCGCCTGCTATCCATGATGCGGTTAATCAACTAGACAATCGGAGCGAATTACTAGAGATCGTAATGGACCTTGGCCGACAGGCCGAGGGACGGTTCCCGGATGGGGAGGTGATCCTAAGTACTCAGCCAGTGACCTCTGCCGACCTCGAATATGTGGTCGAACGCATTGGGGAATTTGGTGACGATAACCGCGCCGGTATCGAACGCACCTTGCATCGTATCAGCGCACTTCGCAATCGCAAAGGAAAAGTTGTTGGCCTTACCTGTCGCATTGGCCGAGCGGTGCTTGGTAGCATTACGCTTATTCGAGACATCGTTGAGCAAGGCCAATCTATCCTGATTCTTGGTCGTCCAGGTGTAGGTAAAACTACTCTGTTACGTGAAATAGCACGCGCTCTGGCCGATGAGACCAATAAACGCGTGGTTGTTGTGGATACCTCAAATGAGATCGCTGGCGACGGAGATATCCCTCACCCTGGCATTGGTAGAGCTCGTCGCATGCAGGTAGCACGCACTGCCGAACAGCATGCTGTAATGATTGAGGCTGTAGAAAATCATATGCCTCAGGTCATTGTAATCGATGAAATCGGAACCGAATTGGAGGCCGCGGCTGCCCGCACCATTGCGGAACGCGGAGTCCAACTTGTGGCAACCGCTCATGGAAACTCTCTGGGCAACCTCCTGGTGAATCCAACGCTCTCTGATCTCGTTGGAGGCATCCAGACGGTAACTCTTGGGGACGAAGAGGCGCGTCGTCGTCATACTCAGAAGAGCATTCTGGAGCGGAAGGCACCTCCCACCTTTGATGTGGTCGTCGAACAACAAAGCTGGCAGGAACTGGTGGTCCATCGCGATGTCGCGGACACAGTTGATAGTATGCTGCGAGGCCAGACGGTCTACGCGGAAGAGCGCATCCGTGAGGACGACACCGAACGCGTGACGATCCATCGCATTGCTTCGGATGGTATGGACGTTCCGACCTGGGGTACTGATAGCTCTACCATCACAACTCGTACGTTTGAACGCGGCGAGCGTGGTGAACGCGGTGAGCGCGACGGAGGCTGGAATAATAACCCGGTACGGCGCATGGGCGGCGGCGGCGGCGGCAACGAGCGGATAAATCCAGGCGGCGGTGAACGCTCACGCGGTCGCAGCCAGTCACGAGCTTCCTATCAGATGCATGCCCTGGCCCCCACAGGCACTGCTCCTGGTGAGGAACGCCGTCAAAGCGGCAGCGAGATCGTCACACTTGAACGCTCTATCCCGGTCGAGGAGGGTATCTATACTCCCGAAGGTCAGGAGCAATCTCTCCCAATCTTGAAAACGCTGCGTGTCTACCCTTTCGGCGTTAGCCGTGACCGCCTGACGGAATCCGCACGTCTGCTCCATGTGCCTATCATCGTAGCAAAGAACCAGGCTGATGCAGATGCGGTAATTACGCTGAAAAATTACTATCGTCGCCAGCCTGAACGATTGCAGGAAGCCGAACAGGATCAGAAGCTGATTATTATTCTGAAGAATAATACGATCAATCAAATGCAGCATGCCCTGGCACGAGTCTTTAATCTCCCGACTGACCGCTTGCCGAGCGAGGTGGATAGTGAGGCAACCGATGAGGATGACAGTAGCCCTTCCATGGATGACACAACCAGGGCTCTGTTAGAGACCGAGGACACTATTCATCAGGTACTGAATAAGGGTCTGACAACGGCTGAACTCGCGCCAGCTAATGCTCATATCCGTCGTCTGCAACATCAAATGGCGACCCGTTACAATCTGATCTCACGCAGTCGCGGCAAAGAGCCTTTCCGACGAGTGAAGCTCTTTCGCTCGCGCGACTGATCTACTATTGTCAAC
>DAOTTL010000203.1:0-19641 GCA_034438135.1 Ktedonobacteraceae bacterium | reverse complement strand
TCAAAGAGCCAGAACAACAAACTTTCTCTCTTATTGAACATATCTAGAGTCCTTTTGATGGAAAAGGAGCAGTCATCTTATGGCAGGAAAACCCAGTATCCCAACCGATCTCTTCTGGGATGAAACGTTCAGCGGGTTCAGTGGAGATACCCAAAGCATTTTCATTGGGTTGCTGCTGGGAGCCGATGACCACGGACGCGGCCCGGCCAGTGTCACGGTCCTCTCGCGTAAGCTGGCAAAGGAGGAGCAGCTCCTCCGCAGCGCCCTGGAGGCGTTGCATGCGTCGGCCTTCATCCAGTGCTACCAGGTGCAGGAGAAAGCCTACTATCACATTTGCTCTTGGGACGAATGGGAGACGCTGAACAAGCCTGCACGTTCTCGTTATCCTGCGCCACCAGAGGTACAGGAGCATCGCGTGGAAACGAATGTCCCGGAAAGTCTGGGAACATCCCAGAAAATCCAGGAAACCCCCGAGAAATCCGGGAAATCCTCTCCTGAAGATGAAGGAGAAGATGAAGAGAAGAGAAGAGAACAAGAAGGAGAAGAGGAAGGCAAACATTCGACTCATGACTCAACAGTAATCCCATTCCCCCCGGCCCGCATCATCGCCAGCGTTGAGGAACCATCTCAGAGACCAGCGAAGAGCGGTGCGCCAGAGCAGCCCACTGAGGCCCTGGCGCACCAGGTGGCACAGATCCTGAAGATCCCGGTCACCGATGCCCTGACGCGAATCATCGCCGAATATGAGTCGCATCAGGGCCTTTCTCTGTCAGGGGAGGCCGATGCCGCCCGTGAATGGATCGATGATCGTAGACGCAACACTAAACAGCAACGGATGTCCCCAGCGTTTTTTCGGCGCTGGCTCAAACGAGAGGTTGAAGCCTCGCAGCAACGACAGGCACATCTGTCTCTGGGAACGGGAACCAATGGACCTCCGACCGCCAGGACACATCCACCAGCTGGTGGGAATGGGAGCACTTCTCCCAATCTGATGCATCTGGCAGGAGAGGATAAGCGAGCGAAAGAAGGAAAACGCCCATGAAAGAATCACTTCCACAGAACATCGATGCAGAGTGTGGGTTGTTAGGGAGCCTGTTGATCGACCCTGAGGCCATCTCTGATGTCGCTGATTGGCTTCAGGCAAGCGATTTTTATCGCGAGAGTCATCAGCTCATCTATGCCGCCATTCTGACCCTGTATGAGAACCGTCAGCCTGCCGATTTTATCACGCTCTGTGATCTGTTACGGCAGCGAGAGCAGCTCGAAACCGTTGGAGGAGAGAGTTCCCTGGTCTCGTTGCTGGGCGGTGTTCCAACGAGCGGGAATCTGAGCACCTATGCACGGATCGTGGTGCAAAAGGCAGGCTACCGGCGGTTACTGCACGTTGCGGGACAGATTGCGGCCCTGGCCTATGAGGAGGTTGAAGATGCGCAAGAGCAGGCCGAGCAGCTGCTCTTTGCACTCCAACGCCAAGACCGGCAGGCGTTTGTTTCTCTGGCACATGTACTTGCCGCATGCATGGAAGACCTGGAGGCTCTCCAGAACCAGGAGAAACACCTCCTGGGAATACCAACCGGCTTCTGCTACGTTGATGCAGCTCTTGGAGGCGGGTTGCAACGCTCGGATCTAATCATTCTGGCAGCTCGTCCAGGTAATGGCAAAACCAGCCTTGCCCTCAACATTGCAGCCCATGCCGCGTTGCATGCCGGGAAGCGCGTCGCATTTTTGAGCCTGGAAATGAGTGCGAAACAGCTTGGTCTCCGTCTGATCGCTATGCAGGCGAAGCAAGATCAGCGTCGCCTGCGCCTGGGATTGATAGACGATTGGGATCAGGTGGTTGCCGCTTCAGACACCCTATCAGAGGGAGTTATCTGGATTGATGATACCTCCGAGCTGACCCATACCGCTTTGAGGAGCAAAATTCGGCGGTTGCAGACCCTGCACGGCGTGGATCTGGTGATTGTGGACTATCTGCAATTGATGCGAGCTATGCAGCCTGATGGCAAACGCTTCCAGATCCGCGAGCAGGAAATTGCAGAGATCAGCCGGAGCTTAAAAGCGGTGGCCAAAGAGTTGCAAGTGCCTGTTCTAGCCCTGGCGCAACTCAACCGGGCATTGGAAGCCCGACAGAATAAACGCCCGATGCTCTCGGATCTCCGTGAGTCAGGTGCACTGGAAAATGACGCGGACGTTGTCCTGTTCATCTACCGTGAAGATCTGTATCAGGAACCAACAGATCCTGCGACGAAAAACGCGGCAGATATCATCATTGCGAAACATCGTAACGGTCCGGTTGGCGAGGTGCGTTTGCGCTTCGATCCCAGCCGGACTTGCTTTTCGGACCTGGAGATTACCCCAGGAGAGGAGTAAAGAGCACTATGGGAAGAATAAAAAGAGTGCCTCGAACGCAGCCAGTGTACCTGACCATCATGGAGGTCGCGATCATCTTGGGAGTCTGTCGCCAAACCGTGTATAACATGATCGATCATGAAGGACTTCCGACGCTGACGATTCGGGGGGTCAGGCGTATCGATCCCACTAAGTTGAATGAATGGCTAGAGAGATATAAATCAGCGTAAGAGAAGCCAGAAAAGCCCCTGTTGATACTCTTATCAACAGGGGCTTTTCTTATAGACAGGAGATACAACAATGTCCAGACGTTCACCAGGAGATGGGTCAGTTTTTCAGAGAGGCGACGGGCGCTGGGTGGTTCAGATTGAACTGGCAGACGGCACACGCAAAACCTACTACGTGAAATCGAAGAAAGAGGGGAGAGAAAAACTCAAGCAAGTCCAGCGGGATCTAGAGCAGGGAAGATTGGCAACCGGTCCTCGTCAGACGGTGAAACAGTATCTGGAGTACTGGCTCGAAGAGGTGCACAAGCCGAATATCAAGATCAGCACCTACGTGAAGTATCACAAAGTCATCCAGGGCTACATTGTCCCGGCGCTAGGAGACATCCAACTAGAGAAGCTTACTCCACAGCAGGTGACAGCCCTTTACAACAAGAAACGGCGCGATGGGTTGGCCCCAAAAACTATTCACTCCATTCACGGCGTTCTGCATAAGGCGCTGGATAATGCGGTAAGCTGGAATCTGGTGGCTCGCAATGTCTGCGATGTGGTCAAACCACCCCGGCTCGTCAAAACGGAAAAGCCCTCCTTGACGATGGAGGAAGCCCATACGCTGTTAGAGAGTCTCCGAGGCCATCGCCTGGAAATGCTGCTGACCATGGCCCTGACCACGGGTATGCGACGCGGCGAGCTCTTAGGGTTACGCTGGACAGATATCGATTTCAAGAAAAAGCTGGTGCGAGTTCGGCGAACGGTGGATTACATTCCCAGACATGGCTATGTTGAGAATGAGCCGAAAACGGCTGCCGGGACGCGCTCTATCACCCTGGCTGATTTCGTCCTGGAGATGCTGAGGCAGCATCAAACAACGCAGGTAGAAGCAAAGCTCCAGGTGGGGTCAACATGGGAGAATCGCAACCTGGTCTTTACGGATCTCACAGGAGGCTACTTCAATCCGCGCTACCTGGAACGGCTCTTCCCGAAGATCCTGGTTGAAGCTGGTCTTGCCCCCATGCGTTTTCATGATTTGAGGCATAGTGCGGCGACACTACTGTTAGAGATGGGAGTGTCTATGAAAGTCGTCCAGGAGATTTTAGGACACAGCAGTTACATGATCACCGCTGACATCTACGCTCATGTGCTGCCCACGCAGCAACCAGAAGCCATGAAACACTGGGATGACGAATTTCAAGAGCAAAAGAGCAAAGAGGGTCAAGGCGATGACGAAGAGCATCCACCAGAACTTCTGGCGAAAAAATAGATTCTCAAAGGAGGAGTCATTTCAAACCTCTCTGGCTAGATTGATGCGCCAAACGAAGGTGGTGATTCAAGCAGAACGTTTGCATAATCGACCATCTGATGAGAGATGAGAGTCTCTCCGAGACGACTGAAAACTCTTGCTCGGATCAGATGCCTATGATCTCGTGACGAATGCTCTTAAAGGCAGATTAACAGCCTTCGAGCGACAGCTTGCTGTCGCTTTCTCAACTGATGTTCAACAGGATGAAGCTCCATCATAACGATGCATCTTTCAGAAGCGTTCCTTGCCAGATTGAAGCACGTGAGGCATCAGCAGATGCGACAGAAAGAGGAAAAAGGTGTGAAGCTGTCACTAAAGCTGTCAGAGCGGTTGAGTGTCAGTTTTGCGGTGAAATGGAAAGGCCTGTAGAGCGTGTCTACAGGCCTTTTCGAGAGGTGGAGATGGGGGAGAGTTGAACTCCCCGTCCAAGCGTACTGATCAGAGAATGTGCTACAAGCTTAGTCGATGTTTTTCTATTCGCAGCGTACTCCCATCGACAGGATTGCTCTGCGCTGGCCCTCTAGTCTTAACTGACGATTAGAAGGCGGTCCTCGTCAGAGCATCCTATGTGTTTGTCGCTTTGATCCAATCCCATAGGCTAAAACTGGGAAAGCGTCACCTCACTGGTTATTAGGCAGCGAGAGCGAAGGAAGTTGCAGGTTTGTTGGCAACTAATTTTTTGTCGGTTGTTTAACGAGAGTGCATACCGACACCTCGGCTTGCAATTCTTCAACCCTTGCGTCTGTCGAAACCCGACATCCCCATAGGTTTCGCCTCCAGGTGAGCTTTTACCCTCCCCTATTAGCAAGCACATGATAGCATATTCTTGCCATTTTTGCAAATCATATGGCTCTGGAACTCAGAGCTTTTCCTTCTCGTGAGAAACTCCTCCCCGGTTCAAAAAAGGATGAATTAAAAGAGCGGTGACGAAGGCCACCGCTCTTCCAATTCATCCTTCAGTTACCCTGGTTGTAGACACTTTGTGCCTTGATCATGTTACGGAGACCTGCGCGGAGTATTTGTGGTAGAGACCCTCGCTGACGACTTGTTTGAGACGCTTCACTGCGTGGTAGATGTCCTGGTAGCGTGTGTACAGTGGTGCGAGTCCCAAACGCAAATTGTCAGGTGCGCGAAAGTCTGGCAGTACATGCATCTCATGGATGAGCGCCTGATCGATGCGCAGTCCTTCCGGGTGTCCAAGCGAGATGTGCGATCCCCTGACAGCACTTTCACGGGGCGAGTTCAGGGTAAACCCCATAGGGGCCAGTTCATGTTCCCACAGGTCCAGCAGATAGCCACTCAGTCCCTCTGCCTTACTCCGCAGACGCTCGGTACCCGCCTCCAATACCAGCCTGACACCTGGCTCAATCAGGGCCAGGGAGAGCACAGGAGGTGTGCCCGTGAGAAAACGCCGCAGACCAGGTGCTGGTTGATATGTCAGGGAAAAGTCGAAGGGATGAGCATGACCCATCCAGGCCGCCAGGGGATTTTCCAGCCGCTCCTGCAAGTCGCGTCTAACGTAGAGGAAGGCTGGCGCACCTGGACCTCCGTTCAAATATTTGTAGGTACAGCCTACCGCCAGGTCCACTCCGGCGTCGCGCAACGCCAGCGGCATCGCACCCACTGAATGACTGAGATCCCAGAGTACCAGTGCACCGCACTTGTGCGCGGCACTGGTCAGTTCTTCTAAAGGATAGACGTAGCCACTTTTGAATGTCGTGTGCGAGAGTGTAAGCAATGCCGTTTCTTCATTTAAAACACCTGTGAGTTCGGCTACCGGACCATAGATGCCGTCCGCCGATGGGATGATGGAGAGATGACTCGTCCCCCCACACAGTTCCAGCGCACTCTGAAGCACAGAGATATCTGAGGGAAAGTTTAGATCATCTGTTACGATCTCGGAACGTCCGCGTGACGCTTGCAGACGCAGCGCTGCTATCGTCAACTTTAACAGATTGATCGAGGTAGAATCGGCCACAAGTACTTCGTCTGGATCTGCCCCAAGCACCTGCGCGATGCTGGCACCCACACTCTCCGGTAGAGCCATCCATCCCTCGTTCCAGCCACGAATCAAGCGCTTCCCCCATTGTTCGGAAAGCAGCGTTTGCGCCAGACGCTCTGTCTCGCGCGGCAGACGACCGAGCGAATTGCCGTCCAGGTAGAGAAGCTGCTCATCAGCGATGACAAAGCGCTCGCGCAGCGGTGCCAGAACGTCCGCCTGATCCTGCTCAAGCGCATAGGTGAGATCGGTTTGTGAGCCCATAGAGAGATCCTGCCTTTTCCAGAATGAGAAGTGACACCCTGAGAGATCTTCATTATATGATTTTTTCGTTGGCAGGACGTGAAGATGGTTCGTTATTTACGAACAAGAAGAAGCAGGTGGTAAGCTACTAGAGTTAGAGAGATGTTCTTGTGCAAATCGCTCAATGGCCCCAATAACCTCTCCTAATGCCTGCCCTTTCGCCGTGAGACAATACTCAACGCGGGGAGGAATTTCCAGAAAGGCCCGGCGTTCTACGAACTGGATCTCTTCAAGGACCTTCAGTCGCTGTGAGAGCGTTCTTGGACTGATATTTCCCGTCAACTCGCGTATTTCGTTAAAACGTCTGGAACCTGGCAGGAGCGTGATAACAATCAACAGAATCCATGGGTCGCCAAGCAGGCGAATAGCACTCCCCATGGGAGTGGTTGCGCACGCTGCGGACAATGTCGCTGTCTGGAGATCGTCAGGTTGTTTCATCTCTGAAGTATACCACAGTCCCTTGACAGGAGATAGTTTTTAATTTATAGTAAGTATCATAGTTAAATCTACTACCAAATTGGTAGTTTAGGAAAAAATACTATTCTTGCTCTGCCTTCGCGCGAATGATGCAGGGTTATTGTGAGAATACCTTTTTATTTACAAGGAGCATAGATACAATGTCCTGGGAAATTGATGCTATTCATTCTAACGTCTCTTTTTCTGTCCGCCATATGATGGTCAGCACTGTTCGAGGGCGCTTTAATGTCCTGCGCGGACATCTTCATATTGATGAAGATCAACCCACGAACTCTTGGATTGAAGCCGAGGTCGATGCATCCAGCATTGATACTCATAACGACCCGCGCAATGCCCATCTGCGCTCCGCCGATTTCTTTGATACAGACAACTATCCCTTGATTACGTTTAAAAGCACGCAGGTAGAACACCTGGCTGAGCAATCGTACAAGGTCACAGGCGATCTGACGATGCATGGAGTAACCAAATCGATTACTTTTGAGGCGGAGTACAGCGGTCAGAGTTTGATGATGGGAGTACAACGTGCAGGTCTTACGGCGAAAACGAAGATCAATCGCAAAGATTTCGACCTGGGTTGGGGATCAATGGTTGAGGCCGGACAGGTTGCAGTAAGCGAGACTGTCACGATCGAGATTGATTTGGAGACTGTCCAACAGGCCGCAGCCGTTCAGGAAGAAGCCGCAGCACAATAGTAAATCAGTGGACCACGGGCCATCCTTGCTTTTTCAAAATGAGAATGCAGAGGTTTATGTCGCCCTGGCAGACGGCTTCACTGCATTTAAGAGGATCGGACAGATTTGACGGAAGCCTCCGCTAAATCTGTCCGATCCTCGATTTAATAGCCGCGCCATTGTGGTTTACGCTTCTCCAGATAGGACTGCACCCCTTCAGCGAAATCGGCGCTCCCGTAGACACGGGCTACGACATCGTCGAAATCAATAGCCTCTGTTGCTGCATTCAAACGCCGCTCTGCCTCTTTCACCGACCAGATCGTGAGTGGAGCAAAAGAACTTATCTTTTGAGCGATCTCAGTTACATGTGTGAGAAGTTTCTCTTCATCGACGATGTCTGTCAAAAAACCACATTGTAATGCCTCTATTGCTGTGAATAGACGCCCTGTAAAGAGCATTTCCTTTGCTTTCATCGCTCCAAGTGAGTTTACTAGATGGCGATAGTTTTTGAATGAGAGACAATTGCCAAGTGTTCGAGCGACAGGTACGCCAAAGCGAGAATTGGGAGTGGCATAGCGGAGATCGCAGACAGAGGAGATAACGAGACCTGCACCAACTGCATATCCATGCATGGCTGCAATAGTTGGTTTGCTTTGAGTGTAAAGACGCTCGATAATTGTATCCATGGTATGCTCATAGGCAATACCGTCTTCGCCCGTAAAGCCTTGAAATTGCTGGATATCTGTCCCGGCTGCAAATGCTTTGCCCTCTCCACGAAAAATGATAGCGTGAATGGTATCATCCGTACTCACACGCTCAATGTGTGCATCCAACTGTTGGTACATGGACCATGTTAATGCGTTGAGTGCGGACGGATGAGATAACGTTATAGTCGCGATAGGTCCCATCTGTTCAAATAATACTTTACCTTCATCCTTTTGATGAGCCTCGTTCTCGTCTGACATTGAAGTACACCTCCTGATCAGGATTCATCGACGTTCAAGTGCGGATCAAGGATGATTCCGTCGGTTTCAAGTTGTAGGCATTGCTCGTTGCTATACCCAAGCGACTCTAACATCGCAAATGTATGTTGACCTAAAACTGGAGCCGGACGATAGATCTGTCCGGGCGTACTGGAATACTTGACTGGAAACCCTATGGTGTGCAGCGGACCCGCAACTGGATGTTGTACCATAGTATCCATCGCGCGGGCTTTTACCTGTGGATGGGTATAAACCTCATCAAGTGTTAAGACTGGCCCACAGGGAACGGCAGCCTGATCAAAGACCTGCAACCATTCCTCCGTCGTGCGTGTCTGCAAGGTCGCAGTAAGCGTCTCCACAAGCTGCGCCAGATTTGCTTTACGATCAGCATTAGTAGCAAAGGCCGGGACCTCCAGCAGGTCAGTCCGATCCATCGCCTTGACGAGGAGTTCCCAGTTGCGCTGGTTAGCAGCTCCAATGGCTATCCAGCTACTTGCGGTCGCAAATACCTGATATGGAGCCGCCAGACGGTGCGAGGTTCCTAGACGCTGAGGAACTATTCCCGTAGCCCAGTATTCGTTCGACTCCCAGAACGTATATGCCAGGGCAGCTTCAAAAAGCGAGGTATCGATGTACTGTCCTTCTCCTGTACGTACACGCGAAAGTAGTGCAGCCAGGATCGCATGGCTCGCGTACAAACCCGCGTTGAGGTCGCTAAGCGGAACGCCAACTTTGGAAGGCTCTTCCGGTGTACCTGTAACCGAGAGCACTCCACTCATCGCCTGCGCAACAAGGTCGAAGCCTCCCCGCTCTCGATAGGGTCCTGTCTGTCCAAAGCCAGAGATAGAGCAGTAGATCAGTTTAGGATAGCGAGTATGTACCTCTTCAAAGCCAAAGCCAAGCCGCGCCATCGTTCCTGGGCGAAAATTCTCCACCAGGACATCGGCAGTTTCAATCAACTGCCACAACACCTTTTTACCCATTGGAGTCCGAATATCAATCGCCATGCCATACTTGTTGCGATTCATTGCCATAAATGCCGCCGACTCTCCATTGTAGTAAGGCGGAGCCATACGCCGTGAGTCATCTCCGCCACGCGGGTTTTCGATTTTTATGACCTCAGCTCCCAGGTCTGCCAGGAGCATGGTACAAAAAGGTCCCGCCATGATCTGCGTTAATTCTAAAACGCGAGTTCCTTCGAGGGCGGCTGTCATGGACTTTTTCTCCTTTTGCTAACATTGGTATGAACACGTACTGCTCTGTCACACGAAGTTTGACACGCCCGCTCCCCGCTCTGGGAGAGAGGAGAGAAGCGCGGCACTGCCCCGGACCCCAGGCAAAGGGCGGCAGCCCTCTGCACGCCTGCTTTTCGTCTCCGTCAAGTGACGTTTGACAAACCAGCACTCTTTTACTCAGTGTGTAAGAGATATATTCAGCCTGGATAGAAGTAGGCGATCAGTGACCCTTATTCCTCCTCAGTATAGCCGAACTCTTGAAGAAGAGACTGCGTGTCCGCCCCTAGTAGCGGAGGTGCGGTTGGCGTCGCCGTTTCCGCATTGGTAAAGCTAATGGGGATTTTTATCGTTGGCAGGTGGCCTACGGTTGGATGCTCAACATAGTCCAATAGAGCGCGTGCCTGAACCTGCGGATTTTCAAACGTCTCTGCCACTGTATTGACACTTCCGGCCGGTATGCCTGCCTCTGTTAACATTTTTAGCCATTCGCTCCGTGTCCGCTGACAAAATATCTCGTTAAGCGCCTGTGCGAGTGGCTCACGTGCTCGCACACGATCTGCATTACGGGCATAGGCTGGCTCACGATACCAACGCTTCTCTATACAGACAGTATCCAGCAGATCGCAGAACCGATTCCACAGAGAGTCATTGCCGACTGCCAGGTTGAAATAGCTATCACTGGCCTGAAAGGTCTGATAGGGGGCAATCGTTGGATGAGCGCTTCCCAGGGGACCAGGGACCTCTCCTGTGACAAGGTAAGCCTCTGCAATGTACGTTTGCCACGAAACAACGGTTTCCAGCAGCGATACGTCGATATGATCGCCTTTTCCGCTTTGCTCCCGCACACGTAACGCTGCCAGTGTTCCAATGACGGCCCACATGCCCGTCCCGATATCCGCGATAGAGAAGCCAACCTTGACAGGTGGCCGTCCTGCTTCTCCCGTGACTCCCATCAATCCTCCCTCGCCCTGAGCGATGAGATCATAGCCCGGATTGGATGCCAGGGGTCCAGTCTGACCATAGCCGGAGAGAGAAACGAGAATAATAGCAGGAGCCTGGCGGTGTATTTCCTCCCATGAAAAACCTAATCTGCCAAGCGCACCAGGACGAAAATTCTCAACTACAATGTCGGCGGTAAGAATAAGCTTCCAGAGTATCTGTTTATCGCGGTCAGTCTTGAGATCGAGACAGATACTTTTCTTGCTGCGATTGACACTTAAGAAGTAGGTACTCTCATCGTTGATAAAGGGGGGTCCCCAATGCCTGGTATCATCGCCTGTCAACGGCTCGATTTTAATGATCTCTGCTCCTAGATCCGCGAGCGTCATAGTACAATAAGGTCCGCTCAATATCCGCGTCAGATCAATGACACGAATGCCTTGTAGTGGTTTCATGCTCTATCCTCCTTCTGAATCTTCACACGCGAGACCTTTCCTGGATGAATACTTGATGGTCCGTTCTCAAGACCTTCTCATGATGTTACTGAGTGATTTTCCAGACAATCTCAACGATAAGAACGGCAAGAGATACCGAGCCAAGCAAAAACAACACCCCTGAAATGCGCAGATAGAGCATTTTTTGCTGGATCATCCGGTCACGAACTCGTACCAGCGCACTCATGTTGTGCAGGTAGTGACGATACCAGCGTGGCCGAATGTTCCACATAACGATGCCCATGGCCAGGATGTAGCAGCCTAGCGTCAAAAAAATGATCACTCTGGCAAGGAGATCTCCTTTGAGATAGGTGGGTGGAAAACTATTGCTCAGTACAGAGGCACCCAACAGGATGGCCAGGAAGGTCGAGATGCGCTCGATCAGACTTTTACCAGCTTCATTAAGGAAATCGATTTGTTTGCGTTCCAGATCGAGAAAGAGTTCAGCAGCTTCTCTGGCATCGTCTGAAGGCGTCTGAATGCCCTGGATTTCGACCGAGCCTTCTGCTGGACGCTGGCTCTGGTTATCGCTTGAGAGATGTTCTTGTTGCTGATTATTCATCGGAAGGCTCCACAATCGACATGAACGACGACCTGCAAAGAGCAGCCTTCATGCCGGCAGGGAGCAATAAGTTCATCTTGTTGGGTCCTGGGAGCCATTGACTCGTAAGCAACCACACGATAGTGTTGACAGAGAAAGCGCCTGTTATAGTAGGAGATGTGTCCTTGCTCGCACTGCCCTCCGACCATCATTGGTGCTTCAACAGCAGAAAAGGGAGGAGTTGGAACACGTTGTTGTGCGTCTGCCAGAAGGGCTTTTCTTGCTTCTTTCTTGAGGATAGTAGTCTGTTCATATTCGGCAAGATACGTAAGTAAGAGGAGGATGGCATCGCGGTTCTGGTCTTGCTCAAGCATGATCGCTGCCTTCGATATGGCAGCTCGTCTGATGGCTATTTTGTGGGTATTGGTGGCTTCTTCCTGGAGCAGTAGCAGGGGATCAGTACTCCTGGAAGGAGGAAAGCCAGGCAGACTCAGCAAGGCTGCAATGGTTGGACTGACAGACAACTGGCCAGAGAGGTTGGGAAGGGTCGCAATAGAATCTGGGAGTGGTGTGTCGTCAAGGAGCAGTGGAAAGAGGGGCTTCTGGAAGCGTTGGGCGGTCCCGATATAGAGCGCCTCCCACTCCGGGGTGGCTGCGCTGCTTTCCCAGAGCAAAACTATAGCCGCACACCCAACAATGGCCTGCTCAATGTGAGAAGAGATGGATCTGTCATTGGCTGAAGGATGTTCCTGGAGTGTATAACCTTTAGTGTACAACTCCTGACGCAATCCTTTCGCGAAGGTTGCGCTGGCCGGTGTTTGTGCGAGAACAATTCTGGTCATCAGACATTCCTTCCTCAATATGATTGATCGACAGTGGGTATGAATCTGTCTCAAACTTCTTCCATCACAGTATGCCTTGCACCGAGAGAAAAGGAACGGCATTCTCTTCTCGTTCGCCGCATTATTATATACAATTCGATTGTTTATCGCAATAGCTTTTCATTCGCAGTCCAGCGGTTCTCACGATGAGATGAGATTGCCAGTAGCTTAGCTACTGGCAATCTCATCCATATATCTTGTTCTACTCTTTAATTTAGCCTAATGTTTGCTCAATATTGTGGCGTGCAAAGCCCGGCCCGGTGGACATCCCCTTGCCTGCGATCCCCGTCACAATGTGGATAGCTCCTTCGATGGTCGCGGTATAGACCTCTGCATGCGGATTGACCATATAGTAACCGTTCCAGAGATGCTGGATACGCAAGTCTGGCAAGAGCAAGATACGTCGCGCATACTCCAGAAAAAGCTCGTTGATTTCCCAGTTTGTGCGCTCTTCCCCTATGCTGGCATCCTGACAGAGCGTGTACTCATGCGAATCGCCAATTGTGATCGAATTGTCCGCGTTCTGCTTGAAGAGCAAATGTATCCCGTAATCGCGTAAAATCGGTTCCATCTCCTGTGTTTCAAGCTTGACATAAGATGGCGTAGAACGAAAGGCGGGGTAACGGCGAATTGAGAGGCCGGAGAGCAGGGCGTGTGGAAGCAGTGGTTCTGGTTGCGGAACCGTGCGCAGCATTTGCAGTTTGCAGATTTGTAGTTCGCTGGCTGCAAAGTGTGCCGGAAAGAGTGTGCGGTACTCTGTGCCATTGCAGAGGAAGACGCGTTCGGCGGTGAATGTATTTCCCTGAGCATCTCTGACTGCGAAGCCCTGCTTCATTGGCTCGATGCTTACAACCAGTGTGCGTGGATGATAGGCGAACAGTCCCTGCTCGACCAGAGAGGGAATAAGCTGGCGCAGCATCCGCTGGGGATCGATTACCAGATCGTCAGCGAAGAACAGCGTTCCCTGGCAATAGTTTTGTTGTAAGAAGGGATAGCGCCGTCTGGATGCGCTGGCATCCAGATAGATGCTCCGATAGTTCGCCGCATGTAACTGTGCGAACTCCGCCAGGACACTGTTCTCAACCTCGGTTGACGCCACGTAGAGGCTGCCAGTTGGTTTGACCGCGATATCGTGCTCTGCCTGGAGCGCACGATATATCTCCTGACTAGTTCGTGCAAACTCCATCCAGGGTCCGCCAGTCTCCACAATTGTTTGCACGACCATGCCGAAATTGCGCGTTGAGGCATCATTGGGCAGCGCGTTACGTTCAAGTAAGAGCGTCTTGTAGCCTCTATGGGCTGCGTAATAGGCATGAAAGGTGCCTAGAACGCCAGCACCAATTACGATTACATCGGCAGCGAGAGACGATCCTGTGCTCATGTGCCTGTCCTCCCTCCCTCTTTTACAAAAGAGCAAAGCGCTGGGACTACAGAGACTTTGCTGGCGAATGTGCTTCGGGAACGAACGTCCCCGCCCCCATTCTTGTTTTGAGGGATTTCGGGCGCTACGCCACGCGCAGCGCCCGAAATCCCTCTTTTCTCTCTTTGGAGTGAGGCGGTTTCGAGCGGCAGTGTCTTTCGCCAACAAAGTCTACAGAGCGTAAGTTTGCCCCTGGAAGCATCCGTGATTTATGCGGGATATTAAGTCACATTTCGCGTTCAAGCAGGTCCGGCAGATCTGCTACACTCGGGATCAGTCGTGTGTGGGGATAGGCCCCCAGCGTTGTTGCGGTGTGAGCGCCGCTCAGAACGCCGATCACCTCACCGCAGCCAGCATTCATGCCTTCTTCCAGGTCCGCAGGCGCATCGCCCAATTTCATCACCTTGCGCACATCCAGCACATCTAACTGCTCCATCGCTCGAAAGATCATATATGGTGCAGGTCGTCCCCGCCTGACATCGCTTGAGTACACTGCCAGATCGATTAGACGACCAGGCCAGTTTAAGCGCTCCATAATCAAGCCGCCGATGGTTGCATCGAAGCCCGTATCGGTCGCAATTTTGATGCCGCGTTTGCGCAGATATGTGAACGTCTCCTCAGCGCCAGCTATCGGGGACAACTGAGCCTCATAGACCGCACTCATACGAGCAATGAAGCTTGCCAGCGCCTCCTCCGCCAGACTGGCGGCACGTGTCTCGTCCGTCGGATAGAGACGAGCCGTGAGCATACCAAAGACCTCGCGCTTATTCAAACCCATCAGCGCATTCAGTTCTTCGGGCGTACCAGGCAGGTCATAAGCTTGAGTAGTTTCCACCAGACAGTTTAGCACTACTCCGCCTTTATCCTCAATTGTTGTTCCAGCCATATCGAAAACGACAAGTTGGATAGGTCCCATATTTTTAACTTTCTCCAGCTATGATAAAAGAGACAAGTTGAGTAGATCCCGTCTTTTTTAACTTTCTTCGACTATAGTAAAACGACGAGTTGGATAATTCCCGTCTTTTTTAGCTTTCTTCAGAAGAGGCCAGCGAAAGTTCCTGCTGATCTTTCTGGACACGTGGTTTCTCAATGGGAAGTACCTGGCAGTCACTGGCCGCGAATCCAACTACGACATTCTGTGCTCCGGCAAATGCACGTGCCTGGTGACTTGGAATATCGGCGGTCAACGTAGTGTGTTCGTTGACGCGCACATGGAAGCGTGTAAAGGGTCCAAGAAACGTGCGTAGTTCGATCGTTCCCACGATCTGATTCTCTGCCAGGTGCTCTTTGCCATGCGCTTCAGCGTCATAGAGATCTACTCCCTCTGGCCGAACCATCACCAATACCTGTTCTCCATCGTGTAGATCCGGCGCTGGCGTAACCTGTAGGGTGTAATCGCCATCCGTAAAGGTTCCCTCGGCTGCGGAGATTAGCGTACCATGGAACTGATTGCTATTACCCACAAAGGTAGCGGCAAAGACCGTGCGTGGATTGCTATAAATCTCCTCAGGATAGTCTAACTGCTCGATACTGCCTCTGGCCATGACCGCAATGCGATCGGAAATAGCCAGGGCCTCTTCCTGATCGTGTGTCACATAAATAGCCGTCATCTTCAACATCTGTTGAATGCGGCGGATCTCGTTTCGCAGAGAGACGCGCACCTTGGCATCGAGTGCCGAGAGCGGTTCATCCAGCAAAAGCACCTTGGGCTCAATGGCCAGCGCACGAGCCAGCGCAATACGCTGCTGCTGACCCCCGGAGAGTTGGTGCGGATAGTTACGTCCCTTATCGCCCAGCCCCACCAGGTCCAGCAGTTCGGCACAGCGTTGTTGCATGCGCTCTTTGGGTACTTTTTTGATTTGCATACCAAAGGCAATATTCTGTTCAGCAGTCATATGCGGAAAGAGTGCATAAGACTGGAAGACCATACCCATGGGACGCTTATTCGCGCCTCGATCAGTGATATTCTCGCCATCCAGCAGAATACGGCCCGTATCGGGTATCTCAAAGCCCGCAATCATGCGCAGAATCGTCGTTTTGCCGCAACCGCTGGGACCCAGGAGCGTCAGAAACTCGCCTTGATCGACCAGTAGATTGATATTCTCCACTGCTGCTGCACGTCCAAAATACTTACTGATACCCTCAAGTTCAAGAAAAGCCATTTCCTCTTCCTTTCTATTTTACTGCGACCGCGAGAGACCCTGTCCCACTGCCGGGTCTGCGAGTTCGACCAATCAGGCCGATACCTAGCACACAGAGCAGAGTCAAGAGGAAACTTAAAATCGTCAGCGCGGCAGCCTTATGAGCATCGTTCTGCGTCGTCACGTTCAGGAAAATTGGGAATGTATAGATACTAAACAGACTGGCCAGAGTAAACTCCCCCATCGCCGTCGAAAAGGTTAACAGCGCCGCACTTGTCACACCAGGCCAGATATTGGGCAGGATCACTGTTAGAAAAGTGCGCCACCAACCGGCTCCCAGGCTCGCCGCAGCCTCGTTCAACACACGTGTATTGATCGCACGCAGGTTGTTATCGATGGGGCGATAGACAAAGGGTAGAGCGATAATTACATAAGCGCAAACCAGCAATGGAGATGTATCGACGATATTGACTGTGTCTCTCAGCAGTGGCACTATTCCCAGCGAGAGCACATCGATCAGCCCGTTATCGTTACTATAGACCTCGATCAGTCCAAAGGCCATTACAATCGCTGGCACCGCGAAAGGAACCAGAGCCAGGATATCCATAATGACTCGTCCTCGTGGCAGGCGCAACTGTACCCAGTAGGCGGTTGGTGTCACCACCAGAACTGTCAGGAGTGTAGAAGCCACCGCCAACTCCAGTGAAAGCAGTAGCGTCTGACCAAAGTCGGAATCGTTGAGAATATTTGAAAAACCCTGAGAACTGAGCTGTGAACCGTCGCTTATCGCAAATGCCAGGGTAGCTACCAGCGGGATCAAGAAATAGATCACCACCACAATCAATGCGATCGCCCCCAGACTAATACCCTTGCCTTTGCCCTTTGCTCGCACAGGGTTTATCTGCATGACCTTTGCAGTAGCGTCTCCAGAAATACTCGATTGTGTACTCATCTTTTTTTACCTGCCTTGCCACTTACTGACGTTTCGTAGCATTGCCGCATAGACCAGAACGACCACGAGCAACACCAGAATCATGCCTACTGACATCGCATTGCCTATACCGGGATCGAGACTGACATTGCCATTCACCACAAAACTAATCTGGATAGGTACGAGATTGATATTCCCCTGAGCCAGAGAATAGGCAGTTGCAAAGGCCGCGAAGGCATTCGCAAAGAGGAGCATGGCCGCCGCGATAAGCGAAGGCATCAGTACTGGCAAGCCAACCTTGCGCCAATAGGTAAAGCGGGAAGCACCCAGGTTAGTAGCTGCCTCGCGCCATTCTGGACGCAAACCCTGGAGCGCGGGCAGAGTAATCAGGATCATCAAAGGAAGTAAAAAATAGCAGTAGACAATCACCAGGCCCCAGAAAGAATAGAGGCTAAAATTCAGTCCATTATACAGATCGACATGCAGCCACTTCAGTAGCAGTACCGTCGCATAGCCGGTCACGCCCAGCGTCGAGATAAATGCCGAAGCCAGTGGTACACCTGCGAAGTTCGCTGCTACGCTAGAGAAACCAATCATCAGATTGCGCAACCAACCGCTCCGCAGATTATAGACGCCATACGCGGCCAGAAAACCTATCACCGTACTAATGAGCGCCGAGATCAGCGCCAGTGAAATGCTATTTTGGAATGCATGAATTTTATCGGGTTCAGTGAAGATGCGCTGAAAATTATTCAGAGTCAGGGCATTGGTTGTGCTATCCACAAAGCTGCTCTCAACGATCATCACAGCCGGTAAAATTTCAAAGAGCAAACAGAAAAGGAGAAACGGCAAAAAGCCCAGCCAGCTTGTCAGTGAGTAACCCAGCCGCCGACCACGAGTTCGAGAACCCGGGTTGGAGCCTCGCGCCAGTCCGGCAGCGGTTGTCGTTTCGACTGCTTTTAGCTGCATAAAAACACCCTCCAGGTGCCGATCTACTCAAGCTAGGATTGCAAAGAGCAACCGCTCTGTGCAATCCTATACGCCTGAAAGAGGATCTAGTTACTGTCCCAGAACCTGTGATTGCCAGTTCTGATTCAGTGTATTCGTTGCGTTCGTCAGTGCCGTAATATCGGTGACGAACTGAACTTTAGCGTACTGATCGGACGACGGTAGTTTGGCAGCCAGGTCGGCGGGAATTTTGCCCGCGGTCTGTAATGCCTGGTAGCGCACCGGGTGAGCATAGCCCTTCAGGTAGAAAAGCTGACCCTCATCTGAAAAAATGTACTCAATCCACAGACGAGCAGCGAACGGATCAGGGGCAGTCTTATTGACGATCGAGATATAAGGACCTGCCAGTGAACCATCTGAAGGAATCGTTACCGCAATATTAGGTTTGCCTGCCAACTGATCCCGGTAGCCCAGGCCCAGATAGTCCCAGATAATTGCGATAGCGACTTCACCTTTCGTAATATTGGCCACATTGGCGCGTGCGGAAGAAAAATTCCCACTCTTCTTCAATTTTGCGAAGAAATCGATGCCAGGTTGGATCGAAGAGGTGCTGCCACTGGTTGCCAATGCTGCCGAGTAAACGGCCATCAGGGCATCGTTTGCCTGGCGTGGATCTCCATCGATACCCACCATATTCTTATAGTCACCAGTCAGTAACTCGGCGAATGAAGTAGGAGGAGTCTTCACGATATCGGTGTTGACAACTAAAGCTTGCGCTCCCCAATACTCTACACACCAGTTGCCGTTCGGATCTTTCAAATTGGCGGGCACGTCGTTCCAGTTAGCATGCTTATAAGGACTCACCAGACCCTGTGTGATAACCTTCGGTCCCCAAACGAAGCCGACATCTCCGATATCGCCCTGCGCATGAGTTTTGGAGGTAGTGAAAACCTGAACCTCTTGCGCAGAGGAATACTCGGCCTCAGCTTTGTACTGAACCGGAACATACTGTTTGGCATAGCCAGCCAGAATATCAGCGTAGTCCGCCCACTCAGGTGGAATACCGACTGCCTGGAGCTGACCTTCACTTTTCGCCTTGCTCACCAGAGTGCTTAGAGCGATAGGACCGGCCATATTAATGTTGGCAGTGCTGCCAGTGGTTGTAGTACTGGTGTTGCCGCAGGCCTCTAAAAAAGCTGCGAACGCCCCGGCTGAAATACCGAGTGCGCTGGCATGTTTGATGAAGTCGCGGCGACTGTGAGGGTTGCGTAAGATCTGTAAAATGTTCTCTTCCTGCTGACCCATAGAAAATAATTCCTCCGTCTGTCAGCGAGCTAATCCAGTTTGTCGAGCACATCGATCACAGTTTTGCCAGGCCGCCTGTCTCTATAGAAGCTGGAAACAAACAGTTTTTGTGTAGTAATCGTACTCAACAGGGGAAAGTAGCTCGCACAATGAAACGCGCTAGTAAGTCGCAAAGTAGCTGGGCGGAGTAAGGTTTGCAGAGAACGGACACGTACCATAGGTATCCAACAACAAGTGTATCCTGTCCTGGAAGTCTGAAGCAATGGACAAAATGGTCATATCTAAATCAATCAATATATTACGAATATCTATAGTAGTAGTAAATGCGCGATTTTTAAACAAAGATACATGAACTCTTAATCTTTAGTTAACAAAAATACTTTTCTCGTTTAACAAAACCTTAACGAGAAATCAGTATAGTTACTTATGCAGGGAAAATAATCAGGCAGGGTAACAATAATCGGGCGGGGTAAGAACAAATAAAACGAAAGCAGCAGGGA
>DAOTTL010000202.1:0-5296 GCA_034438135.1 Ktedonobacteraceae bacterium | reverse complement strand
CGAACGGTTTCAAGAAGCAGAGAGATGCTATGCGAATGCGCGAATAGCACTAGAGAGGGACGGACATCAACTTGATGATCGTACGAATGATGCTATGGAACTCGTTCGTGCTTTGACGATCAAGCGTCTATCCGTAAAAGAAGTGCAAACGCCGGAAGAAAAAGGCCTCTACTCTCAGGATGCATGAGGGCAGCACAGAGAGGAACGCCAGGGGGTGCTCCTTTTCATCTAACAGCATTCGTCAATGGAGAGGATGTGACAGCACACCTCGATCTCCCAGCCCTTTTGCTACGTTACCGCTGACGATGGAGCACGAGTATACGCAACTACTTACAGCAGCTTCAACTGTGGCAGTGCATGATGCGCTCACCATGAAAACTTCTGGTATTGTTCATGCTCCAGGTCCAATCGGCTTGCCGGGAGGGTATCCGATACAGCTGCAGCAAGCTCATCTTGAAATAGCTCTGCCACCAGGTTTGACACTCGACGAAGCCATCCATATCAATCAGGAGGGCCAGCTATTTGATGGTATTGAGAAAATTGATGAAGATGGGACTGTCTATTTTGCTGAACGCAACATGGAGATCTTGAATGCGGCATTTGGCTATGAGTGTCATCGAATGCCACTCTCAGAAGTGGAGGAGCGTGCAAAGGAATTGCGCACAAAGTTCGAGATTTTTAGACTCCAATACCACCAATAGCAAGGCCGATGGATGTGAGTTGAGAGAGCAGAGGGCTCACTGGAACAACAATCACTTTTGGAAGGCACCGAAGCGATTGGGAAGAAGATCGGTTTGCTCATGATCGCAACTTCAGCAATGGTTGTGTGCCAGGCCATGATTCTAGATCAACAAGTTATGACTCATGCTCCTGGACCAAAATGGCTTGCCGGGAGGGTATTCTGTGGCGGTAGATGCACATGGGGTTGAGGTCGTTTTGCCGTCAGGATTTTCTCTGGCTGCTGCTCGAAAGATCAACGAGGAGGGTCTTCAACATGACGGGATTGCACGCATTGAAGCTGATGGAGCTGTCGTATTCACTGAAAAGGCTGTTTCAGTCTATCGCGATCTGATGGGCTATGAGTGCGCTCGTCTTCCGCTTTCTGAAAGAGAACAATGGGGACAGGAACTCCAACGATGCTCTGAGCAAGCAAGGCAACCCCGAGGTCTGATACGTGAGAAGAGACGAAAGCTCGACGTTGTACATTGCTCATCAATAACAGACCGCCTTACCAAGGCGGTCGAGGGTCTCACAGGGAACGAAAATCATATCAAGGTCGGTGGGTGCTGTGGAAAAGAATCGTGTCCCCAAAAGCGCAGCCGGACCGTAGCCAAGAAGGACATCGTGAAAGGTGGGCGTATATTTGTGATACTAGGCTGTTTGCTCGATAGGAAGACATCCATCGGGGTGAAGCGCGTGCCCAAAGAGAGCGACCAAACTGTAGAGGCCGAAGTGCAGTAGCATCATAGCTCAACACCTGTTGTCCAAGCCTCGCATAACCGTCGTCAAATCGCCGGATAGCCTGCGAGATGAAACGAATTCCATCAAACTCCACAGGACTTCGTTTGAGAAGTCTTGAAAATGTACAAAGTCTAGGAAAGGCCAACAAGAGAAAAAGGTAGCATCCCTTCCAGGGAACGAGCAAAGAACCTGTTTCTCAGAAAGCATCCTCTCTATGAAGATACGACCCTTTGCTATTTTTATGATGAGATATGTAGAATAGATTGAAGAGGAACGGGATAGTACTTGCCGCTTTCAATATGCTTTCAACTCACCTCTCCTCCTTTCTGGTTTTCCAGGGGGAAGGTGCTCGCGCAGCAGGCTCTTCAACGCGGCGCAGGGAGGTTTCTAATGGACCTATTTCCTTCGACAGGAATGCAATCGTCTCTTGATGAACATTCACCATCGCAGTGGCATCTTCGGCTGCCTTTCATGTTTCGTTTTCTTGAATCCGCGTCTCCCCACGCTGACGGCCAGCAAACGGCTGGTGAATCGACACCGCATCAGACCGGCCTGGACAACAAATTTGTAGATGACACGATGGAAGATGAAGACGAAGATGACGATCCCCGTGCTGATCGGACTGGTCTTGTTGCCGATTCGGACACAAAAGAAGATGAGGATTACTGATGGCTGCAACGATTCTCTTCCTGACACAGGAACAGGATGCTCATATCCCTCCTGTTGAAGCGGTGCTACGCCGTCAGAATGCCAAGATTCTTCGGTGGGACCTCAGTGACTTTCCCGAACATATTCGTGTGGCCGTTCAGATGAATCGTGGCTGGCAAGGCACACTTACCTACCGAGATCACACGATTGCGCTGGAGAGCATTCAGAGCATCTGGTGTCGTCGGCCACAGCCGTATCGAGCACCAGCTGGGTATTCTCTGCCGGTGCGTGCGTTTCTGGAACGGGAAGCTTTTCGCGGGTTTCTCGGCCTGCTTCTCGATCCATCAACCTGCACTGGACCGTTCTGGGTGAGCCGACGAGACAGGATTCAAGCTGCTGAGCTTAAGCCTGCACAACTTGCTGCCGCTCAGTCCCTAGGACTCCGTGTTCCCAAAAGTCTCTTGACGAACGATCCTACGGCAGTTTCTTCATTTTTTTATAATGAATGTCAGGGGCACATGATCGCGAAAGTCGTCTCGAAGGGAGTGCTTGATCCTGAGGGACGTTTCTTGTCAGACGAGCCACGCTTTTTGTATACCAATGTCGTTCAGCCAACACACCTGGAGGATCTGGAGGGCGTCCGAGTGACCGCGCATCTCTTTCAGGAGTTGATCTCCAAAGCCCTGGAATTGCGTGTGATTGTCGTCGGGAAGCAGGTGTTTGCCGTCGAGATCTTTTCGCAGACAAGCGAGAGAACACAAACTGATTGGCGACGTTCTTACCCAGATCTTTCGTATGGGGTCCACCAGTTACCTCAAGACATCGAGCAAAAGCTTCTGCTGCTCGTGCGTCAATTTGGCCTTCAGTACAGTTCAGTGGATATGATCCTGACACCTGAAGGAGAATATGTCTTCCTGGAGCTCAACCCCACAGGTCAGTTCCTCTGGACCGAACCGAAAACGGGGTTGCCGTTGGCAGAAGCGATGGCCAATTTGCTCCACTATCCAGAAGCATATCGTCTATGAAAGGCGGGCGTATGTCAGACAGTCAACACCTTATCCTTGAGCAGAGCTATGCCCACCGCAAGCGATTGGTTGATACACTCCAAGCAACAAGAACCATCCAATCAACGCGGGTCGCGCGGGCGTTTTTCCAGGTGCCACGTGAAGCCTTTGTGCCGTCGTTTTACCAACGGGAAGCAGAACCTGGCATGGTCTGGACAAGGTGTGAGTCTTCAGAGACCGAGCCTGAGCAGTGGCTTGAACTGGTCTATCAGGATGAACCCTTGGTCACCAAGCTGGATGAGCGCAAGTGGCCCGTCAGCTCCAGTTCTGCACCATCTGTGATGGCTCGTATGCTGGAGGCTTTAGATGTTCGGCCAGCCCATCGTGTCTTGGAGATTGGGACTGGCACTGGATATAATGCAGCCTTGCTCGCCTCTCTGACCACTGATCCGACGCTTGTCACGACCATTGAAGTGGATACAGATCTTGCCAAGCGTGCTGAGCACATCCTCCGAAGGCTTGTTGGGCCTGTTACTGTTCAGGCAAAGGATGGATGCCTGGGGGAGGAGACACATGCCCCGTATGACCGCATCATCGCAACGGCAAGCGTGGGATGCATTCCGCGTGCCTGGTATGAGCAACTTGCTCCAGGTGGTCGTCTCGTGATGGATCTTCAGGGAAATCTCCAGGCCAGTGGTTTTCTTGTCGTCGAGAAAGCAGCCGATGGGAGCACGGCTCAAGGACGTTTCTGGCAACCGTCTCTGTTTTTTATGCCACTCATTGAGCCAGGCGTTCCTCTGTCTTCAACTCGCTCGTTGTTTCAGCAACCCTGTGCCAGGGAGATTCTCTTGGAGGCAGAGAGTCCATTCCCAGCTTGTTTTCAAGAAACAGCCTTTCGCTGGTTTCTCCAGGGGTTCTATGCATCCCTCACGGTGACACAACCGTTTCGCATCCAGGGACAACCCTCTCAGGCCGTGGTGCTGACTGATGCACCCCACGAAACCATCCTTCAGCTCCGACAGCGTGAAGAGGGAGGATGGCGGGGAAAACAGCGAGGCGCGTATCCTCTCTGGGATCAGGTCCAACAGGCGTATAGATGTTTTGAACAATGGCAGCAACCGGGTCAGGAGCGATGCGAAGTGCGCTTTGAGGGAGAGCAAGCACAGCTTTGCGTTTCAGGAGGCGAGAGAGATCATCCCCTCATCCTTCGTGATCTCTTCGCTTGTTGAGAGTCTCGGACTGGTCATAATAAGTGAATGGGAGTATGAACCGACAGACGTGTGTTTTGTTCCTGAATACGAAAAAGGTTCTTCAAGAAAAGCAGAGAGGAGAGAGACAGTGAATATCTCTCACCTCTCTGCTTTAAGAAATAGAGAACTTCTACTCGTTTTAAATGAATTTGCTAATCGGACTCGATATCCTATTCTCATCCGGCACTTCATCACGATCTGGTCGCGATGGTGGAGGTGGTAGTGGCGGCTGTGGCGCTGTTAGTGGCCGTGGAGGTGGAGGTGGTAGTGGCTGTGGCGCTGTTAGTGGAGGTGGTAGTGGCTTTAGTTCGCTTTGCGTCTCTCCTGACTCTGTTTTGTTTGAAATAGATGCCTGACGAGTACCCAGGGTTTCATCAGGATATCCGCATGTCTGATCTATTTGCTCAAATGGGGCATTTTGCTCTTGATTCATAGAAGGAAACTCCAATTACGATAGGTAGTACGGTTTTTAACAAAAAGACATTGACGATACCTACCCTTATTTTGAACCCTCCCCAAAAGTCGTCTATCCACATCTATCTCTTTGGAGGCGTGATGCTGAGTGTGCTATTTGAAGAAGAATCTTAGAAACGTATCCTAAAAGAAAAGGACCATCATTCTTTGGGTTGCCTGAAAAGAATCATCCTCTCGCTGGCCATTGCATTTTTTTAAAAGAAAAGCAGACTGCAAGAAGGCTCCAGGTATCCTGACGTACTCTATGATCACAAGCACATTATTCGGAACAAGGCTCTACAACAAAGATTCTGTTGACGAAGTATGGAGAGAGGAGGAAAGAGAAGGTGAGGAAAGAGCAACGCACGTAGGCAGAATAAACTTATTGTATGATTTTTCTGAAAGACTGGTTTTATGTTGCTTCTTCAGGCTTTGAGGAATGTGTCTGTGGTTGGATTGATGGAGCCTCGTCCATATTGT
>DAOTTL010000201.1:0-7079 GCA_034438135.1 Ktedonobacteraceae bacterium | reverse complement strand
AGATGGATCTCAACAACAGTATTTGATTTGCCAGATCCTTACTTCTTGCCCCGCACACACTATTTTTCTTCTATCTACGCAATCATTCAAAACTCCTAGAAGACTACATTTAAATCAATACTTACAATCTTTGTAGATTTCGATCTACGAATGTAGTATACTTGTAGTTCTTCTAGGATTACAATCGTTTTAGACACGCGAAGCACACTTTGAACACACTTTTATGCCACTTGTATTTTTTATTAGATTCTTGATAGAAAAAATAGCAACAGCTAACGGCATACATATGCGATTATGTGCCTGGGAGGAGGAGTCCCTGTTTGAGGGCGAAGGCGATAGCTTCGGCGCGTGATTGGACGCCGAGCTTGCCGTAGATACTGGTCAGATGAGTCTCAACCGTTTTTACTGAGATGCTCAGGTGTTGAGCAATCTCAATGTTGCGCACACCCTGAGCAACTAGATGTAGGACCTCCAGTTCGCGTACTGTTAGCGGCTCAGCCTGTACAGCGTTGAGGGTGTGCTCTTCCACCTGGAGCTGTCGTCTTATTTCAGGATCAAGGCTGATCCTGCCCTCGGCGATCTCGTGAACCGCTTGCCGAATTTCGCTTCCACGTGCACTTTTGAGCCAGTATCCTTTGATGTTCAGGTGTAACATGGCGCGAACATACGCTCCCTGATCGTAGGCCGTTAGCACGAGAATAGCGGGTGTGGTTCCACGAGGACTTTCTCTCAGGAGGGTTTGTGCAAAGGTAAAACCGTTCATCCTTTTCATAGCGATATCCAGAACGATCACGCGGGGTTTCAGGAGATGGCAGAGGGGCAGCGCTTCTTTCCCATCCTGCGCTTCTCCGATAACCTTCAAGTCCGGGTCCTCCTCTAGCAATCTCCGCGTTCCCTCACGCATCATTGTATGGTCATCTACCAGTACAATTGTAATGGTTTCGCTCATGAATACACCTCTTCCCATATTGTCCGGTTCATTTCTGGTTCTTTTGTGTTCAGGATACTCAAGACATGGGAGGTAGAACTGGTCTTCGGCATTTTCTGCTGACAGACTGCGCGTATTGTGACGCCTCTTCCTGGACTGGTACGCATCTGGAAGTTGCCATCTATGGCGACCATACGCTCGTGCATGCCGACCAGTCCCAGGTTCTCTGCTCGCAGGTGCTTCTGCTGTAAACCGCGTCCATTGTCCGAAATCAAGAGCGAGATCTGGCCTTGAGAACTGCGTCTCAGGCGTAGTGTTGCGCGACTGGCACCAGAGTATTTAAGGATGTTAGAGAAAGCTTCCTGCCCGACCCGGTAAAGGGCTAATTCAGCGCTCGCGGGTGGGCGCGTATCCCAGTTGCCGATACAATCGACGTGAATCCGTAATCTGTTTCCGGTCAGTTCTTCGCTCTGCGATGCGAGCCAGCGGAAGGCCTCCTCCAGTCCTAACTCATCCAGTAGCGGTGGACGCAACTCCAGACATGTACGACGCAGACTTGTCACGACCGAGCGAGCCAGTGGCATGGTTTCAGCGACATCCTCCATGTTACTGGCATCGGAGAGTTGTCTGACTACTATCATCGCCTGCTGGAGGGCCTCATCGTGTAGCTCAAGTGCCAGGTGATGACGTTCCTCCTCCTGGGCCGAGATGACGCGGTGGTTGAGCGCGGCCAGTTGTTGCGCGTCTGCCTCTGCCTGTTCCAGGTAACGGCTGTTGACCTCCATGAGAGAAAGTTGTGAGGCCAGTGTAGCGAGGAAGCTATGATCCTGCTTACTATAGGGTTCTAGATTGCATTTCGGACCCAGACAGAGGAAGCCGCTACAGCGATTGCCGTCGAACAAGGCCAGGAGTAACATACCGTCAAGCAATAATGGCTCGGCAGAGCTTTGATGTACGTGGGTCAGTGCCAGGTTGGCGATGCGCATGAGCCGTTCTTCTGGAATTCCTCCGGTGGGAAGGTTAGCCTTCCGTCTCTCCAGGGTCGAGATGGAGCGGTAGACCCGCCAGTCCGCTGTCCCTTCCAGGGAACTGCCGGAATTTGGCAAACTATTCCCCTGAGGCGTGGTGCCCAGGAGCAGGTTGGTCTCGGTCGCATTGAGGAGGAGAGCCAGGCGTGGGAGCATAAACGTACTGATCTGCTGAATACCGCGCAACCGGGTCAGGGTCGCGCTTAAATCGCGCAGCGAGCGATTGTACTCATAGAAATCGCGATAAAAAACCTGATCACCCATATCACGTCCCTTACTCCAGAGCAGCGGAAAGAGAGCCAGACTTCCAAGC
The DNA here is from genome assembly GCA_034438135.1 of Ktedonobacteraceae bacterium. Lineage (GTDB taxonomy): Bacteria > Chloroflexota > Ktedonobacteria > Ktedonobacterales > Ktedonobacteraceae > Paraktedonobacter. The sequence goes on along the minus strand of DAOTTL010000201.1, from coordinate 4,810 downwards.
AGCAGCAGCGCATCGATATAGTCCAGCCCTATAGGTGAGACTCCCAGGATGCTCAGGTAATTTATCAGAATAACGCTGGGAATGATAAAAATACTGGCTAGCAAGATCCAGAGGAGTACACGCATCGCCTGTCGGCTGAGCAGGCTGGTTGTTCCAAGCAGTTGCTGACGGAAAAGCGCGTAGACACAGACCAGAGAGAGAACGATCAGAGGAATGGGCAGGAAGCGGAGCAGGTTTGTCTGTACCAGAGTCAGAGCACCTGTATGAATGAAATTTAAATTGAGCGCCAGAGGAACCAATAGGAAAAGAATGGCGCTCATAACTATGCGTGCGAACTGTCTTTCCTGGCGCTTGAGATGGCGTAGACCTCGCACCATAACTACTACTGTGATGATCAGACAGGAGATGTCATAGAGAAAAGTGAACGCGATAAAGGTGAAGCGATAAGGAGGGGGAGCGAGCACCATAAACAGGCTGAGAATAGCCAGCAATACCCCAATTAGCAAGGGAATATATATTTGTACTGGTATCTGCCGGATCGGTTTCTCAGAGAGGGAATAAGGAAAAAGGCAGGCAAAGGTGACGGAAAGACCCCTAATAACCATCGAGGCGACAAAGCCGAGCAGATTTATTTCCAGTAAGGCCGTGCCGCGCTGATTGAACATACACGAGACCAGCGCTGTAAAGAAGAAGAGGGCATAAGTAACGCGGGCGATGGGACGTTTTTGTGCATGCAGGAAGATCGCTGCGCCGGTGATATCGAAGACCAGTATCAGGATCAGCGAGAGCGCTATATTCACCAGATCGGTCGGCGGAGGCAGTACATTTATGTTGATCGTACGAGCCGGAAAACCAACAATTTCAACGCTAATCGATTGTATGTGGGTTGTACAGTTTTCGTTTGCCCGTTCATCGACCAGTTTGACCTGCATCCCGTCTTGAAGACCTGAGACCCATGCGTCGCTAAATGGTCGCACTGCCACAATCTGACATGTCTGAGTTGCTCCTGCCACCGGAGCCAGCGTAATATCTGCTACTGCTGGTTGCTTCATGCTTATAATCACCGAGGCCAGAATAGCTACCTGCAGAGCCAGTCCGGCCAGAATAATCAACCAGCGATAAAAGAGTGTATGCCGTTCTGCCAGCCGTTTCACCCAAAGAGAAATGAGACTCATTGCTTTGCCCTGTTCTTGTCTGTCGTCCAACTGATTTGCATCTGGAAAAAGAGAACGATGAGAGACTCCACTGGAAAGTCAGGTTTATTGTACCTTTCTTTGGCAAGAGGAGCATCAGGGAAACCCCTGATGACTTGACCTGTTTAACAATGTTAAGCTAACCATAATCTGATTTAAAGAGAAGATCCAGATCTTTTTGTAAAAGTTGAGACGAGACATCCGTGATGCGACTCTTCTTAGACCGCTCGTTTGGAAGAGTCTGAAGTGAGAAATTTCTCTGTTTGGAGTTTTACTATGTCCTTTCTTTCTAGATTGAGTCTGGCCAATCGTGGTCTCGCTGCCCTGGCGACGATTGCGATTCTCCTTATTGGTGTTCTGGTCATTCCATCCATCAAACAGGAACTCTACCCTTCGTTGGAGTTTCCTGCCGTGACTGTTACTGCGACCTATCCTGGCGCTTCGCCCGCGATCGTTGAGCGGGATGTAACCAATCCCCTGGAGCAAAGTATCCAGAGCACGCAAGGGGTTACATCGCTGACTTCCTACTCAAATCAAGGGGCTGCGATCATCATTGTTGAATACGATTTTGGCACTGATCTCAATCAAGCCAGTCAAAGCTTGACTCAGCAGATGAGCCGTATTCAATCCACTCTGCCCTCAGGTGTTACTCCACAGGTGCAGACCTTTAATCTTTCCGACCAGCCAATCATGCAACTCTCCGTGACCTCCAATGGGGATGCGGCTGCATTGGCCTCTGATCTGAAGACAAAGATTGTGCCTGTACTCAATGGTATTGCCGGGGTTGCGACTGTAAACATTACCGGAGTACGTGACCAGATTGTCAATGTGACACTTGATCTGACAAAGATGCAGAAGGCTGGTGTGACACTGACGACGTTGCAGAGCATTTTTCAGGCGGATAACGTGACGCTACCGGCGGGTCAGTTAACCAATAATGGTCAGACGCGTTCGATTAGCGTTGGCAATACAATTGGTTCGCTCGACGATCTGCAAAATCTGGTAGTGAGTGAAAAGGTCAGTTCAAACTGTCCACAAACAACCGGAACTGCTACTGGAACCACTTCTCCTATAGGCACAAGGACTACTGTTCCTGGCGCGGCTCAGCCAACTGCGAATTGTAAGGTTACAACGACACCAGTAAAACTGAGCGATATTGCCACAGTGCAGCAAACGCTGGCTCCTTCAACCTCGCTGGCTCGCACAAACGGTCAGGATAGCCTGGGCGTCTCTATTACAAAAACGTCGAGTGGCAATACTGTTTCCATCTCGAACGCTGTTAATCAGCAACTCTCCTCCTTTGAGAGTCAGCTTGGCAACGGTGCAAAGATCGACGTAACCTCTGATCAGGCTCCCTCCATCTCCAGTGCAGTCGATGGTCTGGTTCGCGAGGGATTACTGGGTGCCCTCTTTGCCATCCTGGTGATCCTGCTTTTCCTCTTCTCGATCCGTTCAACGCTGGTTACAGCTATCTCCATTCCTCTCTCGATCGTTATTGCGCTGATCGCGATCTGGGTCGGTAATCTGACACTTAACCTCTTTACGTTGGGAGGTTTGACTATTGCGGTTGGACGTGTCGTAGACGACTCGATTGTGGTATTGGAGAATATTCATCGTCATCTACGCTCAGGTGAGCCAAAGCAACAGGCGGTTACCTCAGCGGTCCGGGAAGTTGCGGGAGCTGTCACAGCCTCTACCCTGACAACTGTCGCTGTCTTCTTGCCGATTGCCTTTACTGGTGGTCTGGTTGGCGAGGTGTTTGGTCCCTTTGCGATTACTGTCACGGTAGCCCTGCTTGCCTCGCTTGTCGTGGCTTTGACCATTATTCCGGTGCTGGCATACTGGTTCCTGAGAGCGCCAAAGGGTCAGGTTGTGGAAGATGCGCATAAGAAGCGGACTTTCCTGGAGCGTGGCTACGTGCCGATGGTGCGCTGGACGATCAGCCACAAAGTCATCACGCTGGTGGTTGCGCTTGTACTCTTCCTGGGGACTCTGTCGCTGATTCCAAGGCTGGGTACAAACTTCTTTAGCTCGTCCCAACAGAATGCCTATTCGATCAGTGAGACGCTGCCGGTGGGGACTAGTCTGGATGTGACGAATGCGGCGGCTCAAAAAGTAGAGGCTGTGCTGAGTGGCATGCCGAACAGGCAGATCTACCAGGTAACCATCGGGTCCGCAGGAGCGTTTGCTTCTCTGTCTGGTACTTCGGGGGGTAGTAATAGCGCCACTTTCTCGATTACCGCTGATCCCAATGCAGACCAGACTGCATTCCAGAATACCTTGCAGAGTCGCCTGAATGCTTTGACAGGTGTTGGGACGTTGAAGCTTTCCACCAGCGGTTCAGGTGGTTTCAACAGTTCTGGCATTGCGGTTAACGTGCAGGCTCCCGATGAGAACAGTTTGAGTCAGGCAACGCAGCAGGTGCTGGGCGCTTTCTCGAAAGTTGCCAATATCACCAATATCACCAGCAACCTGGCAAACGCCTCGCCGTTGATCAATGTGAGTGTCGATCCGGCCAAAGCTCTGTCTCATGGTCTCACACCTGCTCAGGTTGCTCAACTGCTGCGTCAGGTCTACAGCGGCTCAACAGTGATGACAGTAACGCTGGATGGTCAGCAGGAGAATGTCAATCTCCAACTGGGAACGCCCCCTGAGTCGATGAATGATTTACAGAATTTGCTCTTACCTACTCAAACTGGTACGGTGAAGTTAAGTGACGTTGCCACAGTGATTGAGACGCAGGGACCAGCGCAAATCACGCATATCGGTGGTCAACGAACCGCGACAGTAAGCGCCACAGCTACAACTCAGGATGTTGGTGCCATCAACACAAGCATTCAGCGACAATTGAACACTCTTAAACTGCCTACCGGGGTAACAATTACAACGGGCGGCGTTGCACAGAGTCAGTCGCAAGCGTTCAGTAGTCTGGGCATTGCGCTCCTGGTTGCCATTCTGCTGGTTTACCTGATCATGGTGGGGGCATTTCACAGTATAGTTCAGCCATTGATCCTGCTGATCTCGATTCCCTTCGCAGCCACAGGTTCACTGATCCTGATGCTGATCACGCATACCCAGCTGGGGGTGCCGTCCCTGATTGGTCTGTTGATGCTGGTGGGCATCGTTGTGACGAACGCGATTGTTCTGCTGGATCTGATTCACCAGTACCGTGCTCAAGGGATGGATGTAATGACGGCGGTTATCGAGGGTGGACGTCGCAGGCTGCGCCCGATTTTGATGACGGCTGTCGCCACTATTCTGGCGCTTTTGCCTATGGCTCTGGGACTTAACAAGGATAGCGGCTTTATCGCGGCACCGCTGGCGATTACAGTGATCGGAGGTCTCACAACCTCGACCATTCTAACCCTGCTGCTGGTTCCAACCCTTTATGTCCTGATCGAGGGTCGCAGGGATCGTAAAAGCGGCCCAGATGTGCCAGTAGTTAAAGAGGAAGTTGTGGAGGATCGAGATATCTCCGCACAGGAAGCTGTGCAGGGTGCATAGCAGGCCCTCCCATCCCCTTTAAGAAAGAGGAGTTGGCAGGGTTTCCGGGGCGCAAGCCCCGGAAACCCTGCCAACTCCTCTTTCTTTATTGATGTCTGGAAATGTCATAAAGT